>DDSR01000171.1 GCA_002343455.1 Deltaproteobacteria bacterium UBA2385 | reverse complement strand
CTGGCCCTGGGGCTGGCCCTGCTCTTCATCGCGACCGCTGTGCTCGCCCTGCTGGCCAGCCGGTGACGACGCTGGAGAGACTCGGCGAGGGCCTCGCCCGGGTCGCCGTGGCCAGCCCCACCCTGCCCCCTCCCACGCACACCAACGTCTGGGTGCTGGGGCGCCGGGCCCCCGTGCTGGTCGATCCCGGCTGCACCGACCCTGAGGTCGTCGAGGCGCTGCTCCAGGCGCTGCCCGAGCCGCCGGGCGCCATCTTCCTGACCCATCACCACATCGACCACGCCGGGGGTGCCGCCGAGCTGGTCCGCCGCACCGGCGTCCCGGTCTGGGCCCATCGGCGGACCGCCGGGCTGCTGGATCTCCCGGTCGACCGCTTGATCGAGGACCAGGAGGTCCTCGACCTGCCCGGGGGCCCCTGGACGGCCCTGCTCACCCCGGGTCACGCCCCCGGGCACCTCTGCCTGTCCCGGCCCGACGGGACCGTCGTCGCCGGCGACATGGTCGCGGGGGTGGGCACGATCCTGCTCGACCCCTCCGAGGGGGACCTGGCCGACTACCTCGCCAGCCTGGACCGCCTCGCAGCGACCGGAGCTCGGCGCCTCCTGCCCGCCCACGGCCCGATCCTGCCCGACGCGCCGGGGGAGCTGGCTCGCCTGGCCGCTCACCGCCACGCCCGCTCGCAGCGCATCCTGGGCGCCCTCCGGACCGGACCAGCCACCCCCGGGGGGCTGGTGGCCGAGGTCTACGCCGAGGTCGGCCCGCTGGTCCAGCAGCCGCTGTTCCAGGCCATCGCCGCCCGACAGATCCTCACCCACCTGCGGTGGCTGGCCGATCGCCACGAGGTGAGCAATGTTGAGGAGGACGGCCCCGAGGTCGAGTGGACCTGGCATGCGGGGACCCGACGGAGCAGATCATGAGCGGCGAACGCAGAGCCGACGAAGCCGAGGGGCCGGGCGAGGCCTCCGAGCTGGAGCAGGGCATCGAGCAGGTGGGCCGGGTGGTCGGCGGGGTCCTGACCCAGCTCGTCGGCTCCCGCTACACCAAGGTCGAGCTCGATCCCGAGAAGCCCGTCCTGGGGGCTGAGGCCGACGAGACGGTCAAGCGGCTGGGATCCACCCTGGGACGCTGGCTGCTGGCTACCGGAGAGGGGCTCCAGAACAACCCGACGGACCCGATCGCGGCCCTGGAGCATGTCTCCAAGCACCACGACGTCGACCCCGAGCTGCGCGAGGGCGAGGCCCCCCTGGCGGCGGGAGCCCGGGTCCTGGCCAGCGGGGTGATCCGCTCCACCGAGGCCCTGCTCGACGCGGTGGCCCCCCGAAAGACCAAGCCGGAGACCGCTCCAGACGAGAGCCAGGGCGAGGAGTAGATGCAGGGCCTCTTCGTCACCGGCACGGACACCGAGGTCGGAAAGACCGTCGTCAGCGCTTCCCTGGCGGCGGCCTTGCGCGCCCGTGGGGCCCCTGTCCGGGCGATCAAGTGCATCGCCACCGGCAGCGCGGCGCCCGGCCCCGACGCCGCGTTGCTGGGCATGGCGGCTGGCCACCCGCCGCTGGTCACCCGCTGCCTGCTGGAGCCCTGCGCCCCCGACCGCGCCGCGCGGCTGGCCGGGCTGCGCCTGGACCTCGACGAGCTGTTGAGCGGGATCCGCGCGATGGCCGGCGAGGGCTTCGCGCTGGTCGAGGGCGTCGGCGGCTGGCGGGTGCCGCTCACCGAGACCCAGGATGTCTCCGACCTCGCCCATGGCCTGGGCCTGCCGGTGGTCGTGGTCGCTGCCAACCGCCTGGGGGTGCTCAACCACGCCCTGCTGACCGTGCAGGCCGTCCTCGATCGGGGCCTCCCGCTGCAGGGGCTTGTCCTGGTCAGCCCCGAGCGCAGCAGCCCGCTGCACCCCTGGAACGCCGAGGACCTCGCCGCGCGCATAGCCGCCCCGGTTCACTCCTTCCCCTGGCTCTCCCGCCTGGGGCAGCGGGAGCTCGCCCCCGCTGGCGAGGCCGCCCTGGCGACGCTGGGGCTCTGAGCCTCAGGGCCCGACGACGACGAAGGGACGCATCAGCTCGACGGTGGAGGGGCCCACGCCCTTGACCCGGTCGAGCTCCTCGACGGTGGCGAAGCGGCCCTTGGCCTCGCGGTCGGCGACGATGGCTGCGGCCTTGGAGGGCCCCAGACCCGGGATCGCCGCCAGGGCTGCCGCCGAGGCCGCGTTGACGTCCACCGGCAGCCCCACCACCAGCAGCTCGTCCATCGCCTCGGCCCGCCAGCTCCCCGGCTCGACCACGATGCGGGTCCCGGGGGGCACCGCGGTGTCGACCTGGCCGGTCGGATCTCCGCCGGCCTCGCGGATGGCGCCGTGGACGGTGGCCGGGACCGGCAGGGCGACCAGCCCGGGGCGGGGGACGGCGCCCTGCACCTCGACCATCACGAAGGGGGCCTCCGCGCGGCTCTGGATCCACCGCTGGCGGGCCAACAGCAGGCCGCCCGAGAGCAGCAGCAGCAACACCATCGCCAGGACCCGGCCCTGGATCTCCGGGGGGGCCAGCCGACGCCGGAAGCTCGGCCGCGCCTCGCTCATCGCGCCGCCCACCACGCGTCGAGCAGCCCCTGGGCGAGGGGCCCGTGCGCCCGGGCCTCGACCTGTCGCCCCTCGCCGTCCAGCCCGATGAGGACCTCGATGCGATCGGCGGGCAGCACCTGGGGATACAGCTCGGCCCACTCGACCAGGACCAGGCCCGGCCACTGCTCGATCAGCTCCTCCAAGCCCAGGTTGTCGAGGTCTCCGGCCTCGACCCGGTACAGGTCGGCGTGGAGCAGGGGGGGCGAGCCGGGGTGCTCGGCCATCAGGATGAAGGTGGGGCTGAGGACCTCGGCCTGCAGCTCCAGCCCCTGGCCGACCCCCTTGGCCAGGGCGGTCTTGCCGGCCCCGAGCGGCCCGGAGAGCGCGACCACCAGCGGGTGCGCGTCGCGGACCGAGGCGGAGAGGGCCGAGGTGGAGAGGGCCGAGGCGGCCCGACCCAGGGCCCGTCCCAGGGCCAGCATCTGCTCGACGTCCTCGACGCGGGCAGCCCGGCGGCCAGCGGAGAGACGGTCCGGCACGTCGCCTAGCCCTCTCGTTCCGACCAGACCAGCTTGGCCCGACCGGGAGAGGCTTGCACGAGGGCGAGGATCCGCCCGCCGAAGACCGCCCGGAGCACGGTGCCCTCGGGCACGCCGGGGGGGACGGCCGGAGGATGGCCGGCCCGGATCAGCAGATCGCGCTGCCCGGGGCTGAGCTCGACCATGGGCAGGTGGGCCAGCAGGGGCGAGACGCCAAGCAGGTAGGGGCGCACATCGGCGCGCACCAGGTCCCGGGAGCGCCAGTTCACCCGCTCCTCGCCGCGGGCCGGGCGGAGCACCGCGGCCCAGTCCTCACGCTCACCGACGAAGCGGCCCAGCGTCGGCAGGTCCAGGGCCTGCGAGAGCAGGAAGGGGCCGCTCTGGTCGCGGCGCAGGGCGGCGAGGTGCCCGGTCGTGCCGAGCTCCATGGCGATCTCGTCGGCCAGGACCCGCGCGTAGGTGCCGCGCCCGCAGCGGATCAGCACCCGCAGCGTGTCCGTGCCCAGCTCGGTCAGGGTGATCTCGTCGATGCGGATCGGTCGCGGCTGGACCGCGACCTCCTTGCCCTCGCGCGCGTAGCGGTAGAGGGCCTTGCCCTCGACCTTGACCGCCGAGTACTGCGGCGGCGTCTGCATCCTCGTCCCAGCGAAGCCCGCCAGGACCGCCCGCACCCGGGCCTCGTCCAGCGCCGGCACCGGCAGCCGGCGGACCTCCTGGCCCGTGCAGTCCCCTGTGTCCGTGGCCGAGCCCAGCTGGATCGTGGCGTCGTAGACCTTCAGGTCTTCGTCCAGGTACTGGATCAGGCGGGTCGCCGAGCCCAGGGCCAGGGGCAGGACGCCGGTGGCGAAAGGATCGAGGGTGCCGGTGTGGCCGACCTTCTTGACCCCCAACACGGCGCGCACCATCGCGACCACGTCGTGGCTGGTGATGCCCTCGGGCTTGTCGACCACCAGGAAGGCCGGGAGGGCCGGCGGCGCCTCGGCGGCGGGGGTCTCGGCGGCGGGGGTCTCGGCCCGTGCAGACGTGGACTCGGTCATCACTCCTCGCTCCCTTCGACGGCCGGCGAAGCGGCCCGGCTCTCTTCCATCTCGGTCAGCATCCGGGACATCCGGAGCGACTCGTCCAGCCCCTCATCCAGGTGGAAGTGCAGCTCGGGGGTGTGGAACAGGCGCAGCTCGGCGCCCAGCGCGCGGCGGAGGAAGCCCGCGGCGGCGTTGAGCCCGGCCAGCAGGGCCTTGGCGTCGCCCTGCCCCCCCAGCGGCACGAGGTTGATGTGCGCGAGGCGCAGGTCTCGGCTCATCCGCACCGCGGTGATGGAGAGATCGGCGACCCGCGGGTCCTTGACCTCCTCGCGCAGGGCGCGGGCGAGGACCTGGTGGACCTGCTGGCCCACCCGATCCAGGCGCACGGAGTCGAGCGCGGCGGGCTCGGAGCGACCGGCGCGGGGGGAGCGGCGGTCGTTGGACGTGGGCTTCTGGGGTCGTCGAGACATCGGCGCCGGCTATGGGATGGGCACGCGCCTGTCAACGAAACGCGGCTCAGCCCTCTGGGTCGTCCCCGGCTCAGCCCTCTGGGTCGTCCCCGGCTCAGCCCTCTGGGTCGTCCCCGGCTCAGCCCTCTGGGTCGTCCCCGACCAGGCTGGCGGCGTCCTCCCTCCAGAGCCTCCCCTGCCAGAGCCGCTGGTCGGAGAGCATCCTGCGCAAGCCGGGCAGGCACGCCCGCACCGGGCCGAGGTCCAGCTCGCTGAGCACCCGCTGGGCCTTGACCAGGGCCGACTGGCGCCCCGCGCTGTGCACCAGCACCTCGCCGAGCTCGTCCCCGGCGCGGACTGCGTCGCCTGAGCCGGCAGCGAGCCGGACCTCGGGGGCGAAGGGGCCCGGCCCCAGCCGAGGCAAGGAGGGTCCCGCTCCGCTGGCGAGCAGGCGGACCGCCACGGCCGTCCCGTCGGCGCCGACCTCCTCGTCGCCCCAGCCCAGCCGCTGCCCCTGCCCCAGCCGCAGGGCGGCGTCGACCAGGTCCACCCCGTAGATGCGCTCGGTCACCGAGTCGCCCGCCGACAGGCCGGGCCGCACATCCAGCAGGTAGGGGCGCCCATCGGAGGTCAGGAGGAACTGCACCGCGCCGACGCCGCGCCAGCCGAGGCTGGCGGCCATGGCGACCGCCATCCCCATCAGCTGGCCCTCGACCCCCGGGGGCAGCCCCCCTGCCGGCCCGATGAAGACGCGTCGGGCCTGCCCGACCCGGGCCAGCACGTCCCGCGTCCCGACCGCGACCACGGTCTCCTCGCCATCGCCGACGATCGGGACCTCGATCTCCCGCGCCTGCAGGACGTAGCGCTCGACCAGCACCGGGCCGTGCTCGGAGAGGCCCTGGAAGGCCACCCGCAGCTCTTCGGCGTCTTCGACCACGATCAAGGGTCTCCGGCCGCGCGAGGACTTCAGCGCCAGGGGAAAGCCGACCGAGGCCGCCCAGGCCTCGCAGAGGTCGACGTCGACCATCGGGCCGACGCCCGGGACCACCGGCAGCCCGAGCTGCTCGGCCTGCTCGCGCACCCGGGCCCGATCCCGCACGAAGGCGAGCAGATCCCGGGGCACGCCCAGCCACTTGAGGCCGCTGCGCACGCAGGTGTTGGCCAGCTCGGCGTCCCGCGCCAGGCCGTCCCAGGCCGGCAGCACCGCGTCGCAGCCGGCGTCGATCGCCGCCTCGACACAGCGGGCCGGGTCCGGCCAGCTGCGGTGCGAGCCCTGCACGGCCACCGCGAAGTCGGCCTGCTCGGACCAGGCGGCCACCCCATCGTGAGGGGCCAGCAGGACCACCGCCTCCAGCCCCGCCTCCTGCACCGAGCGGCTCAAGCGCAGGGCCGACGCCCCTCGCGCCAGCACCATCACCCTGCGCACCCCGTGGTCGGTTGGAGACATGCCTCAGGCCCCCAGCCCGAGCATGGCCCGGGTCTCGGCCAGCGTCGCGGGACGCCGACCGACATCCTGGGTCAGGCGCACCGCGCGCTCGACCAGCTCGCCGTTGCTGCGGGCCATGCGGCCATCGGGCAGGTAGAAATTGTCCTCCAGCCCGACCCGGATGTTCCCCCCCAGCACCAGGGCCGCGGCCACCATCCGCCACTGGATCCGGCCGATGCCGATCACCTGCCAGGACGAGCCCGCCGGGACCTGAGAGGCCTGGAGCTGCAGGGCCTGCACCGAGACCGGCAGCCCGCCCAGCACCCCCATGACGAAGGACAACTCCAGCGGCGCCTTCAGCAGGCCCATGTCCATCAAGGGGACGATGGTGGCGGTGTGGCCCGCGTCGAAGCACTCCAGCTCGGGGTGGACCCCCGCCTCGTTCATGGCCCGCAGCAGCCGGGTGATCTTGGAGATCGGGTTGGGGAAGACCATGTCGAAGACGAAGTCCCGACGCCGCTCGGAGTACTTGGCGTAGTTCATCGTCCCCATGTTCAGGGCGGCGACATCCGGCAGCACCTGCCGCAGGATCGCCTCCTGAGGGGCCGTGTCGTCGTCCAGGGTGCCCGTCGAGAAGTTCAGCACGATCGGGCAGCGGGAGGAGACCTCGGCCTTGATCTGCGCGAAGGTCTCCACCGACCAGGAGGGGCTCCCGTCGGGGTTGCGGGCGTGGATGTGGGCGACGGTGGCCCCCGCCTCGTAGGCGCGCAGGGCCTCCTGCCCGATCTCGGCCGGGGTGTAGGGGATGTCGGGGCACTGGCGGCGGTCGGCCAGCACGCCGGTCAGGGCGCAGGAGACGACGACGGCGTCCCCTCCGAAGCGGACCGCGGGCGAGTCGGGTTCGGACACGGTCACCTTCCCTTCCAGGTGGGGCTGCGCTTGGAGGCGAAGGCCGAGATGCCCTCGGCGGCGTCCTCGGTCAGCAGGTTCAGGCTGAGCTGCGCGTGCATATGGGCCAGGGCCGCCGAGAGCGGCATCCCCTCGATCTGGGCCAGGGCCTGCATCCCCATCCGCACCACCAGCGGAGAGTGGGCCGCCACGGCCTGGGCCAGCTCCAGCGCCTGGTCCAGGACCTGCTCGGCGGGCGCCACCCGGTTGGCGAGGCCCAGGGCCAGGGCCCGCGGCGCGTCCAGCCGCCCCCCGCAGAGGATCAGCTCGTTCAGCTGGTTGCGCGGCAGCTTGCGGGCCAGCACCGGGGCGATCATCCAGGGGAACAGGCCCAGCTTCAGCTCGGGGGTGTGCAGCCGGGCGCCCTCGGCCATCACGACGAGCTGGCAGGCCAGGACGAGGCCCGCACCGCCTCCCAGGGCATCGCCGCTGACGGCGGCGATCACCGGGACGGGGCTCTCGACGATGCGCTGAAGCAGCCGGGCGAAGAGCGCGCGATCGGCGTGCTGGGCGAAGAAGCCATCGGCCTGCGCGGCGTCTCCCCCCAGGTCAGCGCCCGCGCAGAAGTGCGACCCGGAGGCGGCCAGCACCACCACCTGGACCTCCGGGTCGGCGACCACGCCCTCGATCTCCCGCAGCAGCGCCCGCACCAGGGGCCCGTTGAGCGCGTTTCGGCGGCCGGGTCGGTCCAGGGTCAGGCGCAGCACGCCTCCCTGGCGCTGGACGCCGAGGCCATCGGCGCTGGCTGCCTCGCTGGCCACTTCGTCCTGCATCCCCGCTCCTCCCCGCCTCATAGACCCGACACGTTAACGTGGCACCATGCCCGTCGAACGCTCTGCCGACCTCCAGGGTCTCGACCTCGGGGGGATTGTCCTGGTGGGGCCCGGTCGGTTGGGCCGCTCGATGGCCCGGGCGCTGGCGGACGCCGGCGTGCAGGTCCGGCTCGTGGGTCGCGGGGCGCCGATCCCCCCCTCGCCGTTGACCTGGCTGACGGTGCCCGAGTCCGCCCTGGCCCAGGTCGCGGCCCAGGTCCCTCCCGGTGGCGTGCTGCTGCACTCCAGCGGCTCCGCGGGCATCGAGATCCTCCGGCCCCACCCCTGCGTCGGCTCCTTGCATCCCCTGATGACCTTTCCCGGTCCCGAGCAGGCCATGCCCTCGCTGCTGGACCTGCCCGCCGCCGTCCAGGGCGACCCCCAAGCCCGCCAGGCCGCGCTCGCCCTGGCCCATCGCCTGGGCATGCGCCCCTTCGAGCTCAGCGGCGACCGGCGGCTCTACCACGCCGCGGCCGTGCTCTCCGGCAACTTCGCCACGGTCCTGCTCGCCGCGGCCAGCGAGCTGCTGGTCGCCGCCGGGGCCGACCCCGCCCAGGCCCCGGGCCTGCTCCTGCCCCTGGCCCGGCAGAGCCTGGAGAACGCCGTCGCGCTGGGCCCGGCCGCGGCCCTCACCGGGCCGGTGGTACGCGGACAGCAGGCCGTGATCGAGGGGCACCGGGCAGCGATCGCGGCCTCCTGCCCCCACCTGCTGGACAGCTACGACAGCCTGGTCCTCCTCGCGCAAGAGCTGGCTCAGGCAAAGCGGGCTTGAGACCGGCCGATATGTCTTGACATGTCAGCATCTCCCCGGCGCCATGAGAAACTTCTCGAACCCGGACACATCTCGACGGCAACGGTGTCTATACATAGGCAAAGCCGGCGCTTGCCGGTGGAGGACCCGGTGCTATACTTCCCCTCAGGCCCGCGAGCCCCGCTTCGGGCCGCGACCGGAGACGCCGACATGCTCGACCTCTTCATCATCGAGAAGATCCGGCGCGAGCGAGAGCGACGCGAGCAGGAGCAGATCCCTCTGCACCTGCCCTTGGAGCGGTCGGACTACCACCAGCCGCCTCCCATGGAGCATCGTCCGCCCGAGTCCGAGCGCCAGGAGCGCGAAGGTGGCGTGGTCATCGTCGACTTCACCATCTGAGTCGCTCCAGGCCCACAGGCGGGTTTGACCGCTCCGCGGGGTCGTGCTACCTGCCGGCCTTCCCCCGTGCCGACCCGCGAGCCCCTTCGCGTAGGCCCACCGGGCCAAGCCGCCCGCAATCGGAGAATCCCTCATGGCCCGTCGCTGCACCCTCACTGGCAAGCGTCCGAACGTCGCGAACAAGGTCTCGCACTCCAACATCAAGACCAAGAAGCGGCAGCTCCCCAACCTCCAGACGCGCCGTCTCTGGTACGTCGAGGGCGGGCGCTTCGTGACCATGCGCCTCTCCACCAGCGCCCTGCGCACGCTGAACAAGATCGGCCTCCACGCCTTCGCCGCTCGGGCCGGCGTGGACCTCTCCAAGCTCTGAGCTGGTCTCCAGCCCAGGGCCGGACCTCCAGCCCAGGGCCAGGCGGCCGCTACAGCTTGACGCAGACCGCGTCCTGCTCGACCACCACCTCGTAGCGCTTCACGCTGAAGCCGGGGTTGGTCTGGCAGGCGCCCGTGCGGACGTCGAAGACCCAGCCGTGGTACGGACAGGTCAGCGAGCTGCCCTCCAGGCTCCCCTCTCCCAGCGGGCCGCCGGCGTGGGGGCAGGTGTTGGCCAGGGCATGAAAGCAGCCATCGGCGTTGGCGACGGCGATGGCGGTCCCGCCGATGATGATCTCGACGATCTTGCCGTCCTTCAGGGCGTCCTTGTGCAGGACCACCTCGTAGCCTTCGGGCGGAGTCACGTCCTTGGGGGCCTCGGGCGAGAGGTGCAGGGCCTTCTCGCCCGAGGCCGGCGCTCCCGCCCAGCCCGCCGCCCCGGAGCTCGATCCGGGCGAGCCCCCTGCCGCACGAGGAGCCTGCGCCCCGCCGATCGACCTCTTCAAGCGCGCGCGCAGACCGTCGGGCCGACCCCGCAGCAGGGACTTCAGCAGGCTCATCGACTCTCCTCACCGCGGGAGGCCCCCTCCGCGGGGACCGGGTCGCGGTCCGCATTCCTAGCACACCGGGAGCGCCGCGGAGGAGGGGATCCCCACAAGCCGGCCCCTTGGCGATATGCTGCGCCGATGATGCTCCGCCCCCTCCGCTCGCTCGCTGTACCCCTGGTGGTGCTGGCCGCCTGCGCCCCCCCCCCGCTGGTCGAGGACGGCGGCACTGCCATCGAGATCCTCTTCCCGGCCTCCGACGAGTCGGTCGTCTACTGCCCCGAGCTGATCGTCGTCGTGCGGATCGACGGCTACGAGCTGGACCCGGATAGCGTCGGCGCAGACGCGGCCGAGGGCAGCGGCCACTGGCACCTGCTGGACAGCAACGCCCACATCGCGACCGTGACGGACGACTGGTTCGTGCTCGAAGGCGAGCTGGCCCTCAGCGCCGGCCGGCACTTCTTCAGCGCCGAGCTCGTAGCCAACGACCACCAGTCCCTGGACCCGGCCGTCGTCTCTGGCCTGGTCGAGTTCAACGTCGACGCGGTCGAGGGCTGCGTCGGGGGCGTCACCAACGACATCTCTGGGCTCCAGTGAGCGGGCGCACCTTCGAGCTGCAGCGTGAGCTCGGAGACGGGGCCTTCGGCACGGTCTACCTGGCCGACCTCGTCTCGATGGGAGGCTTCCGCAAGGCCGTCGCCCTGAAGCTGCTGAAGCCGGACTGGGACACGGCCAGCGACGCCGCCCGGCGCCTGCGGGACGAGGCCCGGCTCCTGGGTCGGCTGCGCCACCGCCACATCGTCCAGGTCGACGACCTCGTCCGGCTGGACGGCCGCTGGGCCGTGGTCATGGAGTACGTCGAGGGCGTCGACCTGGAGCGCCTCGTCAGCGAGTTCCCCCGCAGGCCGATCCCCGCGGCCGCGGCGGCCGAGATGATCTCCGCCGTCGCCCAGGCGCTGGACGCCGCCTGGAACGGGCCCGGGCCCGACGGTCAGCCCCTGCGGGTGGTGCACCGCGACATCAAGCCCAGCAACATCCGCCTCAGCGCACAGGGCGAGATCAAGGTCCTCGACTTCGGCATCGCCCGCGCCGACTTCCAGGGCCGCGAGGCCCGCACCGACCGGATCCGCTACGGCAGCATGGGCTACATGTCCCCCGAGCGGCTGCTCGGCGATCCCGAGGTCCCCGCGGGGGATGTCTTCGCTATCGGCGCCGTCTTCTACGAGCTGCTCACCGGCGAGGCCTTCGGCCGGGTGAAGCTCGGACCCGAGGCGGCCGAGCAGATGCTCGAGCAGCGCCTCGCCGACGCCGATGTGCGCCTGCCGGCCGGCTGCGGGCCAGCCCTCGACCTCATCCGGGCCTGCATGGCCTACGAGGCCGAGGAGCGCCCCGAGGCGGCCGCGTTGGCCACCAGCCTGCGAGCCCTCTCGCGCATCCTGCCTGGGGACGACCTCTACAGCTGGGCGCGGAGCGTGCTGCCCGAGGTGATCGCCGAGACTCCGACCGGACCGCAGATCACCCAGGGGAGACGGGTGCTCACCGAGCAGGTCGACTCCCAGACCTTCATGCTCAACGACGAGCGCCCCCCCTCGCCGACGCTGGCGCTGGCGCTGGACGGCTCCACCGCTCCGGTCGCGCCGACGTTCACGTCAGGCCTGACGGCCGAGGCCGCGGCTCGCCCCCGCCGCTCCTGGCCACTGGCGGTCGGCGCCCTGGCTGCCCTGCTGGTGGTGGCCATCCCCGGCGCGCTGGTGGTCCGAGCGATGGAGGCAGGGCCGGAAGCCCCCGCCCCGGCCCCAGCC
>DDSR01000175.1 GCA_002343455.1 Deltaproteobacteria bacterium UBA2385 | reverse complement strand
GGCCCCAGCCCCACCCGCTGGTTCCGATCGTTGGGACCGTCCCGGAGGAGGGGGGTTCCGCGCGCAAAGTAGCCCTTGCGCGGAGTTGACGGGGCAGAGACAGGACACTAGCGGGGCGAGGCATGAGCCGCTTCCTCACCACCCTGCGCGCGGGCTACGACCGGCACAGCCTCGTCGCCCTGGCCCTGCTCTTCGCGGTCTACACCGCGGTCGGGGTCAACTGGTTCCACCTGCTGGACCTCTCCCGGGGCATGGACTGGCTGCTCGTGGGGATCTGGGCCCTGATGACGGCCCTGCTCTGCCGCGAGGTGCAGCCGGTGCGGGACCTGCCGCTGGTGCTGGTCGCCTTTGGCGGCGGGCTGGTGATCGAGGGCTGGGGCACGCAGACCGAGCTTTGGAGCTACTTCACGGCCGAGCGGCCGCCGATCTGGATCCTTCCAGCCTGGCCGGTGGCGGCGCTGACGATCGAGCGCCTCGCCCGGATGCTCGACCCCTTGCTGCCTCGGCGGCACGAGGGCCTGCTCTGGCTGCTGCTCCTGCCGCCCTTCGTGCTGGCGATGACCCGCTTCCTGTGGCCCTCGATCCACCTCTGGATGTCGCCTGTGGTGGTCCTGTTGATGGTCGGCGTGCTGCTGAGCCCTGGCGATCGCCGCCGCGATCTGCTGCTCTTCCTGGCCGGCAGCCTGCTGGGCATCCTGCTGGAGTACTGGGGCACCAGCCGCCGCTGCTGGACCTACTACACCGGGGAGATCCCCCCGGTGGAGGCCGTCTTTGCCCACGGCTTCGCCAGCGTCGCCTTCGAGCGCGGCGCCCGGCTGTTCGGCTGGCTCCGTCAAAAGCTGTGGGGTCTCGGTCACGGTTCGGTCAAGGGCGTCGAGGAGACGGGGGTCGGTGGATAGCTTCGTCGCCGTCCGGCTTCGTGACGGAACGGAGGGATCCATGCACGCCAGCCTCGCCAGCGAGTCCCGCGCCCTGGCCATCGACCTGCACACGCTGCTCTCCGAGCTGGATGTCGCCCGCTGGCGCGCCGATCTGGAGCAGAGCTGCCGGACCCAGGCCGCCCGCATCGAGGCGCGGCTGGTTGCCCTGCGCGCGCGGGAGGAGCTCGGCGAGGCCCGGCTGTCCGCGCTGCGCCGGAGCGTGGAGGATCTCTACGGCGTGCTCTGCTCGGCGATGCCGAGGCAGGCGCTGAACACCGAGCAGCTCGCCCTGGACTGGGCCGAGCTCCGGGCGCGCCTGCAGCCCGCCTACGAGCAGATGGCCGCTGCGCTGCAGAGCCTCGCCATCCACGTCCCGACCCGCCGTCCCACCAACTACGCCCGCAACATCCTGCACATCAGCGGGGCCCTGGCGGCCCTGGTGCTGGTCCACACCGTCCTGCCCCCCGCCTGGATGCTGCCCGTCGGCCTCGGCCTGGCCGCCTGGGCCTGGTCCCTGGAGCTCAGCCGCCGCCTCAGCCCGCGGGTCAACGCGCTGCTGATGCGGATCCTGGGCAGCTTCGCCCACCCCCACGAGAGCAGCCGGGTCAATTCCTCCACCTGGTACTGCACGGCCCTGGGGGTCCTAGCGCTGCTAGGCTCGCCCACCCTGGTGCTGGTGGCCATCGCCGTCCTCGGCTTCGCCGATCCGGCCGCCGCGATCATCGGCCGCCGCTACGGCAGCGTCAAGCTGGTCAACGGCCGGTCGCTTCAGGGCAGCGGCGCCTTCGTCGGCGTCGGCTTCCTGGCCACCCTGACGGTGCTGCTGGCCACCCGCCCCGATCTCTCCCTGCCTGCCGTGCTGGCCATGTCCGCCGGCGCGGCGCTGCTGGGGGCCGTCGCCGAGCTGTTCAGCCTGCGGGTCGACGACAACCTGTCGGTGCCGGTGGCCGCCGCGGCCGGCGCCGGGCTGGTGGGCATGCTGCTGGGCTGAGCTCAGGCCACCAGGGCCAGGGTGAGGACGGTCGAGAGCGCCATGCGCAGGACAAGCCCTCGGGCGAGCGCGGCCGAGGGCCCCCTGCGGCCCTGCCAGGCGAGCCAGGCCAGGACGACCAGCCAGGGCAGCACCCCGGGGGCCGCCTGCGTCGGCGCGACCCCCAGGGCGATCAACAGGCAGCCCCAGAGCAGGGCCAGCCCCAGGGCCAGGGTCGCCGCGTGGATGCAGGCCCGGGGGCCGTGGGTGACGACCAGGGTGCGGTAGCCGCGCTGCCGGTCGGCCTGCTCCTGGTGGACCTGGGCGACGAAGTAGGGGGCCAGCAGGCCCAGCGGGAGCAGGGGCAGGATCCACCGGGAGTCGGGTCCGGCCGGAAGCTCCAGGGCCGCCCAGCCGGCCAGCGGTGAGAGCAGGCCGTAGCCGAGCGCGTTGATCAGCGGCCCGCCCAGCGGGTCGCCCTTCAGCCGCAGCCGGGGGTGGGAGTAGGCGACGGCGAGCAGCCCGCAGCCGGCGGCGGCCAGCGCGCTGAGCGTGGAGGCCTGGGCGGCGATCGGGATCGCCAGGAGCAGGGCCAGCAGGCCCAGGCGGGTGCTCTGGGGCGGCACCGCGACCGCCCGACCGAAGAGGACCTCGTCCTGGTCCCGATCCAGGGCGGCGTTGAGCCAGAGGGTGCCGGCGTGGATGAGGGCCCAGGCCGGCAGGGTCCAGACGAAGCGCTGGGGCGCGTAGAGGTCGAGGCGGTGCTCCCAGTGGCCCCAGCCGTAGCCCAGGGCGGGCAGGAGGAGGAGGAAGGGCAGCATCGCGGGCCGGGCGAGCGCGATGAGCGAAGCGGCGGGGCTCACCGAAGTGGACTAATCTGGCAGGCTGATGGCCGATCCGAAGCCCCCGCTGACGCCCCTGCCCGAACGGAGCGCTCCGGCGCCAACCTCCGAGGTCGAGGCCACGCTTCCCGGCCTGCTGGACACGATCGTGCCCGGTCCCGAGGCGGCCCGCTCCGAGCAGACCATCCGGCCCCAACACGCCGACCCCGGCGCGGTGGAGCAGGCGCTGAGCGGACAGGCCTCGCGCATCGAGCAGGAGGTCGACCTGGGCGAGCTGCTGGGCGAGGGCGGGATGGGCGTCGTGTACGCCGGCCGCCACCGGATGATCGAGCGCCGCGTCGCGCTCAAGGTGCTCAAGCGCGAGTTCGCGAGCGACGGCGAGATCGTCGGGCGGTTCGTGCAAGAAGCCAAGACCGCGACCTCGATCGGCAACCCGCACATCGTCGATATCCTCGACTTCGGCACCCTCCCCGACGGCTCGACGTATTTCGCGATGGAGTACCTGGACGGGGTGCCGCTGACATCGCTCGTCACCGCGCGCACCAACGCGACCCGCCTCGCCAAGATCGCCGTCCAGGTCTGCGACGGCCTCGGCGCCGCCCACGAGCGCGGCATCGTCCACCGCGA
>DDSR01000305.1:1806-3933 GCA_002343455.1 Deltaproteobacteria bacterium UBA2385 | reverse complement strand
CGACTCGGGCACCGGCTGGCCCAGCTACACCCGGCCGGTGGCCAGCGAGGCCGTGAAGACCGAGGTCGACGCGAGCCTGGGGATGGTGCGGACCGAGGCGCTCTGCGGCACCTGCGGCGGGCACCTGGGCCATGTCTTCGACGACGGGCCCAAGCCGACCGGTCAGCGCTGGTGCATCAACGGGCACGCGCTGGTGTTCGAGGCGGGGGCTCCGTCGGGTGTGGGATCCCCTCGCTGAGGCGGACGCCGAGTCAGCGCCCCAACAACCCCCCCGCCTGCTCGACGATCACCTCGAGCTGCCCGCGCAGCGCGTGGTCGCCGTCGACCTCGATCAGCTCGACGGAGCGGCCCAGGGCCCGGCTGGCGGCGAGGTAGGCGCGGCTGACGCTGATCGGCACGATGTCGTCGTCGCGGCTGTGGATGATGACGGTGGGCACTGCCGGTGGCGCGACCAGGGCCTCGGGCTGAGAGGCGGGAGGCTCGCGGTGGTGCAGCGCGGGGGCCAGCAGCAGGAGCCCGTCGAGGCGGTGGCCCTGCTCGACGGCGAGCCAGGCTGCGGCGAGGCCGCCGTAGCTGCTGCCGGCCAGGACGAGGCGCTCACCGGGGGCACGATCGGCGTGGCGGAGCAGGGCCTCGCGCAGCCCCGGGATGCGGTCGGCAAGGACCATGCCCTGGCCGTCGGGGGCGTCGACCGGGAAGCCGGCGGCGCGGAGGGCTTGGACCTTGCTGCCCTCGGGAGTGCCTTCCAGGCCATGGGCGAAGACGATCATCGAGGGCTCCGGGAGAGGCGGGGTCGGCAGTGTAGTCCTCTCCGAGATTCTTGATAAGGCGCCGACCCCTCCCGGAGCACCCGAATGGACCTCAGCGCCGAATCCCGCATCGCCATCGAGGCGGTCTCTCAAGCCGTCCGCGTCTGCCTCTCCGTCCAGGCCTCCCTGGTCAAGGGCGGCACGCTGCAGAAGGGGGACAAGTCGCCGGTGACGGTGGCCGACTTCGCGGTCCAGGCCGTCATCAGCCGCCGCCTCGCCGCGGCTTTCCCAGGCCTTCCGCTGCTGGGCGAAGAGGACGCAGGCGCGCTGCGGGGCGCGGAGGGCGAGGCCCTGGCCGGGCGGGTGGTGCGCGCCGCCCAGTCGGCGCTCCCGGAGCTGGATCACGCGGCCGTGCTCGACGCGATCGATCGCGGCGGCCACGAGGGGGGATCCCGCGGCCGCTTCTGGACCCTGGACCCGATCGACGGGACCAAGGGGTTCTTGCGGTCGGAGCAGTACGCGATCGCGCTGGCGCTGATCGAAGACGGAGAGGTGGTGCTGGGCGTGCTGGGCTGCCCGGCCCTGCCGGTGGACGCCTCTCGGCCCCAGGCGGGTACGGGGGCGATCTTCTCGGCCGTGCGTGGCCAGGGCGCCTTCCAGCACGACGCCGAGGGGCGTGACCCTCGCCCGATCCGGGTCTCCTCTCAGCTCCAGCGCTGGGCGCTGCGCTTCTGCGAGAGCGTCGAGTCCGCTCACAGCAACCAGTCGGACTCGGCGCGGGTGGCCGAGCTGCTGGGCATCGAGGCGGCCCCCTACCGGATCGACAGCCAGTGCAAGTACGCGGCCGTGGCTCNNCGTGGCTCGGGGCGACGCCGAGATCTACCTGCGGCTGCCGACGAAGCCGGGCTACGTCGAGCGCATCTGGGACCACGCGGCCGGCTTCATGGTCGTCAGCGAAGCCGGCGGGCGGGTCAGCGATGTGCGCGGGGCACCCCTGGACTTCTCCAAGGGGCGAGGCCTGGAGGCCAACCGCGGCGTCATCGCCACCCACGGACCGCTGCACGACGAGGTCGTGGCGGCCGTGGGCAGCGTCCTGGGAGGCTGAGCGCCCAGGACGCCCTGGCGCGCTCAGGCGCTGAGGTGGTGCTTGACCTTGTCGACCATGTCGACGTCTTCCCAGCTGAAGCCGGCGTTCTCGCGGCCGAAGTGCCCGTAGGCCNNGTAGATCGGGCGCAGCAGGTTGAGGTGGCGGATCAGGTCGGCGGGCTTGGTCGGGAAGACGTCGCGCACGCAGGCGGCGAGGCGCTCGTCGCTGACCTCGCCGGTGCCGTAGGTGTTGACCATGATGCTGACGGGCTCGGCCACGCCGATGGCGTAG
>DDSR01000305.1:0-1685 GCA_002343455.1 Deltaproteobacteria bacterium UBA2385 | reverse complement strand
TGATCTTGCGCCCGGTCAGGCCGCTGTCGCCCATCGGACCGCCGACCACGAAGCGGCCGGTGGGGTTGATGAAGTAGCGGGTCTTGGCGTCCAGCAGCTCGGCGGGAAGGGTCGGCTTGATGATCTGCTCGATGATGGTCGAGCTGATCTCCTGGTGGCTGACCTCGGGCGCGTGCTGGGTCGAGAGGACCACGGTGTCGACGCGCACCGGCTTGCCGTCGCGGTACTCGATGGTGACCTGGCTCTTGTTGTCCGGGCGCAGCCAGCCGATCTCGCCGCGCTTGCGGGCCTTGGTCAGCACCTCGAGCAGGCGGTGGCTGTAGAGGATGCTCATCGGCATCTTCTCGGGGGTCTCGTCGCAGGCGTAGCCGAACATCATCCCCTGGTCGCCGGCGCCCTGCTCGGCGTGGAGGCCCTGTCCGGCGGTGACACCCTGGCTGATGTCGGGGCTCTGCTGCTCGAGCGCGACCAGGATGGCGCAGGTGTGGCCGTCGAAGCCCTTGTCGCTGTGGTCGAAGCCGATCTCGTTGACGACCTGGCGGACGAGCGGGTGGTAGTTGATCTCGGCCTTGCTGGTGATCTCACCGGCGAGCACGACGAGACCGGTCTTCACCAGGGTCTCGCAGGCGACCCGGGCGTGAGGATCCTGCGCGAGGTGGGCGTCCAGGACGGCGTCCGAGATCTGGTCGCACATCTTGTCCGGGTGGCCCTCGGTCACNNGCACATCTTGTCCGGGTGGCCCTCAGAGACCGACTCAGAGGTGAAGAGGTAGTCCTTGACGGCCATCGTGCTTTCTCCTTGACGGCGAGTCCCCGGGGAAGGGCGGCCGGCGGTTGTTGGGTCCGCGCCTTCTACGTTTCAGGGCAGGCAGTGTCAACCCCCGCGGCGGCTCGAATTGCGCCCATGTGGCAGGCTCGCGGGGCCGATGCCCAGGCCCAGGAAGCCCAGCTCTCGCAAGCGCGCTCGCGCGCTCGCGCTCTCCGCCAGCGCGCCACAGACCACGGCGGGCCGGCCTCGGGCCCGCGAGGCCGCGCCCACCCGGCCGAGCAGCTCCCACAAGGAGGGATCTTCGGGATCCAGCAGGCCGCCCAGGCGGTGATCCTCCCGGCTGGCCCCGACCAGGAACTGGAGCAGGTCGTTGGTCCCGACGGCGACGAAGTCGGCCTCGTCGAGCAGCTCGTCGATCCGCAGGGCGGCCGCGGGGGTCTCGACCATGCAGCCGAGCTCGGGGGAGGGGCTGCCGGGCGGCCCCAGCTCGCCGAGCAGGGAACGGACGGCCCGAAGCTCGGAGGGCCGGCAGACCATCGGCAGGAGCACGCCGGTCTGGACCTCGGGGAGGGAGGCGGCCGCCCGACACAGCGCCCGGAGCTGCCGTCGAAATCGGTCCGGCGCGAGGTCGAGCCAGCGCACGCCGCGGGGGCCGAGCGCAGCGTCGGCGCCGGGCTCGGGGGCGTCGAAGGTCCGCACCCAGGCCCGCCGTCCCTCCCAGGGCTGGAGGATCCGTCGGTAGTGGTCGACCTGCTCCTCCTCCCCGGGGTCGCGGCCCCCGCTGAGCAGGGCGTCCGTTCGCACCAGGGAGAGGCCCTCCGCGCCCCGCCGGCGGGCGAGGCGGGACTCTTCGGGGCTGTCCACGTTGGCGAAGAGCAGCAGCCCGGCGTCGGTCCTGAGGGCGTCTTGCTGGGGGG
>DDSR01000333.1 GCA_002343455.1 Deltaproteobacteria bacterium UBA2385 | reverse complement strand
ACCTCCGCCCGCCCCTCCGACGCTCCCGCCCCCGCGCCTGCCGCGAGCCCCAGCGCCGAGCCCGCCGACCTCGACAGCCGCGTCCGGCAGGTCATCGCCAAGGTCAGCGCCTGGCCCGTCGGCGCGCTGAAGCCGGCGATGGGCNNTCGACAGCCTGATGGTCAACGACCTCGTCGCCGGCTTGAAGGACGCCTTCCCGGCCGTCCAGGGCATCCCGCAAGAGCTGCTCGTCAACCGCCCGACCGTCCAGGACATCATCGACTTCGTCGCCGGCGTCGAGCAGAGCGGGCCCAACCTCGTCGACGACGACGCCCCCCTCTTCGCCTGGACCCCCGTCTGGCGGCCCTGCCCGCACCCCAACCTGCCTCGGCGCAGCCTGCCCTCCGGCTCGCGGGTGCTCCCGGTCGGTTCCGCCTTCGAGGGCCTCCTCAAGCGCCTTCCGGCGCCTGCCCTCCTCTCCGACGACCCCGCCCAGGCCGGCCCGGTCGACCTGCTGCTCTGGGACGCCCGGGGCTCGCAGGGCGAAGCCGAGCCGCTGATCGCCGCGCTCGACCGCCAGGCCAGCCTGGGCCGCAGCCCCGATCTCCTCATCCTGCGCGAGGACAAGCCCGAGCATGAGGGGCTCTCCGGCCTGGCCCGCGCGGTCGCCGCCGAGTGGCCCGAGGCCCGCGTCAAGGTCGTCACGCTGCGGGGCGAGGCCGACCCGGCAGCCCTCCTCTCCGAGCTGACCAGCGCCGACATCAGCGTCGATGTGCGCCTCGACGGCGCCCTGCGCGAGGTCGCCGGCCTGGATCGTTCCCCCCCGACCGCGCCCCGCGCCGTCACCCAGGCGGACACCGTCCTCATCTCCGGCGGCACCGCCGGCATCGGCGCCGCCCTGGCCGCCGAGCTGGCCCCGATCGGCTGCCGCCTGCTGCTGCTCGGCCGCAGCGCCCCCCGAGGCCCCGCCGCCGAGCTGTGCAGCGCCGGCCGGGCCACCTGGGTCCCCGCCGATGTGCTCGACCTCGCCGGCCTCCAAATCGCCCTCGCCCCGCTCCTGGGCGAGGCTCCCGTCCTGCTGATCCACAGCGCCGGCCTGCTCGCCGACGGGCCGCTGGGCGGGGTCCAGGTCGAGGACGGCCGCCGCGCCCTGGCCGTCAAGGTCCAGGGCTGGCGCAACCTGCGCGCGGTCGTCGGGCCGCGCCTCGCCGCCGGCCTCGCCTTGGGCTCCTGGGCCGGTCGGTTCGGCAACCGCCACCAGGCCTGGTACGCCGCGGCCAACGCCGCCCTCGCCGGCCTCGTCGCCGCCGAGCCCGGCGCGCCCTGCCTCACCCTCGAATTCAGCCCCTGGACTGACAGCGAGATGGCCGCCTCCATCCCCGCGGCGGTGCTCTCGGCCATGCGCGCCGAGGGCGTCGACTTCGTCGGCAGCCGCGCCGGCCTCGACGCCATCCTCGGCGCCATCGGCGGCCAGGGCGTGCGGGTCATGGGCCGCGATCTGCCCTCCACCACCCGCGCCGTGCGCTGGAGCGAGACCCTCTCGGTCGAGAGCCACCCCTTCCTGGCCGACCACGCCATCGAGGGCATCCCGGTCCTGCCGATGGCCAGCGCGGCCGATCTGCTGGCCCTGACCGCCCTCTCCCCGGGCGCTCCCCTGCCCTTCGAGATCCTCGATCTGCGCCTGTACCAGGGCGTCGCCGTCCGCGAGCCGCTGCTCATCGAGCTCAGCTGCCGCGGCGAGAAGGCCAGCCTGCGCCAGGGCGAGCGTCGGGCCCTGGCCTGGACCGCCCGGATCCGGCCCTGCACGGAGCTGCCCGAGCTCCCAGCCCCGACCTCCGGCGGCGAGGCCCCTGCCGTCGGGCTCGCCGAGTTCTACGGCGGCCTCACCTTCCACGGCCCGCTGCTGCAAGGCATCACCGCGGTCGAGGGCGTCGGCCCGGACTTCGTTCGCGGGCAGGTCCGCACCGGGACGCCCGAGCGCTGGCAGCCCGACAGCCCCCGCGCCCGCTTCACGGTCGACCCCCTGGCCCTGGACAGCGCCATGCAGCTCTCGGCGCTGGTGGCCTGGATCCGCTACCGCCGCGCCGGCACGCCGATGGGCATCCGCCGGCTCGTCCAGCTCGCCCCCCTGCCCGAAGGCCCCATCCAGGCCGAGGTCTGGACGGGCGAGGCCGAGGGCGACCGCTTCAGCGGCACCGTGGTCCTGAGAGACGAGCAGGGCCGGGCCCTGCTGCTGGCCGAGGGCGTGCTCGCCGAGCTGCGGGTGGTGGAAGAGGACGGCGGCTTCGTCGCGGCCCCCCGCCAGGTCGACTTCGACCAGTGGCCCGAGATCGAGACCCTCGACCAGCGCCTGCAGGCCGCGAAGTTCATCGGGATCCAGAACCCCTTCTTCCGGGTCCACGAGGGCACGGCCCGCAACACCTCGGTCGTCGAGGGCCGCGAGCTGGTCAACTACAGCTCCTACAACTACATCGGCCTCTCTGGCGACCCGCGGGTCGTCGAGGACGTGCGCCTCGCGGTGGAGCGCTACGGCACCAGCGTCTCGGCCAGCCGGGTCGCCTCGGGCGAGCGCCCCTTCCACGGCGAGCTGGAGGCTCTGCTCGCCCGCTGCCAGGACACCGACGACGCCGTGCTCTTCACCGCCGGGCACGCCACCAACGTCACCACCATCGGGCACCTGCTGGGCAAGGACGACCTGGTCCTGCACGACGAGCTGATCCACGACTCGGCCCTGCAAGGGGTCAAGCTGGCCGGCTGCACCCGACGCAGCTTCCGCCACGACGATCCCGGGGACCTGGACCGCCAGCTCCGCATGCTGCGGCGCAACTTCGACCGCTGCCTGATCGTCGTCGAGGGCGTCTACTCGATGGACGGCGACGTCTGCGACCTGCCGGCCTACGTCGCGCTCAAGAAGCGCCACGGCTGCCTGCTGATGGTCGACGAGGCCCACAGCTTCGGCATCGTCGGGGCCACCGGCTGCGGGGTGCGCGAGTACTACGGCATCCCCGGCCGCGAGATCGACATCTGGATGGGCACGCTCTCCAAGTCGCTGGCCAGCTGCGGCGGCTGGATCGCCGGGCGCTCCTCGCTGATCCGCTACCTGAAGTACACGGCGCCCGGCTTCGTGTACTCGGCGGGCCTGACCCCGGCGAACGGCGTCGCGGCCCTCTCCAGCCTCAAGCTGATGCTGGCCGAGCCCGAGCGGGTCCACACCCTGCAGGACAACGCCGCCTTCTTCCACGCCGAGCTCAACCGCCTGGGCCTGGACACCGGGCCCGCCCGCGGCGCCTCGGGGGTGATCCCGGTGATCACCGGCAACAGCGTCCACGCCCTGTGGCTCTCGCAGCGCCTCAACGAGCGGGGCGTCAACGTCCAGCCGATCGTCTACCCGGCGGTCGCCGACGACGCCGCCCGCCTGCGCTTCTTCCTCTCCAGCACCCACACGCGCGCGCAGCTCGCCTGGACGGCTCAGGCCGTCCGTGAAGCCCTCGACGATGTACGGCGCGACTTTCCGCTATAGTCCTCGCCTTCCCGACCCGGAGTTCCCGATGTCCGAGCTGCAGACCTGGGGTGCCGAGACCACCAGCGAAGAGCGCACCTTCGCCCTGGCCGCCCACCTCCTCACCTTCGTTGCCCCCATCTTCGGACCGCTGGTCATCTACTTCATCAAGAAGGACAGCAGCCGCTTCGTCGCCTACCACGCCATCCAGGCGACCCTCTTCCAGGTGATCACCTGGGCGCTGGGCGGCGCGACCTGCGGCGTCGGCTTCTTGCTGGTGGTGCTCAGCATCATGGTCGCCTTGAAGGCCAACAAGGGCGAGTGGGACGCCTACCCGCTGATCGGCGGGGTCGGTCGTTGAAGGCCGGAATCGGGGCTCCGCAACAGGGCTCAACAACCGGGAGCCTCCTGGTGTAGAGTGCGTCGGATGGAGGTTCCGATGCCCCGCGCCCTGACGTTCGCCCCGCTGCTGCTGCTGCTCGCCTGCGGCGACAAGGACACCGGCGACGGCCCCCCCGGTCCGCAGGACGGTGGGAGCACAGGGGACGGAGGCGGCGCCGGGGACGGCGGGGGCGGGGGCGATGACGGCGGCGCCGTCCCCGTCGAGGGCGACTGCGAGGACGGCGCCGACAACGACGCCGACGGCCTGGCCGACTGCCTGGACAGCGACTGTGTCGACAGCTGGAACTGCAACCTGCCGGCCACCATCGACTTCAGCAGCCAGGTCTTCTTCGACGGCAACACCATCGAGTGCGAGGTCTGGGGCATCGACGTCGACGTCGACATCGAGGACTGCCAGGCCAACGCCACCACCGAGCTGCGCTGGGTGGAGAGCGGGCCGACCTGCCCGACCTGCGACCGCACCTACAGCGGCGTCTTCACCTACAGCGTCGAGACCTGCTCGGCGCTGATCGGCGTCCCGGCCCCCACCCGGGTCGACTACGGCTTCGTCTTCGTCGATCCGCGGACCCGCGAGCTGTGGTCCCCCGACACCGCCGGGACCTGGGTGTACGTCGACACCCTCGGCTCGGCCGATGGGCGGACCTTCGGCCTGACCGGCTCGGAGCCGATCCTGGACGACCCCGACGACTGCGACAACGGCACCCAGAACCTCGGCACGCTGAACGTCGACCTGCAGTGGGTCGACCGCTGAACCCCTCCCCTCTCCTGAGAGCACCCATGAGCACCAGCTTGATTCTCCTCCTCTCCACCCTCCTGGCTTGCGGCGACAAGAACGACACGGGCGACGGCACCGGTGACGGCGGGGCAGGTGGCATCGACGCCGACAACGACGGCTACACCGAGGACGTCGACTGCATCGACACCAACGCGGCGGTCAACCCCGGCGCGGCCGAGGTCTGCAACGGGATCGACGACAACTGCGACACCCTGGTCGACGACGACGATCCGAACCTGGACACCAGCAGCACCACGACCTTCTACAGCGACGCGGACGGCGACGCCTACGGGATGAACCCGATCGAGGCCTGCGACCGGCCCGACGGCTACGTGACCAACGACCTCGACTGCAACGACGACGCCGCCTCGGTCAACCCTGGCGCGACCGAGGTCTGCGACGAGCGGGACAACGACTGCGACGGGCTGATCGACGACGAGGACGACAGCCTCGATCTCAGCACCGCGACCACGGCCTACATCGACCTCGACGGCGACGGCTACGGCTCGGAAGAGGTCTTCGCCTGCAACGTCGAGGGCGCCGAGCTTGGGGGCGACTGCAACGACGGCGACGCCAGCATCTACCCCGGGGCGGCCGAGGTCTGCGACGGGCTGGACAACGACTGCGACGAGGCCACCACCGAGGATGGCAGCATCAGCGTCGGGGGCGTGGCCTACACCTCCCTGACCGCGGCCATCGCCGCCTCGGCCGGCGAGGAGATCCAGCTCTGTTCGGGGACCTACAGCGGCAGCTACACTACCACGGGCGACGTCAGCATCGTCGGGCTCCACGGCGCCGAGGCGACCATCCTCGAAGGGCGTGGCAGCAACAGCATCTTCACCCTGGGGGGAGACCTCAGCTTGAAGGGGGTCACGGTCAGCGGAGGAGTCGGGACCTACACCGGAGGAATCGACGCCTTCACAGCCGAGGTCGCGCTGGACGTCCAGCTCGAAGACTGTGTCTTCGACGGAAACAGCGGGTACTACGGCGGCGCCATCCTCGCCTACAACGACAGCAGCGTGACCGCGACCCGCTGCAGCTTCACCAACAACACGGCCTCCGCATCCGGTGGCGCGATCTACGCCAACAACATGACGCTCGTGGAGTCCAGCTTCTCGGGCAACACCGCCATCTACGGCGGCGCCATCATGCTCGACAGCGGCGCGCTGACGGCCGACGACGCCACCACCTTCGAGTCGAACACGGCCACCAGCTATGGCGGCGCGATCCTGCTCTTTGGCGGGACGACCGAGCTTGGGGCTTCGACCCTGATCAGCGGCAACACCGCGGCGCTGGGCGGCGGGCTCCTCGCCCAGGAGTCCACCGACGAGACGGGGACGATCTTCTACCCCTTCACCCTCAGCGGCGGCACCTTCAGCGACAACACCGCCAGCTCGACCGCCGGCGGCGTCTACCTGGCCGGGGCCGACTCGGTCGGAACGGGCATGTCCATCAGCAACAACACCGCGATGTACGGCGGAGGAGTAGCCCTGGAAGGCGACGGGGTCACGCTCTCCGACAGCGACATCTTCGACAACGTCGCCAGCGATCAGGGTGGCGGCGGCATGGTCTGGTCCTACGCCACCAACGCCGTGCTCGAAGGCCTGACCATCGACAGCAACAGCGCCAGCGAGGGCGGTGGTCTGTACTTCGAGCTGGCCACCGGGATCAGCCTGTCGGAGTGTGATATCACCAACAACACCGGCGAGCTGGAGGGCGGTGGCATCCTGGTCGAGACCGGCAGCGTCAGCTTCGACGGGGGCTCGGTGACCAGCAACGTCACGACCGACGGCGACGCCGGCGGGGCCTGGCTGACCGCCAGCACCCTGGACAGCGTCGACACCGACTGGGGCGAGCGCAAGACCGACAACAGCCCGGTGGACATCTACGTCGACGACGTGGCCACCAGCTTCGCCTTCAACGGCCGCTCCAGCTTCAGCTGCGACGACACCACCTGCGAGTGATGCCGCTCAGCTGATCCCGGCGCTCGGATCCCGGGGCGAGAGCTCGAAGCAGCCTCGCCCCGGCTGGCAACGCTCGGGAGCGCACAGCCGCTGGTCGGGCCCCCAGGGCTGGGTGGTGTGCAGGCAGGAGAAGGAGCAGTCCGATCCCATCAGGGCCTGCTCGACCGCGCTCGCGTCGGGCAGAGGACGGTCGATCAGGGCCTTGTTCTGGAGCCAGTGGCAGAGCTTCATGCGGCACCTTCCATCGCGCGAAGCAACTGTTCACGCACCAGTCCGGGGATGATTCGCAGCTTGTAGCCCGTCATGGGCAGCGGCTTGGCGCCCTCGATGGCCATCGGAGCCAGCCGGGCGAAGGTCTCGTCCGTTGGCGGCTGACCCACCAGGGCCTCCTCCAGCACGCTCAGGCGCAGGGGCCGGTTGGCGACCCCGCCCATCACCAGCCTCGCCCAGTCGATCTTCTCGCCCTTCTTGTCCAGCCCCAGGCGGACCACCAGCTCGGCCAGCGGCCACTCGGCCCGCGCCCGAGAGATGGCCCGCCCGTAGGCCGCCAGCTCTCCCTTGGGCGGGGGCGGCGGGAGGTGTACCGCGACCACCAGCCGACCGGGCGCGAGGTGGTGGGTCCGGCGGGGATCCGTTCCATCCCCCAGCAGGGTCGGGATGTCCAGCAGGCTGGCGTCGTCCAGCTCCACCAGCGCGTCGTAGGCCCACAGCGCCGCGGCCATGGTCGAGGGATGGGGCGCGACGCAGACCCCGGTGTCGAAGCAGGAGTGGTAGAGGTGGTCCCCCTGCCGGGCGAGGCAGACCGCGCCTCCCTTCTTGGCGCACTGCTGGTCGGGGTGCCGGTAGTACCAGCACCGCACCTCCTGCAGCAGGCTGCCGGCGAGGCTGGCCCGGTTGCGGATCTGAGGCGTGGCGAGCCCCCCCGCCGCCTCGGCCAGGGCCGGGTACTGCTCCTTCACGGCAGCGTCCTGGGCGATGCGGGTCAGGCTGATCCCGGCACCCAGGTGCAGACCGTCCTCGGCCTGCTCGAAGCGGTCCAGCCCGGGGCAGTCGCGCAGATCGACCAGGTCGTCGCTGCGAATGCCCAGGTGCCGGAGCTCCTGGACGTCCGTCCCTCCAGCGCGACGCTGGCCGGGGCTGGAGGCGGCGGCCTCGATGCTCTTGGGAAAGGTGATCACGAGAGGGCCTCCACGATGCGGTCGGGTCGGATGGGCAGCTCGGTCGGGCGCCAGCCCGTGGCGTCCTTGACTGCGTTGGCGATGCTGGCCGCGGTGGGGACGGTGCAGACCTCCCCCAGGCCGATGCCCCCGCCCAGGACTCCGTCCAGCGGCTGGTCGTCGAAGCGCACCTGGATCGGCGGGATGTCCCCGATGCCGGGGATCCGGTAGTCGTCCAGGCCCCGGCTGAGGAGCTGGCCGGTGTTCGGGTCCAGCCGCCGCTCCTCGTAGAGGGCGTACCCGAGCCCCTGGATCACGCCGCCGTGCACCTGGCTCTCGGCCAGGATCGGGCTGTGCAGCCGACCGACGGCGAGCCCGATCCACGAGCCTAGCAGCGTTACACGACCGGTCCAGGTGTCCACCTGGACATGGCTGAGCTGCACCGCGGCGCCCAGATCCTTGCCAATCTTGATCCCAGCCGCTCCAAAGGGGAGGAAGTAGCCGCCTGGGTCGCGGCGGCGCTTGCCTAGCGTCGTTAGGGGCCCCGTGCGCTCCAGGACCTGGGCCAGGGGCAGGGTGGTCCCGCCGTGCGAGATGCCGCCGGGCGCGGCGGCCGCGTCAAGCCAGGCCAGGTCCTTCTGGCAGCGCTCGACCAGCTCTTCCAACAGCAGGCGAGCCGCGTCTGCCGCGGCCGGTCCGATGCTGGCCGCCGTGCGGCTGCCGCCCGACATGACCCCGCCCGGGTCTTCGCTGTCGCCGAGCTCGACCTGGATGCTGGAGGCCGGGATCCCCAGCACCTCGGCGATGGCGTCGGCCACCACCGTCCGCGAGCCCTGGCCCATGTCCTGGGTCGCCGTCCGGGCCTCGATGCCCTCGGCGCTGGCGTTGAGCTCCACCGCGGCCAGGGGAGAGGTGAAGGCGAACCAGCTCCCGCAGGCGAGGCCCACACCCTGGCGGTAGCGGCCCTCCCGCGGCAGGGAGGCGCGGTCCTTCCAGGCGGGGAGGCCCTCGATCCAGTCGTAGAGCCGCTGACGTCCGGCGTGGCCATCCCAGGCCCGCCGCAGCGCGAGGGCGTCCCGGCCGGTCGCCGTGGCGACCTCGTCCATCACCTGCTCCAGGGCGAAGATCACCGGCGGCCCGCCCGGCCCCCGGAAGGGCTTGCCCGGCGGCGCGAAGGTGGTCACGTCGTAGTCGTTGAGGTCCTTGTAGTCGCTCTTGTAGAGCAGCCGGGCCATCATCCCGGTGATGTTGCCCACTGCGACGCCGCTGTTGCCCCAGGCCTCCGAGCTCAGGGCGTCGAGCTGACCATCCCCCGTCCAGGCGATCTCGACCTCGATCTCCTGACCAGGGCGGTTCCCGCCCACCGCCAGCTCTTCGGCCCGATCCAGGACGACCCGCACCGGCGCCCCCGCCAGCCGGCTGAGCTCGACGCCGACCAGCACCTCGGTGCTCATCACCGCCTTGGCCCCGAAGGCTCCGCCGGCATGGGCGCAGTGGACCCGCACATCCTTCTCGCGCAGCTTCCAGCGCTTGGCGACCTCGTGGCGCAGGTGGTGGACCGCCTGGGTCGACGACCACAGCTCGATGCTGGCCCGGGGCACCGCGCCGCGCTCCAGGTCGCTCGCCGGCGGCTTGTACCAGGCCACGCAGGCATGCGGCTCGAGGGCGTTGTGCATCTGCACCTGGGTCGTGAAGCGGCCCGAGCGGGTCCGGGACTCCGTTCGCGCCAGCTCCAGCCGCTTGCGGGCGCCCTTGGGGTTTCCCAGCATCGAGGAGGAGAACGGGCCGCGGACGTTGCCCGAGAGCTTGGGCCCCATCACCGGGCCCTCGGCCGCGCTGGGCGCAGCCTTGGGCTCGTCCCAGACGACCGGAGCGCCGTCGGCGCGTCCCTCGGCGATGCTCAGGACATGGGGGAGGACCTCCCAGCTGGCCTTGATGCGCGCCAGCGCCGCCTTGGCCGTCGCCTCGTCGACCGCCGCCACCGCCACGACCTCTTGCCCGGCGTAACGAACCACGGACCCGTCGGGAACCAGCCGAAACACCGCCTTGACCCCGTCCAGGCTCTCGGCCGCGCCGGTGTCCAGGGACTGGAGCCGGGCGTGGGCGTGGGGCGAGCGCAGGACCCGGGCGTGCAGCATCCCGTCGGGGCGCACGTCGACCGTGTAGATCGCCGCCCCGGTCACCTTCTCGCGCGCTTCGACCCGAGGCGAGACCGGGTCGTTGGCGTCGTGCTCGCCCCGGCAGGCAGCCTGGACGGCCGCGTAAATCTGGTTGTAGGCGCCACAGCGGCACAGATGCCCCGCCAGCGCGGCAGCGACCTGCTCACGGCTGGGCTCGGCCGTGCCCTGCTCGGCCCGCCAGCGGTCGTGGAAGGCGCTGGCCTCGACGATGAAGCCCGGGGTGCAGAAGCCGCACTGCAAGGCGTCCTCGGCCATGAAGGCCCGCTGCACGGGGTGCAGTCGCCCGCCCACCGGAAGGCCCTCCACGGTGGTGACCTTGCGCCCCTCCACGGCCGTCGTTGGCAGGAGGCAGGCGCAGACCGGGGCATCCTCCAGCAGCACCGTGCATGCGCCGCAGGTGCCCGCCCCGCAGCTGAGCTTGGTGCCGGTCAGGCCCAGCCGGTCGCGGACGGTGTGGACCAGCGCCTCATCGGGACCGACGGTCACGGCCTGGGCCTTGCCATTGACCGTCGTCTGCACCACCACCAGGGCCCGGGAGGGGCTGGAGCTGGCCCGCGCAGGGAGCGGCGTGGAGCCGAGCGCGGCGACGCCAGCGGTGCCAGCCAGTGTGCCTTGAAGGAAGCCGCGGCGGGTGAATCGAGACATCGGGTCGCGCTCCGAGTGGACGATGGTGGAGGGCTGAGAGGACGAGCAGTGGGTTATCCCACCCCGATGCCACAGACCTACAACAAGACCATGCCCGCCCCTCACGAGGCGATCCAGCGCCTGACGGCCGGAAACCTCCGCTTTCAAGCCCACGGTGGCACCGCCACCCGCCACGCTTGGAGCCCCGACCTGGCCAACGAAGGCCAGACCCCCTTCGCCGTGGTGCTCGGCTGCTCCGACTCGCGGACACCGGTCGAGATCCTCTTCGACCAGGGCTTCGGCGAGCTCTTCGTCGTCCGGGTCGCCGGCAACGTGGTGGCCCCGTCCATCGTCGGCTCGGTCGAGTTCGCCGTCAGCCAGTTCGGCACCCGCCTCGTGGTCGTCCTGGGCCACACCCGCTGCGGCGCCATCTCGGCCACCGTGCAGGCCATCGCCTCGGGCAGCCCCCACGAGTCCCGAAACATCCAGGCGATCACCGATCGGATCGCGCCTCACATCCACGAGCTGGTAGAGGGCTCCAGCGAAGGAAGGCACGCCAACAGCGAGTTCGTGCGCCAGGCCATGCACGCCAACGTCCGGGCCAGCGTCGCCCACCTCCGCCACGGCAGCCGCCTGCTCGAGGAGCTACGCCTCTCGGGTCAGATCGACATCGTCGGCGCCGAGTACCAGATCGAGACCGGAAGGGTGACCTTCTTCGACTAGCGGTGTTCGACCCGTGCCCGACCTCCTGCCTCTCGTCTGGACCGACTGGCCCGCGCGCCAGATGCCTCGACGCGCCGCTGCTGCGGGGCTGGTGATCCTGCTGAGCATGGTCTTGCTGGGGAGCGTCGACCCCTGGCTGGTCCCCCTGGCTGCCCTGGTCCTGGTCGGCGCTACCGCCGAGGCCCTGCTCCCCACGCGCTACCGGGTCGATGAGCAGGGCGCCGCCGCCGACCGCCTGCTCTCCCACCGCGTGCTCCGCTGGGAGCGCGTGGCCAGGATCCAGACCCTCGGTCCGGACATCCTGCTCTGCTCCAAGGGCGCCCGCCCCTGGCTGGCCCGGCGCCATGACCTCCGCCTGCGCCAGCCACCTGCCGCCGTCCTCGCCTACATCCGCGGCCGCTTCCCATGATCGAGCCGACCCCCGATCAGGCCGCCGCCGTGGATCGCCTCGCGCGCGTGATCGTGCGCCTGGGCCTGACCGTGCCCGCCATCCTGGCCATTGAAGGGATGCGCCCCCTCTCCTTCGTCGGGAGTCAGCTCATGCATGTGCTCAGCCCCTCGATCGGGGTCATGCTCTCGCCCGCGGACTGGAACGCCCTGGCGGGCTTGCTGGAGCAGCGGGAGGGGGTGGAGGTGCTGCTGCGACGGATCGAGGAGCTGGACGCCGAGCGGCCACTCTAGCGGCGCTAGACCAGCATCTTCCGGGCTTCCTTGGCGAAGTCCTCGGCGGCCTTCTCGGTCGGCAGCTCCACCGGGTACGGGATCTCCTTGCCCCGGCGGACGGCAGGCCGGTCCTTGATCGACTCGTGCCAGCGGCGGAGGTTTTCCAGTCCCTCGACCGAGATACCCGACCAGCCTGCCGTGTGGGTCCAGGACCAGGTGGCGATGTCGGCCATGCCGTAGTCCGGGCCGGCCAGGAAGGCCGACTCCGCCAGGCGGTTGTCCAGGACCTCCAGCAGGCGGCGTCCCTCCTTCTGGTAGCGCTCGATGGCGAAGGGGATCTTCTCGGGGGCGTAGCGGTAGAAGACGTTGGCCTGGCCCATCATCGGGCCGATGCCCCCAACCTGGAAGAAGAGCCACTGCAGGGCCCGGCTGCGCCCCACCGGGTCCAGGGGCATCAGCCGACCCGTCTTCTCGGCCAGGTACACCAGCATGGCCCCGCTCTCGAAGACGGCGAGCGGCTCCCCTCCCCCCAGGGGCTCGTCGTCGACCATGGCCGGGATGCGCCCGTTGGGATTGATCGCAAGGTACCAGGGCTCTTTCTGCTCCTGCGTGCTGAGGTTGATGGCGTGCACCCGGTAGGGCAGGCCCAGCTCCTCCAGGGCGATGCTGGCCTTCCAGCCGTTGGGGGTCGGCGAGGTGTAGAGGGTGATCACGCGATCTCCTGGTGTTGGCTGCGAAGTCGACGCAGCAGGCGGGCGACGAAGACCCGGGTGACCTGGCGGCGCCAGGCCACGTCCCCCGCCAGGGAGCCCTGGGGCCGAGTCCGCATCCAGGCCGCCTCGGCGATGGCCTGGATGCGCTCCTCGTCCAGCGGCTGGCCGATGTATGCCTCGATCCCGGGCAGGACCTTCGGCTGCGGGTTGGTGGCACCGATGGCCACGCGTAGCTCCTCGATCCGCGCCTCGGGTCCCTCCAGACGGGCCCAGGCCGACATCGAGATCAAGGGGAAGTCGATGCTGCCGCGAGGACGCAGCTTGGCGCTGGCGCCGACCCCGCCCCGCTGCGGCAGGATCACATGGGTCAGGAGCTCGCCGGGGCGCACCGCGTGGGGGCGGAGGCCGTCGTAGCGCAAGAACTCGGCGAGGCTGAGCTCGCGTGGGCCTTCCACCGACAGCAGGCGCAGGCGAGCCCCCAGCACCAGCAAGGCGGGGATCGTGTCCGCGCACTGGCTGGCCACGCAGCTCTTCGGCGCGCCCGTGACATGGCAGATGTCGCCGCTGGCCTTCAGGCAGCCGCCCAGCGCCTCGCGCCAGTGGGCGCTCTGGTTGTAGAAGCGGCAGCGCGTGTCCAGCATCACGTTGCCGCCCAGCGTGCCCATCGCCCGGATCTGCGGCCCGGCGATCGAGGCGGCCGCCTCGGCCAGCGGCTCGGGCCCCCGCCGGGCGAGATCGGACAGCCGCAGCCCGGCGCCCAGGACCAGCTCGCCGCCTTGCTCCTCGAAGGTGCGCGGCAAGGCCTGGCCCAGGCCGATCAGCAGCTTGGGCTGCTGGACCTTCAGCTTGATCGCCGGGAGGAGGTCGGTCCCCCCAGCCAGCCAGGCGGCCTGGTCCGAGCCGGCGAAGAGCTCCACGGCGTGCTGGGGGTCGCGCGCCTGGGCAAACGAGAAACCGCTCATCCTCAGCATCGGCCCTGCTCCTTTAGCGCGGCCAGGACCCGCTCGGGCGAGAAGGGGGTCCGCCGGATGCGCACCCCGACGGCGTCGTGGATCGCGTTGGCGATGGCCGGGATCGTCGAGTGCAGGGGGCCCTCGCCGGCCTCCTTGGCGCCGAAGGGGCCGACCGGGTCGATGGTCTCGACGATGCTGGCGACGATGGGAGGCGTCTCCACCGAGGTGCCCAGGCAGGCTTCCAGCAAGCTGGGCTGGGCGAGCAAGCCGCGGGAGTCGACGGTGTGGGCCTCGAAGAGGGCCTCGCCCAGGCCCATGGCAGTGGAGCCCTCGATCTGCCCCTCGACCAGGGTCGGCAGCAGGGCCCGCCCGCAGTCATGCGCCGCCCAGAGCTTGTCCACGGTGACGATGCCCGTCTCGGGGTCGACGCTGACCTCGGCAACATGGGCGGTCGTCGAGTAGGCCGGCGAGGCGCCGATGGTGCCTCCCTGGTACTTGCCACCCAGCTTGCGGGTGCGGAAGCCGCCCGCGCTGACCAGGGGGCGTCCGGCGGCGATCTCGGCCAGCCGCAGGACCTCGGCCACCCCCACATGCCGCCCGGGATCCTGCAGATCGAACCAGGAGCCCGGTCCGACGCCGATGCGGGCCTCGTCCACCTGCCAGGCGCCGGCCAGGGCCGAGATCATCGCCTGACGCATGCCCATGGCCGCCTCTTGCGCGGCGATTCCGCACATCAGCGTCACCCGCGAGGAGTAGGAGCCCAGGTCCACCGGGGCCCGATCCGTGTCCTGGCTCTCGACCCTCACGGCGTCGGGGTCGATGCCCAGCACCTCGGAGACCACCGTCATCAGCATGGCGTCGCTGCCCTGCCCGATGTCGGCGGCCCCGCAGGCTACCCGCACGATGCCGGAGCGATCCGCGGAGAGCATCACCCCGGACTGCGGCAGCTCGGTGGGGTGGATCGGGTAGGCGGTGCCCGAGATGTACATCGAGCAGGCCACGCCGAGGCCCTTGCCGAAGGGCAGCTTGCCCCGCCGCTCTTTCCAGCCGGACAGGGTCTCGACCCGCTCCAGGCACTGCAGCAGGCCCAGGCTGGGGATGCTCTGCCCGTTGATGGTCTCGTCGCCCGAGACCAGGGCGTTGCGCCGTCGGAGATCGATCGGGTCGATGCCGAGCTTCTCGGACAGCTCGTCCAGCGCGCACTCCAGGGCGAAGCGGGGCTGGACGGTGCCGTGGCCGCGCTTGGGGCCGCAGCAGGGCTTGTTCGTGTAGAACCGACGCGAGCGGAAGCGGTAGGCCGGCAGGTGCACCGGGCCCGTCAGGAGCTGGCCGGAGTACCAGGTCGTGACCATGCCGAAGCTGTGGTAGGCCCCGCCGTCCAGGCGGAGATCGTTCTCGACCGCCGTGATCTTCCCGTCGGCCGAGGCGCCCACCCGCAGCTTCATCTCCATCGGGTGGCGGCCCCGGTGGGCCAGGAAGACCTCCTCGCGGGTGTAGAGGATCTTCACCGGGCGCCCGGCCCGCTTCGACAGCAGCGCCGCGCAGAGCTCCAGATCGAAGGGCTCGGACTTGCCGCCGAAGGCGCCGCCGATGGCCGGGCGGACCACCCGGACCCGATCCAGAGGCACCTCCAGCACCTCGGAGAGGGCACGCTGGAGGTAGTGCGGCACCTGGGTCGAGCTGTACAGGGTCAGGCGTCCCAGCGCGTCCCAGGTCCCGATGGCGCAGTGCGGCTCGATCGGGGCGTGGCTGCTGCCCTCGTAGAACCATTCACCCTCGACCACGGCGGCGGCCGCGGCGAAGCCCTCGTCCACCTCGCCGAAGGACAGGGCCACCTCCTTGCAGAGGTTGTCCAGCCGGGGTCGGCCTTTCCAGTCCCGCTCGTGGACGGGGACGCCGGCGGCCTTCTCGGCGGTGTCGAGATCGAGCACCGGGGCCAGGACCTCGTACTCGACCTTGATCAGGGCCAGGGCCGCGTCGGCGGTCTCCTCGTCGACGGCCGCCACCGCGGCCACGCCGTCGCCGACGTACCGCACCTTGTCGGTGCACAGCGCGGTCTCGTCGGGGGTCCAGGGGATGACGCAGTAGGCCTTCGGCAGGTCCGCGCCGACCACCGCGGCGTAGACGCCGGGCAGGGCCAGGGCCTGGCTGAGGTCGATCGAGAGGATGCGGGCGTGGGCATAGGGCGAGCGCAGGATCCGGCCGTGCAGCATCCGCGGCAGGGCGATGTCGTCGGTGTAGGGCAGCTCGCCGACGGCCTTGCCGATGCCGTCGGGCTTGCGGGCCCGTGCCCCCAGGATGGAGAAACCCTCGGCCGGCGGGCCCTGGACGAGGCCCTTGGAGATGTCCTCGCTCCGAGCCACCCGCTGGACCGCCTCGACGATCTTGGTGTAGCCGGTGCAACGGCAGAGGTTGCCGCCCAGGGCCGCCGTGATCTCCTCCCGCGAGGGGCTGGCCGTCTTCTCCAGCAAGGCATGCGCGCTGAGGATCATGCCCGGCTGGCAGAAGCCGCACTGCATGGCGCCGGTCGCGTCGAAGGCGTGCGCCAGCCGACGATCCAGGCCCTCGATCGTGCCGATCTCGGTGGCCGTGCACAGCGGCAGCTGGAACGACGCGATGCGCGTGCGCCAGTCGCCGGGCGAGGCCGTGCTCGCGTACTCTCCGGTGAACCAGAAGGTGCAGTCGTCGTTCTCGTCGACCGNNGGCCCTCGATCGTGCCGATCTCGGCGCCCTGGGCCGTGGCCGCCAGGGTCAGGCAGGAGAGCACCGGCTGCCCGTCCATGGTCACGGTGCAGGCGCCGCAGTCACCCTTGTCGCAGCCCTGCTTGGTCCCGATCAGGCCCAGCTTGTAGCGCAGCACCTCCAGCAGGGTCCAGGTGGGCGGCGCCAGGACGGCGTGGTCCTCGCCATTGACCCGCAGGTTGAGGACCAGGAGAGCGGTGGATTCAGGGGAAGTCGTCACGCAGCATCCAAGAGAGCCCTTCGGCTATCGAGATGGAGGCCCATGCGCAGCCGGCCGGCCCTAATTGAGGCCCCAGCCCCCCCCCGCGGTTTCCAGATAGTTCCTCATGGCGCCGAGGCGCCTCCACAGG
>DDSR01000384.1 GCA_002343455.1 Deltaproteobacteria bacterium UBA2385 | reverse complement strand
CTTCTTTGCCCTGGGCCTTGAGCTGGCTGCCGTCGGGGGCGGTGATCTCGACCTCGTAGCTGGGCTTGGGGGCGGCGGAGGGGGCGGAGGAGCCGCCCAGGCCAAGGAGGGACTTGAGCTTCTTGCGGATGCCGAAGGGCGTCATGGGGACCTCGTGAGGGGGAGCCTCGTGGAGCAGGGACGGGGGCGGATATCCTGCCACGCGCGCGCGGCGAGGGGGATATCCCCGCCCGATGCCGCGCCCGCCCGCCTCCAGCCGCCCGAGAGAACGCCAGAAGGCTCCCCCCAAGGCGCTGGCCGACGGACCCTGCTCCTTCTACGCGGCGGTGCCGCCCGGCCTGGAGCCGGTGGTCGTGCGCGAGCTGGCCCTGCACGGGGTCGAGGGGCAGGTCGAGCCGGGCGGGGTGCGCTTCCAGGGGCCGCTGCGGCTGGCCCGGCTGGCGGGCGAGCTGTGGACCCCCTCGCGCCTGCAGGTGGAGGTGGCCACGGGCCACGCCCGCAGCCTGGAGGAGCTGGCGGCCTTGACCCGCAAGGCCGAGTGGAGGGCCTTCCTGCCGCCGGGCGCCCGGGTGGAGGTCGAGGCCAGCTGCTCGGGGAGCCGGCTGCACTTCCGCGAGGCGATCGAGCGCAAGGTGGCCTTCGCGGTGCAGGACGCGGCCGGCCGTCCGCGCGAGCGGGACGCGCGGGTCCAGCCGGTGCGGGTGAGGCTGGTCGAGGACCTGGCGACGCTGAGCGTCGACGCAGGCGGCGAGCTGCTGCACCGGCGCGGCTGGCGCCTGCAGCCCGGGCGGGCCCCGATCCGCGAGACGATCGCCTCGGCCCTGCTCTTCATGGCTGGCTGGCAGGCCGACGAGGTGCTGCTCGATCCCCTCTGCGGCTCGGGCACGATCCCGATCGAGGCGGCCCGCCGGGCGGCCGGCATGCGCCCGGGAGAGGGCCGCAGCTACGCCTTCGAGGGCTGGCCGGCCTTGCGCGGGCTGAGCCTGGCTGGGCCGAAGCCGGGTGGGGCGCGCCCGGCGCCGGCCACGGCCACGATCTACGGCTCGGACCGCGACCCGGGAGCCATCGCCGCCGCCCAGGACAACGCCGCCCGGGCCCGGGTCAAGCCGCGCTGGTCGAGGATCGACCTCGCCGAGCTGGAGGCGCCGGCTCCCAGCGGCCTCGTCCTGACCAACCCGCCCTGGGGCGAGCGCGTGGGCGACGAGGCGCGGGCCCTGGACGTGCTGGGTCAGGCCCTGCGGGGGCCGCTCTCGGGCTGGCGGGCGCTCTTCCTCGTGCCAGACGCCGGCCTCGCCCTGCGGGTCGATCGCCGGGCCCGCTGCTTGACGACCTTCCAGTCCGGGGGGCTGCGCATCGGGGCCTTCGTGGTCGAGCCCTGAGCTCCTTCGGGGGGGCTTTTCCACAAGAGACGGCGGAAAGCCCTCGCCGGTGCTGTCGCCGTGGGCCTTCCCTGGACCTGTGGGCGCTGTGGAAAAGAAAATGGCCAACCACTACATATAGACCCCTTGCGCCGCTCAACCCCAACCTATAGTATCTGGGTGCCCTCGCGGCACCCCTCCGCCGGTCGCGTCCCCCGAGCTCTCCCACGCTCGGGCGCCCCCGGTGCACATCCCCCTTACGGGTCTCCCCAAGGTCTGGTCTGATCATGTCTTCCTCTCGCTCCGCCGCTGACTCCTCCGCCTCCCTCTCTGCCGCTCCCGCCGCCGCCGCCGAGGGGTCGACCCCGGCTCCGACCAGCTCTCGCCCCCGTACGGCCCCGGCCAAGGCTTCGGCCTCGGCCGTGGGCCCCTGGGATGTGTTCCCCAGCGACCTCCCCCCCGCCCGCCTCTCCCCCAACGCGCGCACCGTGCTGACGCTGCGCTACCTGAAGCGCGACGCCGAGGGCAAGCCCACCGAAGACGCCGAGCAGATGTTCTGGCGCGTGGCCCGCTTCGTGGCGGACGTGGACGGCCGCTATGGGGCCGCCGCCGCCGAGGTCGACCGCTCGGCCCGCCGCTTCTACGGCCTGATGACCCGGGGCTTCTTCGAGCCCAACTCGCCCACCCTGATGAACGCGGGCCGGCCTCTCGGCCAGCTCTCGGCCTGCTTCGTGCTGCCGGTCGACGACGCCATCAGCAACGGGCAGAGCGGCATCTACGACACGCTGACCTCGATGGCCCTGATCCACCAGTCCGGCGGCGGGACGGGCTTCTCCTTCAGCCGCCTGCGCCCCGAGGGCGACGTGGTCCGCTCCAGCACGGGCGTGGCCAGCGGCCCGATCAGCTTCATGAAGCTCTACGACGGCAGCACCGACGTGGTCAAGCAGGGCGGCACCCGCCGCGGGGCCAACATGGGCATCCTGCGGGTCGACCACCCGGACATCCGCCGCTTCATCGCCTGCAAGGCCGACACCTCGCAGATCACCAACTTCAACATCTCCGTCGCGGTCACCGACGCCTTCATGCTCGCCCTGCAGAAGGGCCAGGCCTACGAGCTGAAGCACCCCGGCAGCGGCGCCGTCGTCGGCACCGAGGACGCGCGGGAGATCTGGGACCTGGTGGTGCGGGGCGCCTGGGCCACGGGCGAGCCCGGGATCTTCTTCGTCGACCGGGCCAACTACCACAACCCGGTGCCGCACCTGGGCCTGTACGAGGCCACCAACCCCTGCGGTGAGCAGCCCCTGCTGCCCTACGACGTCTGCAACCTGGGCAGCGTCAACGTCGGCGCCTTCGTCCGCCCCGCGACCGAGGGCGGCTCCCTGCACGACCGCATCGACTGGGTCGGCCTGCAGGAGACCGTGCACGAGGCGGTGCACTTCCTGGACAACGTCATCGACGCCAACGCCTTCCCGCTGCCGGCGATCGAGCAGCGCGCCAAGGCCATCCGCCGCATCGGCCTGGGCATCATGGGCTGGGCCGACATGCTGGTCCGGCTGGGCATCCCCTACGACAGCGACGAGGCTGTGCAGCTCGCCCGCGAGCTGATGGGCTTCGTGGACGAGGAGTCCCGCAACAAGAGCGAGGAGCTGGCCAGCCAGCGCGGCGTCTTCCCCGAGTGGGAGCGCAGCATCTGGGGCCCCGACGCCAGCTGCGCCCGCGGTCCGCAGGGCGAGCGCATCCGCCCCCACCGGCGGCTGCGGCACTGCAACCTGACCACGGTGGCGCCGACCGGCACCATCAGCATGATCGCCGGCTGCAGCGGCGGCATCGAGCCGCACTTCGCCGTCGCCTTCATGCGCAACCAGGCCGGCGTGAAGATGCCCGACGTCAACGTCGACTTCCTGGGCCGGGCCCAGGCCGAGGGCTGGCACACCGAGGAGCTGATGGCCCGCATCGCCGACAGCGGGCACATCCACCACCCCGAGGTGCCCGAGGCCGTCCAGCGCGTCTACGTCACCAGCCACAACATCGCGCCCGAGTGGCATGTGCGCATGCAGGCGGCCTTCCAGGAGCACACCGACGCGGCCATCTCCAAGACGACCAACTTCCCGCACGAGGCCACCGAAGACGATGTGCGCACCATCTTCGAGCTGGCCTGGAGCCTGAACACCAAGGGCGTCACGGTCTACCGCGACGGCTCGCGCCCGGCGCAGGTGCTCTCGACCGGCAAGACCGAGAAGAAGGCCGAGCCGACCGCCTCGCCCGCCCCGCAGGCCGCCGCCCCGGTGGCTCCCAGCCGCATCAAGCGCAAGCGCCCGCAGATCCTCACCGGCCGCACCGTCAAGATGCCCTCGCCGCTCGGTGATCTCTACGTCACCATCAACGAGGACGAGACCAACGAGCCCTTCGAGGTCTTCTGCACGGTGGGCAAGGCCGGCGGCGCCGCAAACGCCGACAGCGAGGCCATCGGCCGGCTGATCAGCCTCGTCCTCCGGCACGGGCTGCCCCTGTCCGAGGTGCGGGACCAGCTCCGCGGCATCTCCTGCGACCGCACCGTCGGCTTCGGCCCCAACAAGGTGCTCAGCGCGCCCGACGCCATCGCCCAGGCTCTGGACAAGTACCTCGCCGCCAAGGCCGGCGGCGAGCACCGCAGCGCCACGGTCGAGCCCGATGTGCTGGCCACCTGCCCCGACTGCGGCAGCAGCCACCTCGCCTTCGAAGAGGGCTGCATGAAGTGCCACAGCTGCGGCTACAGCGCCTGCGGCTGAGGGTACAGCGCCTGCGGCTGAGCTTCAGGCCGTCGGGCGGCTCACCAGGGTCAGCACGACGCTGGCCGAGCCGCCGCCTCGGGTGGCGTGGCTGAGCTCGATCTGGACCAGGTCCCGCTCGGCCATCAGGTCCTCGACCGAGCGAAAGCCGTCGTCGGCGAAGGTGGTGACCTCGCCGGTCTCCAGGCTCAGCTCGGGCAGGCGATTGCGCAGCAGCTCGGTCAGGGTCTCCAGGGTCTCGGCCAGCGCGGGCAGCGCCAGGTCCGGGCGGTCCTCGCGCTCGGGGCGCATGGTCTGGCCCGCCACGGCCAGCAGCCCGGCCGTCGAGAGGCCCAGGACGACGATCACCTCGACCTCTCCCCGCAGATCGCGGCGGCCGCTCCAGGTCACGCCGGGCACGGCCCGCGGAGCGAGGCGGACATCGACCACGCGGGCTTCGGGCAGGCCGAAGCGGGGCAGCCAGTGGCGGGTCAGCTCGACCATCGCCTCGACGATGCGCGGGTGGGGGGCGTCGGCCATGGAGGCCTCGACCCGGCGGCGGCGGGAGAGCTCCAGGTGCAGGAAGTCGCGCAGGTAGGACTCGTGCGCGCCCGCGTTGAGGATGCCGGCGTCGACCAGGATCTCGCCCAGCTTGCGCCAGCCTCTGCGCTGCTGGCGTTGGAGCTGGTCCATGCGCTCGGTGTCGGTGAAGCCGAGCGCGACCGCCAGCTCGCCGAAGCGCAGATCCCCCTCGGAGGCCGTGCGCTGGCAGCGGTGGACCAGCTCGACCTGCTCGGCGGTCAGCAGCTCGTGCACCACGGCCAGCTCGCCCAGGCGCATCCGACCCTCGCTCTGCTCGGACAGGGCCGCGGCGACCTGGTCCTGGGTGACCACGCCGAGCTGGATCAAGAAGGTGCCATAGAAGGACATGGTTACTCCGTGGGATGAACCCAGCCTAGCGCGGGGCGGAGGCCGAGGCAGCCATGTTCGACGCCCACAACCACCTCGACCGCTGCGAGGATCCCCACGAGGAGGCCACGCTCGCCGCTTCGAGCGGCATCGACGGGATGCTGGTGGCCGGGGTCGACCCCGCCGGCTGGGAGGCGCAAGCGCGCCTCTCGCACATCCCGGGGGTGCTCCTGGCCTATGGGCTGCACCCCTGGGCGGTGGCGGCGATGGACGACGCCGCGGTCGAGGAGGGCCTGCGGGCGCTGGAGCGGCGCTTGGACCGGGGCCCGGCGGCCTCGGCCCTGGGGGAGCTGGGCCTGGATCGCTCGGGGGCTGTGGACCCGACCAGCCTGGACCGCCAGGAGCGGGCCTTCCGCGCCCAGCTCCGCCTCGCCCGGGAGCGCGATCTGCCCGTCGTGCTGCACATCGTGCGGGCCCACGGTCGAGCCCTCTCCATCCTGCGGCAAGAGGGCCTGCCCCGGGCCGGGGGCATGGTCCACTCCGCCAGCACCCCGCCCGAGGAGCTGCCTCGCTGGCTGGAGCTGGGGCTGCACATCTCCTTCTCGGGCTCGGTCACCCGCCACCCCCGGGCGAGGGAGGCCGCCGCGCGGGTCCCGCTGGACCGCCTGCTGGCCGAGACCGACGCGCCGGACCAGCCGCCGCTGGGCACCGAGGCGCCCAACCGCGTCAGCAACCTGGGCCGCGTGGTGCAGGCGCTGGCCGAGGTGCACGCGGTGAGCGTCGAGGAGATGGCGGCGCGGACCGCGGAGAACGCCCGGCGGGTGTTGGGGGCCTGAGGCTACAACGCCCCGATGTAGCGCTGCGAGACCCCCTTCTGCTGCCCGGTCAGATCCGGCTGCGGCGCGCAGGAGCTCCAGTCGCAGATCGGGTAGGGGAACATCAGGTTCTCGCCCAGCTTGTTCTCGCAGCTCTGCCAGGTCCGGCAGTCCTCGGTGTCGTCCAGGGCGTCCCAGGCGTCGTAGTTCCACTCGACGGGGTGGAAGAGGCCCATGAAGTGCCCGCACTCGTGGGCCATGGTCTCGCCCATCAGGCGGATCTCGTCGTCGTTGAAGTTGCCGTTGGTGCCGGCGTGGGCCAGCCAGGCGACCGTGACGTGGCTGTTCAGGTTGGGCTCGATCGATCCGGGGATGCCCCCGGCGATGCCGTAGGTGTCGCTGGCGCCCGAGATGCTCTCGCCCAGCACCAGGATCAGCTCGCGGCCGTCGAAGCGCTCGGCGTTCTCCTCGACCTTGGCGCTGCCGGAGTCGGCGAAGCCGAGGTTGCTGGAGAGCTCGCTGTCGTGCCAGCTCTCGACCAGGGTCAGGCCGTGCATGGCCCAGACCTCGCGCCAGCGCTCGACCGCCTGCTCGGCGGCGGCGACGACGTCGGGGTCCTGGCCCTGGCCCTGGGCCCAGACGATGCGGGCCCGGACCTGGCCCTGGGCGAGGTCGGGATCGGCCTTGCGGTGGACGATGACCTCGGCGTCGACGTTGTTGGCGTAGAAGCCGCTGCCGTCGATCATCGCGACGCCGACGGTCCAGGTCCCGGCGGCGAGGGGGCCGTCGACCTCGCGCACCGGCCAGTTGAAGGCCATCGCCTTGGTGCCCCAGAAGAAGGCGTAGGTCAGGCTGTTGTCGCTGTCGTACCAGTCCTCCCAGGTCAAGACCGTCCGGCCGTCGGGGCCGGTGAGGGTCTCCAGCACCGGGTAGTAGTCCGACTCGACCGACACCATGAAGGCCGAGGCCGATCCGTCGAGCTCGACCGGGATCTCGATCATGCCGTCGCGGTTGCTGGAGTCGACCCAGGACTCCCGGCTGAGCATGTCGTCTGCGGCGACGCCCGAGTCGTCGCCTGCGCCGGGCTTGCCGATGCAGGCGAGCACCAGGAGCAGGGTCATGGGGTCGTCGCGGCGGGGGCGGCCAGGGCGGCGATCTCAGGCGTGCGGGCGCGGGCGATGCGCTTGCGCATGCCGTCGGGGTCGGGGCCCTCGTACATGGCCTTGACCGCCAGCTCCTTGGCCAGCGGCAGGGGCAGCTCGTCGATCTGGCCGACCAGCAGCAGGCCCAGGCCGCGCAGCTCGGGCTCGACCACCCAGCGCTCGAGCTGCGGACGGGCCGCCTCGGCGTGGTTGAGCATGACGCAGCGCGCGGCGCGCATGCCCACCCAGGCGGGCTGGGTCGCGTGCTCGATCAGGTAGAGGTAGGTCCCCAGCGGATCGCTGGACATGGCGTCGAGCTCGGTGCAGCTCAAGGACTCGTGGCGGCCGGAGAGGGCCTTGTAGACGGCCTGCTGCTCGGCGGTGGGCTCGGGCTTGGCGGCGGCGGCGGCGACCAGGAGCAGGGAGAGGATCAGGGAGGACATGCTCACCTCGGGGGGTCAGGGAGAGGGGACCAGGGCGACGATGGCCGGGCGCTGCGAGCGGGCCAGTCGGGAGGGGGCGTCGGCGGCGTGGGGGCCGGCCAGGGCCTTCTGGGCGAGGTCGAGGGCCTGGGCTTCGGGCAGGCTGTCGAGCTGGTCGAGCACCAGCAGGGCCAGCCCGCGCGACTCGGGGCCCTGGACCCAGGACTCCAGGGTGGGGGCCAGCTCGGCGCCGTGGCCGACGATCAGGCAGGTGGCGGCGCGCATCCCGGCCCACGGGGGCTGGCTGGCCTGCTCGACCACCTCCAGCAGGGTCTGCACCGGGGTGGTGCTGAGGGCTTCCAC
>DDSR01000302.1 GCA_002343455.1 Deltaproteobacteria bacterium UBA2385 | reverse complement strand
AAGAAAACCATCAATGGACGTGTCAACATAAGGGTGGGCGGGCTGGGTGCTGGACTGTGCAGGAGTGGTCGCCTGCAGATCGAACAACAAGGTCACGGGGAAGGGTACCAGGTACTCGGCCGCTGGGGTCTCCGGGTCAGGCCAGTAGGTATAGCTTCCCTGGACACGCTGGTGGCGGATTCGGCCCAGGCAGTAGGTGCTGGGGTTGAACCACCAATCAAGTCCGTCAAAGTCGTATGTCCATGTATAGAATCTCGTCTCATCATCCCAGAGAAGCCAACCGCTCAACTTTGTGCTCAACACATCGCCAAAGGGCTCCTCACGAGTGTATGCCCACTCACCCTGCGCGCCAACTGGATGATCGACCCCGTACGCGCTCAGTTTCATGTAGGCATTCACCTCGTAGTTGAAATAGGTTCCATCCTCCCTCCAACGATACATCTTGCTATCCACGCCAACCAGGGGCTGAACCCAGGTCAGCGCATCGATCAGGATGTTGAAGTTGTTGCTGTCCATCCAGGCCATGCTCTGATGGAACGGAAGGGTAAGGATATAGCTGTCGTCGGCCGGCGGTGAGCACGTATAGACCGGCAGCCCGTCCTCGTCCAGGTAGGTCCTTGCCGCCACGGGGTCCCCAGGCCCGTCCAGGCGCGCTTGCTCCACGCAAGCCAGCAGGGCCAACCAGGCAGTCATGAAACACTGTACTCGGCGATGTGGGCCACGCTCAGGCGGGACTCGCTCAGCAACAGGATCGGGAACTGCCCGCGATGTAGGCGGACGGCGGCAAGCGTGTGCATGGTGAGGCTGACCGCGACGGACTCGGGGAGGGCAAAGGTAACCCCCGCCACGGGAAACTCGAAGTCGTCAGCCGCAGCCACCGGCACCATGTCGGGTTCGATGCCAAGCTGCCAGATGTTCGAACCATGCTCCGACGCCAGGAGCCTCACATCCGCGACGGGGGGTGCATTGTCCCCCATCTCGTTCGAGCCGGAGAGGGGGTCGATGAAGAGCAGGTAGCCCCAGCCCTCGACCGTGGACAGCCCCCCCTCCCCGAGCAGACCGGTGTAGGTGTGCTTCTCGAGCTCGATGACGACGATGTGGTTGGAGGAGGGGTAGGTGCCGTTGGCCAGGTCTTCACCTACGTCCCTACGGTTCCTCCCACGGGGGCCACCGTCCGTCTTGGTGTAGTCGTCCGGAGGATGCACCACCCGCACCTCCCCCACGTCCCGCAGCACCCAGCCCAGCCGACGGAGCACCGCGCCCGAGGGCCGCAGCCAGGCGTCCTTGGGGTAGCCTTCGGCGTGCCGGTCCTCCCTCATGCCCAGCCCGCGAAGTGCGAGGCCTCACCTGGTTCCAGCTCGATATGCCCGTGGGGGCCAACGGTACGCGCGCCGCCGGCCAGGGCGCAGAAGACCTGGATCACCAGGTTGGCGGCCTGCCAGGTCAGGATGTTGGGGTAGTAGCCCAGGTGCGTGACATGCACCTCACCCCAGCGCTCGCTCGACACGAAGAAGGGTGGACGCCTGTGCGCGGCAGGCTTGACTACGGCCGGGTCGCAGGATGGGTCCAACCACGGCCAGGCGACGAGCCACGGATCCTCCCCGCACATCGTGTTGATCCCGCACTCAGTGACGGTCAGCTCAATCCGCCCGCCCAGCTCCGCGCCAAGGGCAGCGACCAGGGCTGTACGGAGCTCCTCCAGCTCCAACGGCAGCAGCAGGGCCCGCCGGGCAGTGTCGTCGTCGGTGTGGTACCAGTGGACATCCATCCCGGCCACGATGTGGTCCATGGCCAGATCCAAGCCCAAGGTGGAATTTATCTGGCCGAGGCGGACACCAATCTCACTCAGCAAGTCTCGCACCCAGTCCACCTTGCCCCACCAGCTTGACGACAGCCGATCGCCTGGCTCTCCCTCCATCGCGTACGAGGTCAGCCCCGGCAGCCAGATGGGCAGCCAGTCGTTCTCCTGGCGAATGGCGACCGCGCACTCGGCGTAGAATACGCCCCACGGCTCAGGGTTGATCTCCTGTCCGGTTGAGGTCACAAGCTTGTGTCGGACATCCAGCTCGTTTCCGATCTCGACCCCGGCGATCACATCCTTGATCCAGCCGTACCCGTCGGCGCTGGCCTTCTCCTCGAGGATCCTGGCCACGACGGCGCAGACCCTTCGGTACAGCAGGCGCTTGTAGGGGTTGTCGGGGTCGAAGGTGCTGAGGTCCCACCCCGCGGGGGTCGGGTCGGTGTCCGCCGTCGCCCGGTTGAAGGGCTTGGGATCCTCGGCGGGGAACCAGGGGTCCACGAGCGTCTGGCCCTGGTGGTCAGGGCTCCACAGCAAGGCGGGGGAGTCGCGTGTGCTGTCAAACTCATCCACGTAGGGCGCGCCTCCGCCACCGAAGGTGAGCAGGGTCAGCATCACCTTCATGTCATTGGCGTAGAGCCGGGCCAGCAGGTCCAGGAGGTTCTCCATGACCCGCGATTCGCGGATCAGGCTCTCCAGGGCCTCGTCGTCATGCACCAGGTACACCGGGATGGGCTCACCCCGGCCCAAGCCATCAAGCAGGTTGTCCATGAAGAGCTGTGCCTGCCCGGGGTGGCGCACCAGCTTGACTCGCCTCTTCCGAAGGTCCGCCGTGATGATGTCCGCGGTCCCAAAACGCACCTCACCCTCGTTCTCGGCGGCATAGTAGTTGGGGAAGTTCACCGAGAGTTGCACCGGCAGCAGGTCCTCTTCCTCCTCCTCAAGACCATCATCGGCAGCGTCGAGGCCGTATCGAAGGGGCCCGCCGCGCTCCCACCCATCGAAGATCTTCACCGGCTGCCCGCCGGGCAGACGGGCCCAGACCCGTCCGCCTTCGATCAGCTCCGCCCCCTCGGGCATGGCCCTCACCTGCTCCCAGGGCACCCGTGGCGCCCCGACGGTCGGCCAGACGTAGTCCGGGGGCTCCTGGCTGGGGGTCTGGCAATCCAGGCAGGGACCCGCGCCCTCGGGCTGGACCTGCAGCGTCGACACGCCCGCCTTGGGACGCTTCCGGGAACGACGCAGCAGGGTCGCCATGCCCGGAACGCCGGAGCTGCGGGGCGCAAAGGTCCCCATCTCGTTCAGCGAGACAGGGTCGAGCGGATTGGCCATCACCCCTCCATCATGTCACTGGGCGTAGACGGTGGCAACCACGACCGCCTGGCCACGGACCTGGTTGCCTCCCGAGGAGGCCAGCACCTCCAGCACGACCTCGACGTTGGCCTGAAGGCGGGTCTCGGTCTCGATGAAGTGCCGACCGACCGTGTTGAGCACGACACGATCGAGGTTGCCGGTGCCGTTGTACTTCAGCTTGACCTGCTGGCCCCCCTCGGACGGGGCCAGCCCCGGCAAGCTCGAGGTGAAGAGCTCGATGGCGTGGTCGCAGAGCGCGTCGCGCGAGAGGATGCGCACTTCCAAGACCAGGACATTGCCTTGGCCCTGGGCGCGGATCCGCTCCTTGGACTGGCGGTGGGCGCGGGCGGCGCCATTGGGCTGGCTCTCGCGGGTCTCGAGGCCGAAGCACTCGACGAGGTACTTGCTGTCCATGGGGGGTCTCCGGGGACGGGGTGTGGAGCGGCTCCGGGACCGGTTGGAGGCCGCAGGAGGCGGCTAACGAGGCAAAAAAAAACGCAAGGGGGGGGCGGGTCGATTTCTTTGGTGAACTCGTCGCGGGAGGCGCCAGGCGGCCCCCCTCCGGCCCTTCGGGCC
>DDSR01000420.1 GCA_002343455.1 Deltaproteobacteria bacterium UBA2385 | reverse complement strand
GGGATGGGGGCGGGGACCGCGCCCGGGCGGGCGGGATCGAGCGAGATCGCCTCGGCCAGCTTCGCCGCCGAGAGCTCCCGGCCCGAGACGACCGCCCCGGCGACGACCTCCTCGGGGCGCAGCCAGCGGGCCGCGGCCTGGCGCACATCCTCGGCCCGGACGGCCTGGATGCGGGCCTCGTAGCGCTGCTCCTCGGCCGCGTCGCCGAAGCTGGCGAGGTACCAGGCCAGCCGCGCGGCCCGACCGTCGACGGTCTCGCGCTCCCAGATCCGGCTGGTCAGGATGCCCCGCCGCGCCCGCCGCAGGGCCGCCACGGGCAGACCCTCGCGCGCCACGCGGGCGACCTCCTCCATCAGGACCCGGGCGCAGGCGGCGGTCTGCCCGGGCCGGGCGTGCGCGCCGACCACCAGGACGCCGCGGTCCGGCTCGCTCTCCAGGGCGGCCCAGGCGTCGACGGCGAGGCCCAGCTCGTCCCGCAGCCGCCGGCTGAGGACCGCGGAGTCCCCGTCGCCCAGGGCGCTGGAGAGCAGGTCCAGGGCGGCGAGGTCCTCGTGCTGCAGGCCCGGGATGGCCCAGGCCAGCTCCACCGTGCGCTCCTCGAAGCCGCGCAGGACGAAGGCCCCGTAGTGAGGGCGGGCCTGGGCTCGGGGAGGCGGGGCCAGCTCCTCGCCCGGATCGGCGGCATCGAAGGCGGCGGCCGCGGCGGCCTGGATCTCGGCGGCGTCGACGGGGCCGGCCACGACCAGCATCGCCTGGCCCGGGCGGTGGTGGGCCCGGTGGAAGCGCCGCATATCTTCGGCCGTCAGGGCGCGGACCGTGGCCTCGGTGCCCAGGATGGGCCGGCCGTAGGGGTGGCCGCGGTGCAGGCGGGCGCGCAGGCGCTCGGCCAGCAGGTCCGTCGGATCGTCGGCGGCGCCGCGGATCTCCTCGACGACGACGCCCTTCTCGCGCTCCAGCTCGTCGGGGTCCAGCCGCGGGGAGAAGGCCATCTCGCAGAGCAGGGCGATGGCCTGGGCCTCGCGCCCGGCGGGCACGGTCGCGTGCAGCACCGTCTGCTCGTAGGAGGTGAAGGCGTTGAGATCGCCGCCCATCCCCTCGATGCGGGTCGCCGCCTCGCTGACGCCGTGGCCTCCGGCCCCCTTGAAGAGCATGTGTTCGAGCAGGTGGGCGAGGCCCTGCTCGTCCTCCCGCTCGGAGGCGGCGCCCCGGGGGAGCCACAGGTAGATCGCGCTGGCCAGGGAGGTGGGCGAGGCGTCGACGGCGAGCAGGGCGCCGGAGCCGGGGAGGCGGAGCAGTTGAGCGGGCAAGGGAGGCCTGGGTGGATGGGCTTTGCGAGGGACCAGGAAGATAGTCCACCATGGCGCCGGGGCGGCTCTACAGGACGACGATTGGCGCAAGAAACCGGGCGCCTCGGCGCTTGGGGGACGCGGGGGTTGGGGGGCCAGCGAGGCCCCAGCCCCCCCCGTGGGGTCCAGTTAGCCCGAGGGGATGAGTTCGGCCCCGACCCCCTCTCGCAGCGTGATCCACGGCGACGCCCTGGAGTGGCTGGCCGCGCACCCTGGGACCCCCGGCGCCTCGCTGCTCACCAGCCTGCCCGACAAGGCCGAGCTGGGGCTGCCGATCGAGCGCTGGCGCCCCTTCTTCCAGCAGGCCGCGAGCCTCTGCCTGCAGGCCGTCGACGAGGAGGGGCTCTGCGTCTTCTTCCAGACCGACAACCGCGAGCAGGGGCGCTGGGTCAGCAAGGCCGGCCTGGTGCTGGCCGCCGCCGCCGAGCTGGGGGTCCCGCTGCTCTGGCACAAGATCGTCCTGCGCCGCCCGGCCGGCAGCCGCAGCATGGGGCGCCCCGGCTACAGCCACCTGCTGGCCTTCTCGGCCCGGGCGACGGTGCCCGCCGAGGCCAGCAGCCCCGATGTGCTGCCCGAGCTGGGCGAGCTGCCCTGGAGCCACGGGATGGGCCTCGCCGCCGCCGAGGAGTCCCTGCGCACCATCCGCCGGGCCTCGCCCTCGACCCGCCTGCTGCTGGCGCCCTTCTGCGGCCACGGCACCGCCTTGGAGGTGGCCAACCGGCACGGGCTCGACGCCCTCGGCATCGAGCGCAACCGCAAGCGAGCCGAGCGCGCCCGCGGCGATCGGTGATGCGATCGGCAGGGAGGGGGCCCGCCCGCCACGAGCCCTTTCGCGCCTGCTATTGTCCGACCGTCGGCGCCCCGAGGCGTCCGCTGGAGCGTTTCCGTGCCCGAGAACCAAGATGCCCGATGACACCTCTGGCGAGTTCGGGATCGTGTTGGATGACGACCTGTTGGAGGCGGCCCTCTCGGCGGTCTCCCGCGTGGAGAGGTCTCGCAAGCGCCCCGAGGCCCCCGCTCCCGAGCCGGACGACGAGGCCGACGGGGAGATCGAGGTCGAGCTGGATCTCGCGCCCGCCCCCTCCGGCCAACCCAGCGCCGCGCCCCCAGCCCAGGACGCGGAGCTCGCGCGGCTGAAGGGCGCCCAGCGCCGCCTCGAAGAGCAGCTCCATCGCAGCGAGGTCGCAGCCCAGGACGCCCTGGCCGCGCGCCGGGCCGCCGAAGAGGCCTCCGCCGCCTTCAAGCGCCGCGTCGAGCAGCTCGAGTCCGACCTCTCGCGCTTGCGAGAGCGGCGGGCGCGGGACGTCGAGGAGCAGCGCCTGCACGGCCACGCCCGGACGGTCGAGGCGCTGCTGCCGGTCCTGGACAACCTGGAGCTGGCCCTGGACCACCGCCAGGCCGACCCTGCGGTGCTGCTCAAGGGGGTACAGATCATCCTGGAGCAGCTCCACCAGGCGCTGAACCAGGTCGGCCTGAAGCGGGTGGTCGCCCACAGCGGCGTGCTCTTCGACCCCGCCATCCACGAGGCGGTCAGCGAGGAACAGACCGAGGAGCTGCTGCCCGGCACCGTCGTACACGAGCTCCGCCCCGGCTACACCCTCAGCGGCCGGATGCTCCGGGCGGCCCGGGTGACCGTCGCAGCCCAGCCGACGCCGCGGGCCAACGACCCCGAGGCCATCCCCTCGCTCAGCGACGAGTTCGAGATATCAGGCCCCGTCCCGGTCCCCATTGTCCCGGACGAGACCTGAGCTCGTCCCGCTCGTGCTACAAACCGTCGCTCACGCGGAGTCGGCATGTCCTCCCCTTCCCGATCCATCGGCATCGACCTCGGCACCACGAACTCGTGCGTGGCGATCATCGAGCACGGTGACCCCCTCGTCATCCCCAACGACGAGGGCAGCCGCACCACGCCGTCCGTGGTGGGCTTCACCAAGGACGGCGAGCGGCTGATCGGCCAGATCGCCCGGCGCCAGGCGGTCACCAACCCCGAGCGCACCGTCTACGCGGTCAAGCGGCTGATCGGCCGCCG
>DDSR01000408.1 GCA_002343455.1 Deltaproteobacteria bacterium UBA2385 | reverse complement strand
GAACCGCCGGGGACGGGGGAGGAACCGGCAGAGATGGCGGGGGAACCGCCGGAGATGGCGGGGGAACCGAGCTGGATTTCCGGCCCTTCGTCGACTCCACGCTGTACCCGGTAGCCCGGATCGGGGACATCGCCGAGGCGACCGGCGTCCTCCGCTACACCTTGGGCTTCCTGGTGGCGCAAGGGCCGAGCGACTGTACGCCGAGCTGGGGCGGGTACCACGGCTTGGAAGCGGGACCCGACTCCTGGGGCGAGTCCGGCCAGTACTTCCTGTACGACGAGATCGACCGGGTGCGCGCTGCAGGCGGCGACGCGGTCGTCTCGCTGGGAGGGGCCTCGTGCACGCCGCTGGCGGCCGCCTGCGACAGCGCCGACGAGCTGGTCGACCAGCTCCGGGCCATCGTCGACAGGCTGGAGCTGGCCGCGATCGACTTCGACATCGAGGGAGCCTGGCTTGCGCATGACGAGAGCGTGACCCGTCGCAACGCGGCCATCGCGGCCTTGCAGGGCGAGCTCGCCGCCCGACCCCGATGGTCGGATGGGCGAGTACGCGATCGAAGCCGTCACCAGCCTGCATGAACAGATGACGACCCTATGGACCGAGGCGGGCCTCTCGCCGACGGCGGACGAGCTGTGGGCCAGGATCGGCGCGACGCCGATGATCGGCCTGAACGATGTGCTGAGCGAGACCTTCGACCTGGAGGACGGTGGCCAGCTCCGCAGCTTCGCCCTCTCTCAAGGCATGGGCCTGCTGTCGATGTGGTCGGTCAACCGCGACCACCCCTGCCCCGGGGCGGCGTCAGGTATTCGCATTTGCCATTTCCCCGCTCACCGGTAAATGGCAAAAGGCAATACCTGACACCGGATCCGGATCCTCCTCCCATGCCCCGCACCCCCCGCCTTGACGAGCCCGGCAGCCGCCACCACCTGATGAACCGGGGGGCGCGGCGGCAGGTGCTTTTCCACAGCGATCAGGCCTGCATCGAGTTCATCGAGCTGCTGGCCGAGCTGCCGCGGCGGTACGGGCTGCGCATCCACGGCTATGCGCTGATGCCGAACCACTTCCACCTGATGGTGCAGAGCGGGCCGACGGGGCTGGCCCCGGCGATGCAGTACCTGCAGGCGCAGTACAGCCGCAAGCTCAACCGCGTCTCGGGCTGGGACGGCCCGGTCTGGCGGGCCCGCTACCGCAGCCAGGCGGTCGTGAGCGAGCCCTACTGGATCCACCTGCTGGCCTACCTGCACCTCAACCCGGTGCAGGCCCGGCTGGTGCCGCACGAGGACCAGGCGCTGTGGACCAGCCACGCGGCCTACACGGGCCGGAGCCCGCGGCCGGACTGGTTGCAGACCCGGGAGCTGCTGGCGATGTTCGGCTCGGTGGAGGCCTACCGCGACTATCTGCGGGAGGTGCGCATCGGCCGTCAGAAGGGGCCGGAGGGCTTCGACCCCGAGGGCTTGGGGCAGAGCGTGGTCCCCGCGCCCGAGCCGGCCGCGGAGCGAGACCCGCCGCGAGCGGGAAGGGCGACCTGGCCGATGGGAGAGGACGAGGCCTGGTTCGCCCTCGCGACGGTGACCGGGCTGCCGCGGGAGGAGATCCAGGTCCGCGGGCGAGGCCTCGCGCCGAACCCGGCCTGGTGGCTGGCGCTGTGGTGGCTGCCGCGGGCGACGGGCCAGGCCCAGGCGGAGCTGGGTCGAGCGCTCGGCGTGCAGCCCTCGACGATCAGCCGCTCGCGCACCAACCTGCTGGACCTGGCCAAGGACGACCCGCGGGTCGCCCGCTGGCTGGAGCGGCTGGAGGGGCTGCTGTAGCGGCGTCAGGTATTCTCATTTGCCATTTGCCCCTCCATCGGTAAATGGCAAAAGGCAATACCTGACGCCGGGTGCTCTGATGCTGCTGACGCTGATCCTCGCCTGTTCCACGAAGCCACCGACCACCGCGGCGCCCCCGGTCGTGACGGCGGTCGCTGCCCCCGACGAGCGCTCGCAGGCGCTGGCGGCGTTGATCGCCGACATGGACCCGGCGGCCGACCCGTGTACGGACTTCTACCGCTACGCCTGCGGGGGCTGGCTGGATCGCACGACGCGGCCGGCGGACCAGGCGGTCTGGTCGCGCAGCTTCAGCGTGATCCGTGAGGACAACCGCCTCTTCCTGCACGAGCTGCTGGAGCGCGCCGCCGCCGATCCTTGGGGCGGCGGGGCGGCGGGCACGCCCGAGGCCGAGGACTGGCGCCGACTGGGCCACCTCTACGGCAGCTGCATGGACGAGGCGGGGGTCGAGGCCGCCGGGCTGACGCCGATCGAGCCGCTGCTCACGGCGGTGGAGGGCCTGGCCTCGACGGCCGATCTGCCGGTCCTGCTGGCCGGGCTGCACGCCAACGGGATCCCGGCGGCCTTCAGCCTGCTCACCTGGGCCGATCTGAAAGACCCGACGGTCAACCAGAGCTACGCCTGGCAGGCCGGCCTGGGCCTGCCCGATCGCGACTACTACCTGCGCACGGACGAGGCCTCCCGCAGCCTGCAGGCCGAGTACCGCGCCCACCTCGCCGCGATGCTGGTGCTGGCCGGCTCGGCCCAGGAGGAGGCCACCGCCTCGGCCGAGGCGGTCTACGCCCTGGAGGAGAAGATCGCGGGCTTCAGCCTGCCCCGCTCGGCGATGCGCGACATGATGGGCATCTACAACCCGCGCAGCCTCGCCGAGCTGGACAAGAAGGCCCCCGTACTGGGCCTCTCCGCCTACGCCGCCGCGCTGGGCCTGGACCCGGCCAACCCGCTCATCGTGCACGACGAGGCCTGGTTCGCCGCCCTCTCCGCGCAGGTGGCGGCGACCCCGCTGCCGACCCTGCGCGCCTGGCTGCGCCTCTCCGTGCTCGCCGCCCTCTCCCCTCACCTTCCCGACGCCTTCGGCCAGCAGCAGCACGCCTTCTTCGGGCAGAAGATCGCCGGACAGGCCGCGCGTAAGGATCGCTGGAAGCGCTGCGTGGACCTCGCCGAGGCCGAGCTGGGGGACGCGCTGGGCCGCCACTACGTCGCCAGCCGCTTCGCCGGCGACAGCAAGGAGATGGTGCTGCAGATGGTCGGCGGCATCGAGGGGGCCTTCCGCGAAAACCTCGCCGATGTCGGCTGGATGGACGAGCAGACCCGCGCCGCAGCCTCGGGAAAGGTCGACACCCTGACGAAGAAGATGGGCTACCCCAACGCCTGGCTCGACACGAGCACGATGGAGCTGACGGTGCAGCCGCTGGCCGCCAACGCGCTCGAAGCCCGCCGCTTCCATGTGCGGCGCGAGCTGGACAAGGTCGGCAAGCCGGTGGACCGCGAGGAGTGGCATATGTCCGCGCCGACGGTCAACGCCTACTACAACCCCAGCATCAACGAGATGGTCTTCCCGGCCGGCATCCTCCAGCCGCCCTTCTTCCACCGCTCGCTGCCCGCCGCCGTCAACCACGGCGCCATCGGCATGGTCATCGCCCACGAGCTGACCCACGGCTTCGACGACAGCGGGAGGCTCTTCGACCCGACGGGGGCGATGCGGGAGTGGTGGACCGAGCCCTCCGCCAAGGGCTTCGAGGAGCGCGCCGCCTGCGTCGAGCAGCAGTACGCCGCCTACGAGGTGGTCGACGGCATGAAGCTGGACGGCAAGCTGACCCTGGGCGAGAACATCGCCGATCTGGGCGGGCTGAAGTTCGCCTGGGAGGCCTACAAGAGCACGCCCGCCGGAGCGCCCACCCTGGAGCAGCTCAGCGAGGACCAGCTCTTCTTCGTCGCCTTCGCCCAGGGCTGGTGCACCCTGGCCTCGCCCGAGGTCGAGCGCCTGCGCGCCACGACGGACACGCACAGCCCGCCGCGCTACCGGGTCAACGGCCCGCTCTCCAACCTGCCGGCCTTCCACTCCACCTTCGGCTGCTCGGCCGGCCAGCCGATGGTGCGACCCTCGGCCTGCTCGGTCTGGTAGACGATGCGCTCCCTCCTCCTCCTGCTGCTTGCGCTGGCCTGTCGGCCGCAGACCGACATCGAGGCCTTGCCGGCCCCGATCCAGGCGGAGGCGCTGGGCGTGGCGCTGTCGACCGAGCTGATGAACGGTCGGCGGGCCTGGACCGAGGGGGATCGCAGCGGGGCGGCGGCGATCGTGCGGGCGGCCTACCGCGGGCCCTTCTCCGAGCTGGAGCCGGCCCTGCACGCCCACGATCCGCAGGCCACGTTGGAGCTGGAGTACGCCTTCGGGCAGCTCGCGCTGCGCGCCGAGGGCAAGGCCGACCCCGCCGTGCCCGCCCAGTTCGACGCCCTGATCGCCCGCCTGAAGGAGAGCCTGGCGGCGCTGCCGCGGCCCGAGCTCGCCCCCGGGCAAGAGGCTCCTCCGGCGCTGGAAGGGGGCGTGACGACCGTCCCCTCGCAATAGGCGAGCGCCCGCTCTACAATGCCGGCAGGAGAGCCCATGCTCCTGCTCGCCCTCGCCCTGGCCTGCACCCCTCCCGGCAAACCTGGCGACACTGCGACCATCGGTGACGGCGGGGGCACCACCCCGACCGACGGGGGCAGCGACGGGGGCAGCGACGGGGGCACCAGCACGACGGAGCCCCCTCTGGCGCAGGCCGAGGTGGTGGTGATCGGGGCGGGGGCCAGCGGGCTGGCGGCGGGAGCGGGAGCCCAGGAGGCCGGCGCGGAGGTGATCGTGCTGGAGCGCGAGACCACCTGGGGAGGCGCGGGGCGCCACGCCCGGGGCTACTTCGCGGTGCAGACCCGCTGGCAGGCCGAGGCTGGCATCGTCGACTCGGTGGAGCTGGCGCTGGAGGAGTGGCCGGACTTCACCGGCGGCGACGCCTCGAACCCCGCGGTGGTCAATTTCCTCTCGGAGTCCGAGGACGTCCTGCTCTGGCTGGAGGGTATGGGAGTCGGCTTCACGGCGGGCGTCGAGGCGCCGACCGACTCGGGCTCGGTGCCGCGGGTCCACGACTTCTCCGACGACGGGCTGCAGCCGGTGGACGCGATGAAGGCCGCGCTCGGCGAGAGCATCCGCTACTCGACCACGGCGGTGGACCTGGTGATGGACGAGGACCGCGTGATCGGCGTGGTCGTCGAGCAGGCCGACGGCAGCTCCGGCTGGATCGAGGCGGGCGCGGTGGTGGTGGCGACAGGGGGCTTCGGTCGCAACGACCTGCGGGTGGCCGTCGCCCGCCCCGGGGTGGAGGCCTGGCCGGTCTACTACGAGTCCCACCCCGGCATGGACGGCAACGGCCTGGACCTGGTCGAGCAGGCCGGCGGCGTCCTCGCCAACCCCGAGGGGCTGGCCCTGCTGACCCACTCGGTCCCCGACCCGCAGATCGGCGGCTCGGAGACGATGGTCGTGGGAGGCCTCTGCTACACGATGATGGTCGACGCCACGGGCCAGCGCTTCGCCTCGGAGCTGGACGCCGGCTCGGGGGCGCGTGGCGCCGACTACCTCGCCCGCGGCCCGCTCTTCGCCCTGGTCGACCAGACCCGCTTCCTGCGCCTGGGATTCTCGGGTCGGGGCTTCAACTACACCGACGGCAGCATGCCCAACCGGCTGGACGGGCCGGAGTACGAGGCGCTCTCGCCCTTCCCCAGCGCCGAGGACGTCGAGGGCCTCGCCCGCGCCATCGGCCTGGACGAGGCAAGCCTGCGCGCCGCCGCCGATCGCTACAACGGCCTCGTCGCGGCGGGCGCCGACACCGACTTCGGCAAGAGCGGCGACTGCCTCCAGCCCCTGCTGACGCCCCCGTTCCGCGCCATCCCGCTGGTGATGGCCCGGGCCAAGAGCTTCAGCGGCGCCTCGATGGGGGTGCAGGGCGAGGTGCTGGACGGCTCGGGCGAGGCGATCCCCGGCCTCTACGCCGCGGGCGAGGCCGGCGGCTTCCTGGGCGGGCCCTGGGCGGGCCACGGCTTCAACGGCTCGGTCAGCGCCGCCGTCTGGTACGGTCGCCGGGCCGGCAGGAGCGCGGCGGCCTGGGCGGGAGCGACCGGCGACTGAGCGGGCCGGCCTGCGGTAGAGTCCCTCGACGGGGCCTGCCCCGGGGAGGAGCGCATGGAGCGGGCCCTGGCCCGACTGCTGGCACGAGGGTCATGGCCGGTCTGGCTGTGGTTCTTGCTGTGGGCCATCGTCTGGTCCTGGCCGGCCCTGCCCCACCTGGGCACCGAGGCGCTCGGGCACGAGAACGCCGACGGGATGAAGCACCTGTGGACCTTGTGGTGGATGCGCGCCAGCGTCTGGACCGAGGGCAGCCTGCCCTTCTCGACCGAGCTGGTGAACTGGCCCGAGGGCCTGGACCTCTTCCCGATCGAGCCCCTGCACGGCATCTTCGCCGTGCTGCTGCCCTTCGTCAGCGTCGTGGTCCTCTCCAACCTGCTGGCCATCGGCAACCTCTGCCTGACCGGGGTCGCGGGGGCCTGGTTCGGCCGGCAGGTCTCTGGCACCCTGGCCGGCGGGCTGGCGGCGGGCATGATCCTGCAGTCCAGCGCCATCATGGCCTTCTTCCTGCACGTCGGCGTCGGCGAGCTCTGGCATCTGTGGTGGCTGCCGCTCGGGCTGGGCTGCCTGGTGCGCGCCCGCGCCTCGCAGTCCTGGCGGGACTTCGGCCTGCTGGGCGCCTGCCTGGTCGGCGCCACCCTCTCCTGCTTCTACCACGGCCTCTTCCTGGCCCTGGCCACCCTGGTCTGGGCGGTCGTCACCGTCGCCGCCCGCACCCGCGCGCCCTTCTTGCTGGGCCGCTACGCCCTGACCGCGGCCCTCTCCTTCGCCCTGGTCTACCCGGTGATGCGCAGCTTCCGGGTCAGCTACGAGATGGGGGAGATCCCCGATGTCGGCTTCTCGACCTACGTCTTCGAGGACTTCGGCCAGACGGTGGTCGACGCGCCCAGCTCGCGGCTGGATCCCGCCCAGCTGCTCAGCCCGCGCCGGGAGCCGACCTCGCGGGAGGAGGCCGCCTACAGCGGGGGCCGCTACCTGGGGATCGGCCTCTGCCTGCTGGCCCTGGCCGGCCTGATCCGGCGCCCGCGAGAGGGGCTGCCCTGGCTGGCGGTCGCCGTGGTCGGGCTCGTCCTGGCCCCGGGCAGCGAGCTCATCTGGAGAGGGGCGGCGGTCAGCTGGGAGCAGGGCGCGCCGGTGCGCCTGCCGATGCTCTGGCTCAACCGGGCGCTGGCCTTCGGCGCCGAGCCGCTCAACTTCCCGGTGCGCTTCCTCGCCATCACGGTCACCGCCCTGGCGGCCCTGGCATCGCTGGCCCTGCGCGGCTGGGGATGGCTGCTGGGGCTGCTGGCCGCGCTGGAGATCACCTGGGGCCAGATGCTCGACTTCCCGCGGGACACCTTCCGCCCCCAGGACAGCGAGATCCTCGAAGAGGTCGAGGGTCACCGGGGACACGCGATGGTCGACCTGGCGCTGCAGCTCCGCCCGGACAACGAGAACCGTTCGAGCGCCTTGGCGGCCCAGATGGTGCACAACCACCCCATCCAGGCCGTCCCGATCGAGCGGGTCGAGTTCTTCGCCCGCGACGGCGTTCACTTCGTCGGGGCCCTGCCGGTGATGAACGATCTGCAGCCCGTCTACGAGGGGATCAGCACGGTGCTGGGCGGCGACTACCGACCGGACTGGGCGATCCTGCGCGCGGCCGGCTTCGAAGAGGTGCTGCTGAACTACCGCGGCGGGCGCGAGGCGGTGCCCGAGCCGGTGGTGACGGCGATCTCGGGGATCCTGGGGCCGCCCCTGGTGCGCGGCGGGGCGACGATCCTGTGGGGGATCCCCGAGGTGGAGTACACCGAGGAGGAGCTGGCGGCCTGGAAGGAGGTCCACGCGCAGCGGGTGGCCTCGCGGCGGACCGGCGACCAGCGGCCTGCGCCGAGCTGGTGAAGGGGCCTGGCCCTACTCCAGCTCGCTGCGCAGGATCGTCCAGCGCTCCTGCACGAAGCCCGACCCGTCCACGATCTCCGCGGTCAGGGCCGGGTCGGCCAGGGTCGTGTCGATGGTGAGCCCGATGAAGCCGTTGACCCCTCCCAGGCAGAACAGACGATCGGGCTCGGAGTCGTCGGACCCGCAGGAGCTGGGGGTCGGGTAGGCCAGGGGGCTGCTGGAGAGCTCGGGGAGCGGGTAGCCGCCGCTGGCGGGGCTCAGCTCGCGCAGCTCGAAGCGGTGGATGTCGCCCGAGAGCAGGACCACGCCGCCGATGCCCAGGTCGGCGATCGCCGCGAAGATCTGTTCACGGTCGAAGTCCCAGGCGGCCCAGGAGTCGTCGCTGCCGTAAGGGCTCCACTGGCTGCCGCTGGCCAGCAGCTTGAAGGTGGCGTCGCTCTCGGTCAGGGCGTCGAGGAGCCAGTCCCGCTGGAGCTGGCCGAGCAGGGTCCCGTCGACGCCACGGTGGTAGCGCACGTCCAGGACGAACAGCTCCACGTCTCCCCAGCGCTGGCGATAGAAGACGCCGGGGGCCTCGTCCAGGCCGAATGCCGGGTTGGCCCAGTACTCCTGGAAGACCCGCAGGGCGGTGTCGCGGCCGGGCTCGCTGCCGTCGGTGTTGTTGCCGACGAAGTCGTGATCGTCCCAGGTGGCCAGCGAGGAGGTCGTGGCCAGCAGGTCGCTGCGCAGCGGGCGCTCGTGGGCCCAGCGGTAGTGCTGGCGCAGGTCAGAGAGGTGGTCGGTGTTGCCGTAGTGGTTGTCGCCGATGAACAGGAAGAGGTCGGGGTCCCAGGCGACCACCGCGCCGAAGACCGGCTGGGCGTCGTCCTTGCTGCAGCTGCCGAAGGCCATCGTGAACAGTCCCGCCGCACCGTCCTCGGGCGCGGTCCGCAGCTCGTGGGGCCCGAACACCTGCCCCTCGACCTCGACCCGGTAGACGTAGCGGGTGTCGGGCTGGAGGCCCTGGATGGTCACACGGTGGGTGAAGTCCTCGCTGGCCAGGGGCCAGGCGGTGTGCACGGCCTCGGCCGTCGCCAGGGAGGCCTCGTCCGCCGCCACGAAGACCCGGACCTGCCGGGTCGCGTCGGTCCTGAACCACAACGTCGCCTGGCTCGGGCCGACGGCGCCGACCATCGGCCCGTGGGTCAGCTTCGACTCGAAGACGCTCTCGCAGCCCAGGCCCAGCCCCTCGGGATCCGTCCAGGAGAGCAGCTCGTCCGAGGCGTCGCCGATCTCCAGGTCGGTGTGCTCCCGGCAGTACACCACCTCCCCGTCCAGGGAGACCTGGAAGCCGGTGGGCTGCCACTGATCGCCCCCGTCGGTCGTGCCGATCGTGAAGCGGTCCAGCTCGGCGCGCGACCAGCCCAGGCCCTCGTGGGCGGAGACGTCCAGGCTGCCGGGCTCGAGGTCGTTCCACTCTGGCAGGTAGGGGCTCAGGCAGCGGTCGGGCCCCAGGCAGGCGCGGACCTCCCCATCGTCGCTGCCGTCAAAGCCGCCCTCGCCCGTTCGCAGGGTCAGGTGGACGATCTCCACCGCCTCGGGGAAGCTCGGGGGGCCGGGGTCCTGGCAGCCGGCCCCATCGGTGATGACGCCCTCGTCGGCCTGCCCGTCGCAGTCCTGGTCGAGGCCGTCGCAGCGCTCGGCCTGGCCCGGGTACACGGTGGGATCGGCGTCGTCGCAGTCCTCGTCGGCAGGGACGCCATCGCCGTCGGCGTCGACCGGTGGGGTCGTGCCCCCGCCGTCGCTCGGCGAGGCGGTCCCTCCGTCGCCGGGGGGCGCGTCGCGGACCGGGTCTGCGGGCTTGGGCGCGCAGGCCAGGGCGAGGAGGAGCGGGAGCATCGCTGCTGTCATCACCGGGCCGCCCCGCGGCTCGCCAGGAAGGGCAGCAGGACGGCGCTGAGCAGCAGCACCGCCATGCCCAGCGCGGCCTTGCCGTCCGGCACCTGCCCCAGCACGCCGGCCCCGAGCAGCGTGGTCACCAGCGGCCCGGCGGCCCCGGCGGCGGCGACGGGGGCGGCCGGGCCGAGCTGGTAGGCGCGGGTCATCAGCAGCTGGCCGACGGTGGCCGACAGCCCGCTGGCCACCAGCAGCCCGATGGCGGCGGGGTCGCGGGGCATGGGCAGATCGGCCAGCAGGACCCAGGCCGCGCAGACGACGGTGCCCGTACCGGTGAACCAGGCGACGATGGTGGTCGGTGGGTTGCTGCCGGAGGCCATCCGGACGGAGAGGTAGGCCATCGCCGCGGCCAGGCCCGAGCCCAGGCCCAGCGCCCGGCCCAACACGTCACCGCCGCGGGGCTCGACCAGCAGCACGAGGCCGACGAACGAGCCCGCGATGGCCAGCCAGATCAGCGGTCGGGTCCGCTCGTGCAGGACGAAGGGCGCCAGCGCCGCGACCCAGAAGGCGCTGGTCTGGTTGAGGAAGGCGGCCTCGCCGATGCCGAGGTGGGCGAGGGCTCCGAAGTAGCAGATCAGGGACAGCGCCCCGGTCAGGCCGCGGATCCAGAGCGCCGGCCGCGCGTCCCCCCAGAGGGCCCGCAGGTCTCCGCGCACGAGCAGCACCAGGGCCAGCAGGTTGACGGCCGAGCGGTAGAGGCTGGCGGCGACCGTGTCGAGCGCGGGGTCCGCCCGGTGGGCGGCGCCGACGGAGAGGGCCATCAGCGCGAAGAACACGCAGCTGAGCAGCATCAGCCCGACGGCCCGACCGCCCTGGCCGACCAGGGGAGAGGCGAGGCGAGGGAGGGGCAGCGATGGCACGGACCCTATTCGCATGGCGGGGGTGGGGGGGCAAGGGGGCTCTCTCCCCCTCACCCCCCC
>DDSR01000111.1 GCA_002343455.1 Deltaproteobacteria bacterium UBA2385 | reverse complement strand
GCTTCGACGACCGGGGCCGGGGGAGCCGCGACGGGGGGCGGCGTGACGGCAGGCTCGGCCGGACGGGGGGTCTCGGCGGCCGGGCGGCGCACGACGCCGCGGGTGCGGGCCGCGTCGGCCGACGTAGCGGCCGGGGTGGGGCGCGCCTCGGCCGCCGGCTCGGCAGCACGACGGCGGATCACGCCCGTTCCCACCCGCGTCTGCTTCTCCTCGGGAGGCGCTTCTTCGGCCTTGGGGCGCGAAGTGGGAGCAGCCCGAGTGGGGGTGCGGGTGGGGGTGCGGTTGAGCCGCTCTAGGAGGTCCTTGGTCGACATACCTGCCTTGGGGTCTTCGTCAGCCTGGCCGACGGTGGAAGGCGCGGGGTGCGTGCCTTCGGGAACGATGCATAGGAAGAAGCGAAGCCGGAGAGCAGCTTCCGCCCAGGCGCGAGGAGAGCCCGCCTCGCCGGAAAGGCACGGCGTGCCCCATCGTCGCCGGGAAGAGTCGTCTCTGCGGGTGCGGAGGCGGTCTGCCAAGCGATGGCTAGCGGGCCGGGTAACCCAGCGACGTGGCTTCCTGCAAGGTGGCGAGCAGCATCCGTGTCGGCCGGCAGGGCAGGAGGGCGATCCGGCTGACCTCCTCGCGGCGCAAGGACGCACCCAGCGCGCGCGCGTCGAGGGCGAGCCGCAGCGCGGGGGGGGCGGCCGCGGAGGCCAGGTCCTCGGCCTCGAGAGCGAGGACCCGCAGCACCGCGCCCTCTGCATCGGGGAGGAAACGGGTCCGACCCGAGCGATGCGCGGCCCGCAGCAGGGAGAGGACCCGTCGTTCCAGGTCCTCGCGGGCCTCGGCCAACAGGTCCGCGGTCCGCGGCTGTTTCTGCCGCAGGCTCCGGCCGAGCATTCCGGGCCGCTCGGTCAGCCGCTGGAGGGCCTCGGCGCTGGGGGCGACCCAGGCGCCGCGCCCGCTGCCGGCCTGGCTGGGATCGAGGTGGACGAGCCCATCCACCCCCAGGCAGAGCCGAAGGAGCTGCTGACGTGGCAGGCGGGCGCGGCTGACCACGCAGGTCCTCAGCGAAGGGGCCACCGATCACGCCTCGGGGGGCAGGTCCCCGTCGTCGACCTCGTCGAAGGCGTCGCCCAGGTCGGGACCGACCTCGTCCTCGGCGGCTTCCTCTTCCTCGTACTGGTCCTCGAACTCGGGAGCCTCGTCCTCGTCCTCGTCGCCGTTCAGCTCGTCGTCCTCGGAGCGCGAGCCCTTCGTCGAGGCGGGGCGGGGCGCGGCGGCCTTGCGGGCGGCCTGCTCGCGGGCGGCCTTGCGGCGCTCGCTCTCCTCCATGATGATGGCGTCCAGGGCCTTCTCGGCCTGGTTGATGATGACCTCGGCGTCCTCGTCCTCGATGTCCAGGATCTGGCCGATCTCGTAGGGCTCGGCGTCGTAGAGCTCCTGGGCGCTGCGGAAGCCGTGCCGGATCAGCAGCTCGACCGCCTCGGCGTTGAGCGCCGGGATCAGCGCCAGCTCCTGACGGGCCTGCTGGGTCATCTCGGCGTGGCGGCTCTCGCTGAAGATGTCGATCCGCCAGCCGGTGAGCTGGGCGGCGAGGCGCACGTTCTGGCCGCGGCGGCCGATGGCCTTGGAGAGCTGGTCGTCGGGGACGATCAGCTCCATGCTGTGGGTCAGCTCGTCGATGTAGACGCGGCTGACGTTGGCCGGCGCGATGGCGGCGACGATGAAGCGGGCCGGATCGGGGTGGAAGGGGATGATGTCGATCGCCTCGCCCTTGAGCTCCTGCACCACCGCCTGGACGCGCGAGCCCTTCATGCCGACGCAGGCGCCGACCGGATCGACGTCGCGGTCCAGGCTGGAGACGGCGATCTTGGCGCGGTGCCCCGGCTCGCGGGCGCATGCCTCGATGCGGACGATGGCCTCGTAGATCTCGGGGACCTCGAGCTCGAAGAGCTTCATCAGCAGGCCCGGGTGGGTCCGCGAGAGCACGACCTGGGGGGTCTTGCTGGCCCGGGTGATGTCCATCACGTAGGCCTGGATGCGGTCGCCCTGGCGGTAGGTCTCGGTCGGCACCTGCTCGCGCTTGGGCAGCACGGCCTCGGTGCGGCCCAGGTCGACCACGATGTTGCCCTTCTCGAAGCGGCGCACGATGCCCGTGATCAGCTCGCCCTTGCGGTCCTTGAACTCGTTGAAGGTCATCTCGCGCTCGGCGTCGCGGATCTTCTGGAGAATCACCTGCTTGGCAGCCTGTGCACCAATCCGGCCGAAGTCGATGGGCTCCAGCGCCTCTTCCAGGTAATCGCCGATCTCGACCTCGGGATCCTGCGTCTGTGCCTCGGACAGCGGGACCTGCTGTTCCTGGTCGAGGAAGTCTGCATCGGCCACCACTTCCCAGCGGCGGAANNCGACCGGGATGATGATGCCGATGCTGTCGCCGATCTCGAACTGGGGGTCCGAGCGGCGGGCGTCGACCAGCGAGATCTGGAGGTCCTCGTTGTCGACCTCCTCCACGACGGTGCGGAACTCGAAGAGCTCGACCTCGCCCTGGTCCTCGTTGAACTGGGCCTCGATGTCCCGCTCCATGCCGAAGCGCTTGCGCGCCGCCGCCACCATGGCGCTCTCGATGACCTCGATGAGCACGTCCCGCGGGATGTTCTTTTCGCGGTGCACGACATCGATGAGGCGGGCGAGATCACTGATCATGGGGCTCTCCATGCGGCGCGGTGCCGGGGCGGTGGTCGGGAGGGGGGGACTCGCCGGGGAGGAGGGGCG
>DDSR01000280.1 GCA_002343455.1 Deltaproteobacteria bacterium UBA2385 | reverse complement strand
GTTCGAGGGTAGCAGGCTCCGACCTGCCCAGCCATCCAGCTGAAGCTCTCCGTCCAGCCCGTCCCTCCCCCTCCCTCTCTCCCTTTGGAGCATCCGGCCATGTCCGTCTTCCGTACCACTCTCGTCCTCGGCGCCGCGCTGATGCTCAGCACCAGCCTCGCCTGCAAGAAGAAGCCCACCGCCACCGAGCCGGTGACCATGGCCCCGCCGCCGGCGGTGACCAAGGAGGTCCCCCGCGAGGTGACCGAGATGGGCAAGAACTTCGAGCGCGTCTTCTTCGACTTCGACGCCGCCGAGCTGACCGACGTCACCAAGACCGTCCTCGACAGCAACGTCGCCCTGATGGCGCAGAAGACCGACATCAAGGTCGAGGTCCAGGGCCACGCCGACGAGCGCGGCACCACCGACTACAACCTCGCCCTCGGCCAGCGCCGCGGCCAGGCGGTCTACAACTACATGACCGCCCGCGGCGTCGCCCCCAGCCGGCTGAAGATCATCTCCTACGGTGAAGAGCGCCCCCTCTCCCGCGGCAGCTCCGAGACCGTCTGGGCCCAGAACCGGCGCGCCGAGTTCAAGATCACCTGGGGCGACGAAGCCGGCGTGACCGGCACAACCAACTGAGCCGCCCGCCCCTCGGGGGCCGCTCCGACCTGACCGCCGCGTCCTATCCGGGCCGCGGCGGTCTTCGTCTGGGGGCTCAGGCGTGGAAGAGGATCTCGCGGTAGCGGGGCAGAGGCCAGCGGTGGTCGGCGATGACCGCTTCGAGGGCGTCGCAGGCGGCCCGGACCTCGTCGATGCGCTGCTGCACGGGGCCGGCGTAGCGATGGGCGCGGGGGGCCGAGTCCAGCTCGTTGGCGGCGTTCAGCTCGCGATCCAGGTCCTGGCGGGCCAGGCGCAGGGTCGCCAGCAGGGCCGAGAAGGTCCGCAGGGGGGCCTCCTCGGCCGGGTCCACCGTGCCAAGGGCCCCGCGCAGCGCGGCCAGGTCGGCGGCCAGGACCGTCCGCTCTTCGATGGCCGCCGGCAGCACCTGCTGATCGACCATGTCCCGCAGCAGGTCCACCTCGATCGCGAAGGTCGTCAGGTACTGCTCCAGCTTGACGTGGTGCCGCGACTCGAGCTCGGGGGCGGAGAGCACGTTGTGGCGCTCGAAGAGCTCACGGGCCGAGGGGAGGCCGAACTGGTCCAGGGCCTCGGGGGTCTTGCGCAGGTTCGGCAGGCCTCGTCGGGCCGCCTCCTCCACCCACTCCTCGGAGTAGTTGTTGCCCTCGAAGCAGATGGCGGCGCTCTCGCGGAAGCCGCGGACGATCGCCGCCATGATGGTGTCGTCGGTGCAGGGGCCGGCCTCCTCGATCCACTGCCGGACCTGCTGCAGGCCGTCGGCGACCACCGTGTTCAGGCAGGCCAGGGGCAGGCTGATCGAGGAGTGGCTGCCCACCGCCCGGAACTCGAACTTGTTTCCGGTGAAGGCGAAGGGGCTGGTCCGGTTGCGGTCGGTGTTGTCGCGCAGGATCGGCGGCAGATGGGGCACGCCCAGGCCCTGGTTGGCCTGCTTGAGGCCGGCGCGGTTGCCCTGGCCCTCGACGAGCTCGCGCACCACGGCCGAGAGCTGGTCTCCCAGGAAGACGCTGATGATCGCCGGAGGAGCCTCGTTGGCCCCCAGGCGGAAGTCGTTGCCATGGCTGGCGATGGCCGCCCGCAGCACGCCGGCGTGGCGGTGCACCCCGACCAGGATGGCCGAGAGGAAGGCCAGGAAGCGCAGGTTCTCGTGGGGCTGGGCGCCCGGCTCGAGCATGTTGCCCAGCCCGCTGACGCTCATCGACCAGTTCAGGTGCTTGCCCGAGCCGTTGACCCCGGCGAAGGGCTTCTCGTGCAGCAGGCACACCAGGTCGTGGCGGTCGGCCACCCGGCGCATCGTCTCCATCACGAGCTGGTTGTGGTCGGCGGCCACGTTGGCCTCGTCGTAGACCACCGCCAGCTCAAACTGGCTGGGGGCCACCTCGTTGTGGCGGGTCTTGGCCGGCACACCCAGCCGGTAGAGCTCGACCTCGATCTCGTTCATGAAGGCCTGGACACGATCGGGGATGCTGCCGAAGTAGTGGTCTTCCAGCGACTGGCCCTTGGCTGCGCGCTGGCCGAGCACCGTCCGGCCGCCGATCTTCAGGTCCGGCCGCAGGGCGACCCAGGCCTTGTCGACCAGGAAGTACTCCTGCTCGGGGCCGGCCGTGACGTGGGCGTGCCGGGCGGGGTCGCCGATCGTATTGCAGAGCGCCAGGGCCTCGCGCTCGACGGCGCGCATGCTGCGCAGCAGGGGGATCTTCTTGTCCAGCGCCTCGCCCGTGTAGCTGAAGAAGCAGCTGGGGATACAGAGGGTGGCCCCGGTCTCGCGCTGGGCGATGAACATCGGGCTGCTGGGGTCCCAGACGGTGTAGCCGCGGGCCTCGAAGGTCGAGCGGATGCCGCCGCTGGGGAAGCTGCTGGCGTCGGGCTCGCTCTGGATGAGCTGGGCCCCGGTGAACTCCGCCATGGCCCGCCCCCTGCCGTAGAGGATGAAGCCGTCGTGCTTCTCGGCGGTGAAGCCGGTCATCGGCTGGAACCAGTGGCAGAAGTGGGTGGCGCCGTGCTCCAGCGCCCACTGCAGGGCCGCGCCGGCGATGGCGTCCGCCAGGTCGCGGTCCAGGCTGATCTTCTCCTGGCGCGAGGCGATGAAGCGGTCGACGACCCGCGCCTGCAGGCGCTCGCGCATCTCGGGGATGTCGAAGGTGTGGCTGCCGAAGTACTCGCGCACCGGCAGGGGCAGGCCGTCCATCCCGAGGGGGCGGGCGAAGGTGCGGGGGGTTCGGCGGGCGGCGATCTGAAGGGCGTCCTGGCGAGGTGTAGACACAGTGGGCTCCGGCGATCAGGGGAGGGAGAAGCGGTCGAGGGAGGGGGAGGAACCAGCCTGCCGGCGGGCCTTGCCGGTGGCGGCGAGGTGCTCGAGCAGTCGCCAGGCCAGCACCGGCTCNNACGCCGGCGCGCTGGGCCAGGGTGGCGGCGGCGTGGGAGTCGGCGCTCAGGCTGTCCTGGAGGCGTCCGAGCGCGGCCAGGGTCTCGGTGGCGGCGCGCTTGCCGGCCTCGACCCCGGGCTGGTGGTAGGCGTTGACGTTGATCAGCTCGGCGTAGAGGCCGACCGCCCGCTCGAAGAGGGCGATCAACGCGCCCAGGGCGGCGGCGTCGACGCGCGGCACGCGCAGGCAGAGGCTGGGCCGGCTGGCCTGGCTGAGGGCCTCGCGCGTCCCGTAGAGGAAGCCGAGCAGGTGATCGGAGGCGTCGCGCCCGTCGACCCCGGGGCAGGGCGCCACGCCGGGATCGGTCGCCTCGACGAAGTGCACGAAGACGTCGTCGCGGCCGTCGCGGACCTGCTGCACGAAGGCGTGCTGGTCGGTGCTGCCCTTGTTGCCGTAGNNGTGACCTGGTTCAGGTCCTCGTCGTGGATCCAGAGCCGCGCCCCGTCGGCGACGATGAGCGTGCGCGACGGCCGGTCGTAGGCCCAGCGGAACTTCCCGGGCCGCGAGAAGGCGAAGGTTCCGGCCGAGCGGTCGACCACCCGGCCGTCGCGGTCCAGCCGCTTGCCCAGCGACTCCATCACGAGCTGCTGGAGGTAGCGCGAGAGGAGGGTGAGCCGATCGCGGTAGGGCAGCACCACCAGGGAGCGCTCGCCCCGGCCCTCGCCCGCGGCGAACCAGGCGGCCGCCAGCCAGGCGGCGGGGTTCTGCGCGGCCGGCTCGCGGGTGGCCTCGTCCATCGCGGCGGCGCCGGCCAGCAAGCCGCGCCAGTCCTGTCCCTGCAGCGCCATCGGAACCAGGCCGACCGGCCCGGTCACCGAGGTCCGGCCCCCCACCCAGTCCCACATCGGGAAGCGCAGCGACCAGCCCTCGGAGCGGGCCAGCCGGTCCAGGGTGCTGCCCTCGCCGGTGACGGCGATGGCCGAAGAGGCCCAGTCCTGGCCGCGCTCGGCCCACCAGGCCCGGGCGGCGAGCATGCCGTTGGCGGTCTCGACCGTGCCGCCGGACTTGCTGGCCACCACGGCGAGGGTCCGCCGGGGATCGACCCCCTGCAACACGCGGGCGAAGCCGTCGGGATCGGTGTTGTCGAGGATGCTGAGCCGGGCCCGGTCCGCGCCGCTGCGCAGGCAGTCGTCCACCAGCATCGGGCCCAGGGCGGACCCGCCGATGCCGATCAGCAGGACCCGATCCCTCTCGCCCGGATCGAGCGCCTGCAGGCGTCGATGGACCTCCTCGATGGCCTGGCTGATCTCGGGCCGGGGCGCCCGCCCTGGGGCGCGCAGCCAGTAGTGGCCGACCATCCGGTCCTCGTCGGCGTTGGCGATGGCGCCCGCCTCCAGCCGCTCCATCGCCGCCAGCGCCGTGCTCATCGGACCGGCCAGCATCGCCTCGATCGGGGGGGCGGCGCTGAAGTCCAGCACCAGGCCGGTGCGCTCTTCGCGGAGGATGCGGGTGTCGAAGCTCATCGGATCTTCCTCTGCAGCTCGACGATCCCCTCGTCGAGCACGAGGCGCTCATCCTCGTCCCGAAGATCGAAACGAGCGCCGAGCGCGCTCCGCCAGAGCCGCAGGTGCAGGCTCTGCCCCGGTCGAACGGGTCTGCGGAAGCGCCCGGCCAACCGGGAGAGGGTTCGGGGGTCGCCGCCGCTCAGCTCGGCCAGGACCTGCTCCCCGGCCAGTCCCAAGGTGCATAGCCCATGCAGGATGGTGCCGGGGTGGCCAGCGGCCCGGGCGGCCGAATCATCGACGTGGATGGGGTTGTCGTCCAGGCTGGCCCGCGCGTAGCGCAGGGCCTGGTCCTCGGCGATGTGCAGCTCGCGCTCGGCGTCGGGGGGGCGCAGCGGCGGGAGGACCAGGCCGGGGCGAGGCGGGCCCGTGACCTGGGGGAGCAGGAAGGTGCTGCGGGCCTCCACCACCGGCAGGCCGGCCTTCCGCAGCCACAGCCGCGCCGAGAGCACCGTCGCGCGGGGGCCGACCCGCGGAGGATCGAGCTCGCCCCGAGCGCTGAGGCGATCGCCCGGCCGCAGCGCCGAGAAGAAGCGCGCGTCGTGCTGGCCGTGCAGCACACGCCCGTTGGCGGCGCCCAGGGGGACGGGCCCGAGGCGGGGGTCCCGCATCATCGCCCGCAGCAGCGGGTAGAGCAGCCGGGCGTGCAGCATCGGGTGGGCGACCGCGTCGGGACCCGCCCCCCAGTCTCCCTGCGCGCCGATCGCCTCGGCGAAGGCCCGCGCCTCCTCCGGGTCGACCCGCACCGCCCCTCCCGCCATGGTCTGCGCTCCCGCCATCTCCTGGGCAGGGGGGAGGGGAGGGGGCGTCGGCTGGGCCCAGGCGGCGCAGGTCGTCGGGTCGAGGCCGCGCAGCAGCCCCGCCTGGAAGGCCTGCTCGACCGACAGGCGGCCCTCCAGCAGCAGCGCCGCCGCGCCCGGCCGGAGCTCGATCGCCGGCGAAGCGAGCAGCGCCTCCAAGGCCGCCTGCTGCTGCGCTTCGCTCATCGCCGCTCCGGACCGCTGGCCTGACCCGCCGTCGACGCGGCGCTATCGCATTCGGGCTGGGGCGGCTCGCCCGTTCGCGGTCGGCGCGTGCGGGATCCAGAAGCGGAAGGCGGTCCGGCCCGGCCGGCTCTCGACCTCCACCTCGCCGCCGTGCGCCTCGGCCACCAGCTTCACCAGGGCGAGGCCCAGCCCCGTCCCCCCGGACTCCCGGGCGGTGGTGAAGAAGCGGTCGAAGATGTGGGCCTGGTTGGCCTCGACGATGCCGGGGCCGTTGTCGATCACCTCGACCCCGGCGCCCAGCTCGTCCCGAAAGGCGCGCAGCTCGACCTCGACCGTGGGCCCGCCGTGCAGCAGGGCGTTGTCCACCAGGTTGGAGAGGGCGGCGTCGAGCTGGTCGAGGTCCCCGAGCACCGTCCCCGCGCTGCCCAGCAGCCGGACCTGGGGTCGGTCCAGGGCCTGGTCCCGGCAGAGCTCGTCCAGGTCGACCTCGGCCCGGACCCGCGACTGGTCCGCCCGGGCCAGGGCCAGCAGGCCGTCGACCAGCCGGCGGCTGCGGTGCAGCTCGCTCAGGGCGTTGTCCAGGAAGAGGGCCCGCTGCTCGGCGGGCATCTCGGGGTCGTCGTCCAGCAGCTCCAGCGTCCCCTGCAAGGTGGCGATCGGCGTCTTGAACTCGTGGCTGACGTTGCCGGCGAACTCGGCGATGTAGTGCAGCCGGGCCTGGAGGCGGTCGGCCATGCTGCCCAGGTCCTCGGCCAGCAGGGCGACCTCGGCGATGCGCGAGTCGCGCGAGAGGGCGAGGTCGGGATCCGAGCCCGACCAGGGGTCCTCGTCGGCGACCCTGGTCATGGAGATCCCGCCCTCGGAGAGGCGGTGGGCCGAGTGGGAGAGGCGCCGGATCGAGCGCGAGAAGCCCCAGGAGAGCAGGCCCGCCATCACCAGGGTGACCGAGAGGGCGACGCCCAGGCTCAGGTCCAAGCGGGGGCCCATATTGGCCAGCACCTGCCAGGTCCCTCGCGGCGTGCGCGAGAGCAGCAGGGCGCCGATCAGCTCATCCTCGGGGCCGGGCCCCAGGCGTAGCGGGGTCGCGACGTAGACCCGCGCCCCCTCGCTGGGCTCGCTGGCCGGGGTGCCCCGATCCGGCGCCTCCGGGGGGCGCTTGCGCTCGATCCAGCCGGGCCGGCCGGCCAGCGCCTCGCGCACCTCGGGCCGGCCGGAGAGATCGACCCCCAGCATCGGCCCGGTCGAGGCCACCACCCGGCCGTCCATGCCCACGACCCGCACCCCCGCGTAGCTGGCGTGGGCGAACTCCTCGATGGCCGGCTGAAGGCGGGCGGCCACCGTCTCGATGCCGGCCTGGGGCTGGCCCTGGCGCGCGTGGTCCAGCTCGCTGCGGATCAGCAGCTCCAGCAGCACCGACTGGTACTCCAGGCTCTTGCGGGTCTGGCGCTGCAGGTCGGTCGCGAAGGCCCCGGAGCCCAGGAAGGCCGTCACCGGCAGGGCCAGGGCCAGCAGGTGGGAGAGGCCCAGCCAGATCCAGAGGGGGAGGCGCGGCCGGCGGTTCGGAGCCGACGCCATCGCTCAGGCCTTCCTCATCCGGTAGCCGACGCCGTGGACCGTCTCGATCGGGTCGTGGGCGTGGCCGAGGTCGCCGGCGGCCTCGGCCGCGTCGCGCAGCTTCTGGCGGATCCGCCGCATATGGCTGTCCAGGGTGCGATCGCTGACGAAGTGCCGCCCCGGGTAGGCCCGGTCGACCAGGTCCCTGCGGCTGAAGACCCGCCCCGGCCGGCGCAGCAGCACCTGGAGGATCTTGAACTCCGTCGCGGTCAGCTCGACCTCCTGGCCCGCGACCACGACCCGGTGCTCGACCGGGTCCAGGCGGATCTGGCCCTCGTGCAGGGCGGGCTCCTCGTCCTCGGGCGGGGGCGTCGGCGTCTCGACCGGATCCCGACCGGGCGCCACCGGGGCGCTGCGCCGCAGCACGGCGCGGACGCGGCTGACCAGCTCGCGGGGCGAGAAGGGCTTGGTCAGGTAGTCGTCCCCGCCCAGCTCCAGGCCCAGGACGCGGTCGACCTCCTCGCCGCGGGAGGAGAGGAAGACGATCGGCACGCTGCTGCTGCGCCGCAGCTCGCGGCAGAGGTCCAGCCCGTCCAGCTCGGGCATCATCACGTCCAGCACCACCAGGTCCGGCCGGAGCTCGGCGATGCGGGCCAGGGCGTCCCGGCCGTTGCTGGACTCCATCACCTCGAAGCCGGCGCGGGCCAGGGCGTAGCGCACCACCTCTCGCAGGCGGCTGTCGTCGTCCACCACCAGGACTCGCTGGGTGCTCATGATCGGCCGGGACCTCCGTTGCCGGTTATCGGCGGGCCACTCTTATGCTCATCCCCCGCGTCATGTCCGCTTTCGTCGCACGCCTCGTGGAAGAGGGCGGCATCGCCCTGGCCGAGGGCGCCAGCCAGGAGGCCCTGGTGGCCGAGCTGATCGAGGCGCTGGGCGATCAAGGCGCCTTCGCCCAGCTCGGGCCCTTCCTCTCGGCGACGCTGATCGCCTCGGACCTGGTGGACGAGCTCTTCCTGGACGACCCGGAGCTGACCGGGATGTTCAACAACCTGGGCGTATAGGGCGCGACCCTCGTTTCGGGTACCATCGGACCATGGCACTGCACCTCCAGGTCGACGGACATCATCGAGTCGTCGAGGGCCCCCGCCCCGACACCACCCTGCTGGCATGGCTGCGCGCCTCGGGCTTCACCGCGGCCAAGGAGGGCTGCAACGAGGGCGACTGCGGGGCCTGCACGGTCCTGGTGCAGGACGAGGAGGGGGCGCTGCGGGCGGTCAACTCCTGCCTGGTCCTGCTGCCGATGATGCACGGTCGCCGCCTGTGGACCGCCGCCGGGCTGGCCGCGCTGGACCCCGATGGCGGCCTGCACCCCGCCCAGCAGGCGATGATCGAGCTCAACGGCAGCCAGTGCGGCTACTGCACGCCGGGCTTCGTCAGCGTCCTGGTCGAGGCGGCCCATCGCCCGGAGCTGGCCGACGCGCCCGCCGACGACTGGCGCCTCGACGACCAGCTCAGCGGCAACCTGTGTCGTTGCACCGGCTACCGCCCCATCCAGCAGGCCCTGCGCGCCGTCGCCGGGAGCTGCCCGCCGGGCCTGCTGCCGACGGATCCTCCCCCGGGCGGCCCCGTTCGGTACGAAGCTCAGGGCCAGCGCTTCCAGGCCCCGACCTCGCTGGACGAGGCCCTGGTCCTGCTGGCCGAGGACCCGCCCCGCATCGTCTGCGGGGCCAGCGACCTGGCCCTGGACGTCAACCTGCGCCACCGCCGCTTCCCCTCGCTCCTGAGCCTGGAGCGCATCCCCGAGCTGCGGGCCATCGAGGAGGAGCCGGCGCGGATCCGCCTCGGCGCCGCCCTGCCCCTGACCGAGCTGGAGGCCTGGAGCGCCGAGGGCCTGCCGGTCCTGCACCGGATGCTGCGCTACTTCGGCAGCCGGCCGATCAAGCAGCGGGCCACCTTGGGCGGCAACCTCGCCAACGCCTCGCCGATCGGCGACCTCGCCCCGGTCCTGCTGGCGCTCGACGCCCTCCTGCTGCTGGCCTCCGCCTCGGGCGAGCGCCGCGTGCCGATCGCCTCCTTCTTCACCGGCTACCGCCAGACCGCGCTGCGTCCCGGCGAGCTGATCGCCGCCGTGGAGATCCCCCGGCCGGCGCCGGGCACGCGCCTGGGCGCCTACAAGGTCAGCCGCCGCCGCGAGCTGGACATCAGCGCGGTCGCCGCCTGCTTCGCGCTGCGCGAGGAGGAGGGCCGGATCACCCACCTCCGCCTCGCCTACGGGGGAATGGCCGCCACGCCGGCCCGCGCCTCTCAGACCGAGGCGGCCCTACTGGGGCAGCCTTGGACGCCGAGCGCCCTGCGCGCCGCCCTGCCCTCGCTCGACCAGGACTTCCAGCCCATGGACGACCACCGCGGCAGCGCCGCCTTCCGCCGCAGCCTCGCCCGCAACCTGCTGCTGGGCTTCCAGCTGGAGACCGCCCGGCACGAACAGCGCGCGCTGCACGCCGACCACGTCGGCACGGTGATCCTATGAGCCTGCACGAACCCGCCCCCCACGAGAGCGCCCGCGGCCACGTCTGCGGCACCGCCCGCTTCGTCGACGATCTCCCCGAGCCCCGCGACCTGCTGCACGGCGTGCTGGTGCGCTCGCCGGTCGCCCGCGGCCTGCTCCAGGACCTGGATCTGGAGGCCGCCCGCGCCATGCCCGGCGTCGTGGCGATCCTCCAGGCCAGGGACATCCCCGGCGACGGCATGATCGGGCCCGTGGTCCACGACGAGCCCCTCCTAGGCGGGCCCGAGCTGCGCTTCTTCGGCCAGGGAATCGCCCTGGTGCTGGCCGAGACCCGCGAGCAGGCCGCCGAGGCCGCCCGCGCCGTGAAGGTGCATGCCGAGGCGTCGCCGGCCGTGCTGGGCATCGACGCCGCCATCGCCGCCGGCCGCACCCACGGTGGCCCTCACATCATCGCCCGGGGCGAGGTCGAGGCCGCGCTCGCGGCGGCGGCCGTCGTCGTCGAGGGCGAGGTGCGCAGCGGCGGCCAGGACCACTTCTACTTGGAGACCCAGGTCGCCATGGCCCTGCCCGAGGACGGGGGGTACTTCCGCATCCTCTCCAGCACCCAGCACCCGACCGAGGCCCAGAAGATGGCCGCCCGCGTGCTGGGCCTGCCCGCCCACCGGGTCGTCTGCGAGGTCCCCCGCCTGGGAGGTGGCTTCGGCGGCAAGGAGAGCCAGGCCACCGCGCCGGCCTGCCTCGCCGCGCTCGGCGCCTGGAGCACCGGCCGCCCCTGCAAGGTCCGCCTCAACCGCGAGGAGGACATGGCCAGCACGGGCGGGCGGCATCCCTTCTTCAGCCGCTACCGTGCCGGCTTCGCCGCCGACGGCCGCCTGCTGGCGCTGGACGCCGAGCTCTTCAGCGACGGGGGCACCACGGCCGACCTCAGCCAGGCCGTGCTGGACCGGGCCCTCTTCCACCTCGACAACGCCTACTTCATCGAGCATCTGCGCTTCGAGGGCCGGGTCTGCCACACCGACCTGCCCACCAACACGGCCTTCCGGGGCTTCGGCGGCCCCCAGGGCATGGTCGTCGTCGAGGCCGCCATCCGCAAGGGCGCCCGGGCCCTGGGCTTGCGCAGCGAGCAGGTGCGGCGCCGCAGCTACTACGGCGACTCCCCCCGCGACCGGGCCCCCTACGGCCAGCAGGTGCCCGCCCCTCGCATCGCCGCGATGCACGACCGCCTCTGCGTCGATGCTGAGCTGGAGCGGCGCCGAGCGGAGATCGAAGAGTTCAACGCCGCCTCGCCCTGGCTGAAGCGGGGCATCGAGCTGCAGCCGGTCAAGTTCGGCATCTCCTTCACCGCCGCCCTACTCAACCAGGCCGGGGCGATGGTCATGGTCTACACCGACGGCTCCGTGCAGCTCAACCACAGCGGCACCGAGATGGGCCAGGGCCTGCACACCAAGATGCGGGCGGTCGCCGCCGACGCCTTCGGGCTGCCCGTGGACGCGGTGCGGGTGATGAACACCAGCACCGAGAAGGTGCCCAACACCTCGCCCACGGCTGCCAGCAGCGGCAGCGACCTGAACGGTCAGGCGGTCGCCGACGCCTGCCGCATCGTCCGCGAGCGGATGGCCGCGGTCGCCGCGCAGGAGCTGGGGGGAAGCGCCTCGGAGATGGTCTTCGTGAACGGTGAGGTCCGGGGTCCCACCGGCAGCCTGCCCTTCGCCGCGCTGGCCAACCTGTGCTGGGTGCGGCAGGTGAGCCTGTCCAGCACCGGCTACTACGCCACCCCGGGCATCGGCTACGACCGCGCCGCGGG
>DDSR01000430.1 GCA_002343455.1 Deltaproteobacteria bacterium UBA2385 | reverse complement strand
CCGCGCCTACGACCTGATGATCTCGCGGGAGCCACGCGAACAGCGCCGTTTGCTGGACGTGCTCTTCTCAAACTCCACTTTGGCCGAGGGAGCCCTGTCCGTGACATGGCGTAAGCCCTTCGATCTACTTGCACTTTCGGCCGATCCCGAAACCGATGATGGCGGCGATCCTGGGTCTCAGGACCGCCGCCATTCGGTATGGTCGGGGTAGCAGGATTCGAACCTACGGCCTTCTGCTCCCGAAGCAGACGCGCTACCAGGCTGCGCTATACCCCGTTCCCCATTCCCCTAATCGGCCCCCTCCCGACCGGCAAGGCGCCCCTCCTCAGCGCCCCTTGAGCGCGGCCTTCAGCGGCCTCGCGGCCATGGCGTAGCCGCCGTCGGCCCCGTCGACGAAGTGCACGTGGTTGCCCTCGTGGTTGAAGATCAAGCAGGTCATCAGCGCCGACTGGGAGCTGTGCAGGCCGAAGGCGAGCTCGCCGCGGTCCTGGGCGGCTTGCAGGGTGAGCCGCAAGGCCTGGTGCTGCTCCTCGCTGACGTCGACGACCATGCGCAGGGTGTCGTCGAACTTGCGGAAGTCGGTGTTGACGACGACCTCGTCGCGGTAGCGGGCGCCGTCGAAGCCGGGCAGGCGCCAGCCGGTGGCCAGCAGCAGGCGGCCGACGCCGGCCAGGGTGCGGGCCTGGAGCTTGTGCAGCATGTAGGGCACGCCGGCCCGCCCCCCGCGCAGCCGCGCCTCTTGCTCGAAGGCGGTGGGGTCGCTGGAGATGTGCAGGGTGAAGGGGTGGGCCGGGTTGGCGTGGGCGAGGTCGCCAAGGACCCGGTCGAGCTCGGCGAGCACTCCCCGGTAGACCTCGGCCCGACCCTCGGGCGTGGGGGCGAGGGCCTGGACGAGCACGCTCAGGACGAGGCCGTTGCGGCTGCGCAGGGGCTCCCAGCGGCACTCGAAGCCGCCGAGGTCGGCGGTGCCGGGCTGCTCGGCGAGGGCGTAGCGGAGGCCCTCCTCGGGGTGCTTGATGCGCCGCTCGGCCTCGGGCAGGCCGGCGCCGGAGAGCATGGCGAGGCAGACATGGGGCGAGGGGCGGTAGCGCGCGACCCGCACGGGGAAGCCGGCCTGCACGAGCTCGGCGATGGAGACGACGCCGACGCGCAGCTCCATCTCGAAGCGCTCGCGGGCGAGGTCGCGCATGCCGCGCAGGGCGCCCTCGATGGCCTCGCGGTGGCTGCTGGGGAAGAGCAGGGTGGCCCCGTCCCCGCCGAAGACGTAGGGCAGATCGAGGCCCGGGGCAGCGTTGAGCACGGCGACGATGGAGGCGGCGCCCAGGGCGTTGACGTCCTTGTAGCGGCCGGCCTCGATGGCGTCGGTCGAGCCGCGCACATCGGTGATGGCGACAAACCAGTCGGTCGGCGCGTCGGTGTAGCGCGCCGGGTCGACGGCGTCGGCGAAGCCCTCGAAGGACGGAAGGTCGGCGTAGAAGCGGTCGGTGGGGCCCACAGGCGCAGACTACCGCATCAGGGGCGCGCAGCTTCCTGGATCTTCCGGATCTCGGCCGCACGGTCCTTGGCCCCGAAGACCCCCGAGCCGCTGACCAGCACGTCGGCGCCGGCCTCGACGAAGCGCCAGGCGTTGTCGGCCTTGACCCCGCCGTCGACCTGGATCTTCGCGGGCAGGCCCAGGGCGTCGATGCGGGCGCGCAGGCGCTCGATCTTGGGGAAGACCCGCTCGATCAGCGACTGCCCGCCGAAGCCGGGGTTGACGCTCATCACCAGGACGAGGTCGCAGAGCTCGAGCACGTAGTCGAGCGCCGCCTCGCTGGTGTGGGGGTTGAGGCTGACGCCGGCCTGCACGCCCAGGCCACGGATGGCCTGCAGGCTGCGGTCGAGGTGGGTGCAGACCTCGACGTGCACGGTGATGACCTGGGCCCCGGCCTTGGCGAAGTCCTCCAGGTAGCGGTCGGGCTCGACGATCATCAGGTGGCAGTCGACGACCATATGGGGGGCCAGCTCGTCGCGGGCCCGGCGCACGGCCTGCACGACGGGCGGGCCGATGGTGATGTTGGGGACGAAGCGGCCGTCCATGACGTCGACATGGATCCAGTCGGCGGCGGCGACGCTGCCGATGTCGCGGGCGAGGTGCCCGAAGTCGGCGGAGAGGATGCTGGGGGCGACGAGGGCCATGGGTGCTCCTTGTCGAGGCGGCGTATCCCGCCTCAGAGGTCCAGCGACCAGCCGCCCAGCGCCTCGGCGAGGTCCTCGGCCAGCTGGCAGGCGTCCTCGAAGCGGGCGCTGTTGTCCGCGGCGTCGGCCTCCAGCGACAGGACCCGCCCGTCGCTGTCGAGGTCGTAGACCGAGAGCTCGATCTCGTAGGCGGCGCCGTCCTCTTCCATGCGGAAGAAGCAGGTGACGGTGTCGTCGTCCTCCCAGTCGACCCGCACGGCCAGGCCCTCGTAGGCGCGGGTGAGGGCTTCGGCGGCCGAGCGGATCAGCTCGAGCTCCAGCCTCTTTCCAGGGAGCTTCCAGGCGCGATCAAACGCATCGAATTCTTCGCTCATCGTCGTCTCCGCAGCAGCATCAGGAGGGGGAGCAGCAGCCCGACGCCCGCGGGCGAGGAGGCGCAGCCGCAGGCGACGGGCTCTTCGACGGGAGGGGTGCCCTCGCCGCCATCGCCGCTGGGCTCCCCGCTATCGCCTTGCAGGTCGAGGAGCAGGCGGTACGGCGCGTCGGACTCGGAGATGCCGACCACCGCGACGGTATCGCCGGCCTGCACCTCGACGGCCTCGCCCAAGGTGCCACCCGTGGCCAGCAGGGCCTCGCCCTCCACCCGGTAGAGGCCGCCCTGCTGGGCGGTCCAGGCGTGGCTGCCCAGGTAGGGCAAGGTCCCGCCGACGCCGTCGCTGAGCACGCCCTGCGAGGGGTAGGCGGTGTAGAGGGCCGACTCTTCGAGGCCCCCGTTGGCGTAGGCGCCAGCGAAGCGGGCCCACAGCTCGCCGGCCGAGACCCCGGTGGACTCGGCCAGGATCTCGTCCCAGGGCTCGCCCGCGCGCTGGGACGAGAGGGCCCAGACATCGCGCATGGTGGCGGGTCCGAAGCCCTCGCGGTCGAGCCAGGCGTTGAGGACGAAGAGCCCGTACTGGCGGCTGTTCTCGGTGCTGCTGTAGCCGCGGTCGGCGGTGGTGGCGTACCAGTCCGAGGTGTACTGGTGCCCGTCGACCTCGGGGTCGGCCAGCTCGCTGGCCCAGGTGGCGGAGGCCTCCCAGTACCAGGTCTCGACCTCGCCGGCGCCGTCGTAGTCGCGCACGGCGTACTGGAAGGCGTGCATCAGCTCGTGGGCGGCCAGGGAGGCCCAGAACTCGGGGGTGCCGGCCCAGTCGGGGTTGAGCCAGATGATGGGGTAGCCGTCGGGGTAGTCGTCGGTGAAGTACTCGCTGGTGTAGCCGGTGGTGCCGCCGAGGCCGGGGTCGAGCAGGACCCAGAGGTAGTAGCGATCGGAGCTGACCGGCGGGGTCCAGCCCTCGGCCTCGAAGGAGGCCCAGGCGGTCTCCAGCGCGGCGCCGGCGGACTCGGCCTGCTCGCGGGTGACGCCTTCGGTCCACCAGTTGATGGTGAAGTGGGCGGTCTCCAGGTGGTTGTCGTAGGGGGTGCCGTAGATCTGCCTGCCGCCGGGGGGGCCGAGGGGCGGGCGCTCGCCGATGCCCGCGGGGGCCTGGAGCGCGTAGGGGTGGGGGGCCGGCGCGCGACCGGCGAGGGCGTCGAGCACCTGCGGGGTGAGGCAGGTGCCCTCGGCGTGCGCGGCGAGCGAGAGGAGCAGCAGCATGCCGCCAGCATAGCCATACGGCGGGCTATAGGCGCCGGTATGCGCGTCAGCGTCGCCGCCTTGCTGGTCACCGATCTCGTCGACAGCACCTCGCTGGTCCGGCGGCTGGGGGACCTGCGCGCGGCCGAGCTGGGCGCCCTGCTCGACGCCCGCGCCCGCGAGGTCTTCCAGCGCCACCGCGGCCGCGAGATCGACAAGTCCGACGGCTTCCTGGTGCTCTTCCCCGAGGTGGGGGCGGCGGTGGGCTGCGCCCTGGAGTACCACCAGGCCCTGCGGCTGCTGGCGGCCCAGGAGGGGGTGGCGCTCTCGGCTCGCGCCGGCGTCCACCTGGGCGAGGTGGTGCTGCGCGAGAACCCGGCCGAGGACGTCGAGCGCGGCGCCAAGCCGATGGAGGTCGAGGGGCTCAGCAAGGTGGTGGCGGCCCGGCTGATGGGCCTCGCCCCCGGAGGGCGGACGCTGCTCTCGGGCGCGGCGGCCCGGCAGGCCCGGCGAGAGCTGAATCGGGCGGACCTGGCCTGGCTGGAGCACGGCCCCTGGATGCTGAAGGGCGCCGGCGAGTTCGAGGTGCACGAGGTCTGCCCGGCCGACGCCCGGCCGGACGGCCCTCCGACGGCCGTGGCCAAGGCCTGGCCGGTCCGCGGTGAGCTGGCCCTGCCCCTGGACGAGGTCCTGGTCGGCCGGCGCGAGGAGCTGGCGACCCTGCTGGCCCGCTTCGCCGGCGGCTGCCGCCTGGTCACGCTGCTGGGGCCCGGCGGCACGGGCAAGACCCGGCTGGCCGTGCGCCTCGCCCGCCTCGCCCGCGACTCCTGGTCCGACGGGGCCTTCTTCTGCGACGCCTCGACCGCCCGCGACCGGGACGGCATCTGCCTCGCCTTGGCCCGCGGCCTGGGGGTGACCCTGCAAGAGGGCGACCCGGTGGTCATCCTGGGCGAGGTGCTGGCCGGCCGGGGCCGGGCCCTGGTGGTGCTGGACAACGTCGAGCAGGTGATCGACGCGGCGGCCGAGGTGCTGCCCCGCTGGATGGCGGCGGCCCCTCAGGCGGCCTTCCTGGTCACCAGCCGGGAGGCGCTGCGCCTGCACGGCGAGGAGCGGGTCCACCTCGCCCCCCTGGAGCCCCCGGCCGAGGGCGCCAGCCCGGAGGAGATCGCCGCCTCGCCCGCCGTGATGCTGCTCGTCGCGCGGGTCCGCATCCTCCAGCCGGACTTCACGCTCGGCGAGGACAACGCCGCCGATCTGGGCGCGATCGCCCGCGAGCTGGACGGGATCCCCCTGGCGCTGGAGCTGGCGGCGGCCCGGGTGGCGGCCCTTGGACCGGCCGGGGTGCGGGCGCGGATGGGACGCCGGCTGGACCTGCTGCGCAGCGGCGAGCGCGACGCCCAGGCCCGCCACGCGACGCTGCGGGCGGCGATCGACTGGTCCTGGTCCCTGCTCACGCCGGCCGAGCGCAGGGCCCTGGCGGCCTGCTCGACCTTCCGTGGGCCCTTCGATCTCAGCCAGGCCGAGCTCGTGGTCGGACCGATGGCCGAGCTGGTGGTCGACCTGATCCCCTCGCTCGCCGACAAGAGCCTGCTCCGCACGATCCCCGACCCGCAGGGGGCGCGCTTCGCCCTGTACGAGACGGTCCGTGAGCTGGCCCGGGAGCGCCTGGACGAGGGCCCCGACGCGCTCGCGGCTCGGCAGCGCCACGGCCGCTGCTTCGCGGCGCTCGGGCAGGAGAGCCACCTCAGCTCGCTGCGCGGGCCTCGCCAGCACACGCTCCGACGCTCCCTGGTGCGCGATCGGGACAACCTGCAGGTCGCCCTCTTCCGCGCCATCGATCGCCAGGACGCCGCCGTGGCCTTGCCCTGCGCCATCGCCCTGCTGGCCCTGGCCGAGACCGAGGGGCCCTACCAGGAGGCCCTGACGGTCGCGCAGCGGGCCGATGACCTGCCCGAGCCCGGACCCGCGGATCACGCCCGGCTACGCTGCCGGCTGGCCGGGCTGCTGCGCGAGGCCGGCCGACCCGAGCAGGCTCGCGCGGCGGCCGACGGGGCCCGCAGCCTGGCCGAGCAGACCGGCGAGGCGCGGCTGATCGCGATGGCGATGGCCCAGCAGGCGATGTGCCTGGCCGAGACGGGGGCCCTGGCGCAGGCCCGCGCGGTGCAGCAGGGGGCCCTGGCGATGGCCAAGGCCAGCGGCAACGAGTGGCTGGCCGCGCGCATCGCCGGGCAGCTGGCGATCAGCCTGGAGCGCCAGGGCGAGCTCGACGGGGCCGCGAAGCTCTACGCCCAGGCCGAGGCGGGCTTCCGGGCTCTGGGAGACGCCCGGATGCTGGCCAACATCGCCAAGGACCGCGGCGACTTCCTGCGCATCCGCGGCGACCTCGACGGGGCCCGCACGGCGACCCAGGCGGCCATCGCCATGGCCGACGCGGTCGGGGACCGGCGGGTGCAGGCCACGGCGCTCGGGAACCTGGCCGAGATCCACCTCGAAGCCGGCCGCCGCGACCGGGCCCTGCAGCGCGCCCGCGAGGCCCTGGCCCTGCACGAGCGCCTGGGCGCCCGCTTCTACGCGGCCCACCTCAAGGGCGTGCTGGCCGAGCTGCTGGCCGACGCGGGCCGGGTGCCCGAGGCCGAGGCCCTGATCCAGCAGGCCGAGGGCCCCGCGCGGGAGAGCGGGACGGGCTTCCTGCTGGCCGTGCTGCTGGTCCGCAAGGCCTTCGTCGAGCGCATGGGGGGCCATCGAGACCGGGCGCGAGAGACGCTGGAGCTGGCCAAGGGGGCCAGCCTGGACTTCGCCCACGGCCCGCAGTCCGAGTTCGGGCGGGTCTGGGCGCGCCTCGCCGGGCGGGTCCTGGACGGCGAGGGCGCGCCAGGCCGGTGAGCCGGGGCTCGGCTCAGCTCAACCGACGGCCGCTGGGGCGCAGGGCCCAGGAGCCCAGGACGAGGCCGAGCAGCACCAGGGGAGGGATGGCCTGCGCGGGCGGGTCTCCGGCGGCGATGTGCGAGAGGCTGGCGCTGCTCAGGGCGATGGTGAAGCCCGCGGTGGCCCACTCCTTCAGCCGGGGCAGGGCGGGCGCCAGCAGGACCACGACCCCGGCGAGCTTCCACAGGCCCAGCCAGCGAGGGAACCAGGCGGGGTAGCCCAGGTGCTCCATGCCAGCGACGATCTCGGGGGGCAGCAGCAGGTTGAACACCCCCGAGCCGGTCAGTGCCAGCGAGACGAGGGCGGTGAGGATCCAGTAGGCGACGGTCTTGGGGTTCATTCATGGCTCCGGGTTGGACATCCGGAGACTATCGGGCCCCAAATTCGTCACTACACGTCGCATTCGCGCCTCAATCGTGCATAATGCTCACAGGTAGACCCGGGAGCACCATGAGCGAGATCACCGAAGGATTCGAGGTCTTCGTGCGCGTCGTCGAGGCGGGCAGCGTCTCGGCGGCCTCGCGGGCGATGGGGGTGCCGCGCGAGACGGTCAGCCGTCAGCTCAGCCGCCTGGAGGAGCGCCTCGGCCTGCGCCTGTTGCACCGCAGCACGCGCCGCCTGGTCCCCACCCCCGCGGGCGACACCCTCTACGCCCGAGCCCGGCCCTTGATCGCCGCCGCCCGCGACGCCGCCGAGGAGGTGCGCCAGCTGGACGACGTGCCCCGGGGGCTGGTCCGCATCAGCGTGCCCCCCGGGGGAGGCGCGGCGCGGATGGGCGAGGTGATCAGCGGCTTCCTGCTCCGATGGCCCGAGGTCCAGGTCGAGCTGGTCGCCAGCGCCCGCCACGTCGACCTCGCCGCCGAGGGCTACGATCTCGCGCTCCGCGCCGGCACCATCCGCGATCCCAGCCTGGTCGCCCGCAAGCTCTGGCGCAGCGAGACGCTGGCCTTGGCCTCGCCCGGGTACCTGCGCGCCCGCGGGACGCCGCAGGCGGTCGAGGATCTGGCCGCCCACAGCTGCGTCCTGGGCATGGCCGGCGGCACCCAGCCGGCGCGCCGGTGGCCGCTGCGCGCCGGAGGTGAGATCCCGGTGCAGGGCCGCTTCGTCAGCGACGACCTCAGCGCCCAGCTCGCCGCCTGCCGCGCCGGGATCGGCATCGCCCTGCTCCCGCAGATGCCGATGGTGCAGGCGGAGCTGGAGGCCGGCGGGCTGGTCGAGGTCCTCCCCGGCGTGCTGGGCACCGAGACCTCGATCTCGCTGGTGATGGTCGAGCGGGTCCTGTTGCCCGCCCGGGTGCGGGCCCTGTTCGACCATGTCGTCGCCACCTTCAGCCAGGACGTGCCGAAGGCCTGGCTGGTTATGACGCCGCCATGAGCCTGCACACACCCCTCTCCCGCCGCCTGGGCCTGCGCTACCCCATCGTCTGCGCGCCCATGTTCATCATCAGCAACGAGAAGATGCTCCTGGCCTGCGCCGAGGCCGGCATCCTGGGGGCGATGCCCTCGCTCAACGCGCGCTCGATCGAGGATCTGGACGCCCGCCTCGCCTGGCTCCGGGCGCGGACCGACAAGCCCTTCGCCATCAACATGACCATCGGGCTGACCGACCCCGATCGCCTCCAGGCCGACGTCGCCGTCTGCGAGAAGTACGAGGTCCCCGTCTGGATCACCTCCTACGGCAACCCCACCCCCTTCGTGCAGCGGGCCCGCGCCATCGGCACGACCGTCTTCCACGACGTGATCAACCTCAAGCACGCCCTGAAGGCGCAGGAAGCCGGTGTGGACGCGATCATCGGGGTGGCGGCGGGGGCCGGGGGCCACGCCGGGCGGATCAGCCCCTACGCGCTGATCCCCTACCTGAAGGCCAACCTCCAGGTGCCGGTCATCGCCGCAGGCTGCATCTCCACCGGCCGGCAGGTCCTGGCCTCCCTGGCCCTGGGCGCCGAGCTGGTCTACATGGGCACGCGCTTCATCGTGGCCGAGGAGTGCGAGGCGTCGGCCGAGTACAAGGCGATGGTGGTGCAGGCCGGCCCCGAGGACATCGTCTACACCGACCAGGTCAGCGGCGTCCACGCCAACTTCCTGAAGCAGACCCTGCCCGAAGAGGGCGCGGCCGGCGCCAAGCGCTGGAAGGAGATCTGGTCCGCCGGGCACGGGGTGGCCGAGATCCACGACCAGGGCACCATCGAGCAGATCGTCGAACAGATCGTCCGCGAGTACCACGACGCGCTGGCGGGTCTGCCCCGTTGACGGGTTACGAAGCCGGATGTCCAGCATCGAACCGGACAACCTGGAGACCCGCCTCGCGGGCATCCGCGCGATCGCCTCGGCATCCGAGCGCACCGGGCTGTACCGCGCCCTGCTGAGCGAGATCGAGGGCCGCGTCCCTCCCGATCTGCACGGCCGGGCGCGGATCCACATCGAGCTGGCCAACACCAGCCGCGAGCTCGGCCAGGTCCAGCCCGCCATCGAGCAGGCGCTGGAGGCCAGCCGACTGGCCGAGGCCACGGGCGATCCCACCCTCCGCGGTCGGGCCATCCTGGCCACCTCCCACATCTTCTTCACCTCGGGCCTGTTGGAAGAGGCCCGCCGCCGCGCCCGCCTCGTCCTGGACATCCCCGACGTGAGCCCGGCCTGCCGCACGCTGGCGCAGGTGAACATCGCCTCCAGCCTGCGCAGCGAGGGCAGCCTGGTCGAGGCCGCCGAGGCCTTCGACCTGCTGCTGGACAACCTCGACGACCAGGCCCCAACAGGCCGGGCCTCGATCCGGATCAACGCCGCGAGCTGCTACCACCAGGTCCGGCGCCTGGACGACGCCCATCGGGCCCTGGCCTTGGCCCGCTTGGACCTGGCGGACCAGGACGCCCCGCAGCTCGACGCGTGGTGCGACACCATCGAGGCCTGGGTGGCCCTGCGCTCCGGGGAGCTTCCCCGAGGCATCCAGCTCGCCCGCCGCGGCCTGGACCCGGCGCGGGCCGGCACCAACACCGATCTCCGCAGCAGCGCGGCCCGGGTCCTGCTCCAGCTCGCCGCGCAGGCCGGCGACGTCCAGGCCGGGCTCCAGGCGGCCCAGATCAGCCGCGAGCTGGTGAGCCGGTTGGAGACCAGCGGCGCCATGCGCGAGGCCACCGATCTGCACGAGAGCCTCGCCTCCTGGCACGAACACCAGGGCGACCTCGCCGGCGCGGTGCATCATCTGCGGGCCATGCGGGGGATCGAGGCCCGGACCCGCACCAAGGCCGAGCGGATGCGCCTGGAGCGCGAGGGCATCCGCAGCGAGCTGCTCCGGGCCCAGGTCGAGGCCGACGCCCTGCGCGCGGGCCAGGACGAGCTCAACCGCGCCAGCCAGGCCCTGGTCGCCGCCGACTACGCCCGCGCCAACCTGCTGGCCACGCTGGCCCACGATCTCCGGAACCTCCTCACCACGGTCACGACCTCGGTCGAGCTGGCCGATCCGTCCAATCCGGTCGAGATGAGCCGCACGCTCGCCCGGCTGGACGAGGCCAGCCGCCAGATGGTCGCCATCCTGGACCGGGCCCTGGCGCCACAGGGGCAGCCCGAGCGCCCCAGGGTGGACCTCAGCGAGATCGTCCGGCGCTCCGCCGAGGCGTACGCGGACCTGATCGAGCGTCGGGACCAGCGCATCGAGGTGGACGCGCCCGAAGAGATCCTGGTGCCGGCCGACGAGACGATGCTCTCCCGGCTGGTCGACAACCTGCTCTCCAACAGCGTCAAGTACGCCCCTCCCTCCACCGTCATCACGCTCAGCGTGCAGGCAGACCGCCGGCGGGCCCGGCTGATCGTGGCGGACCAGGGGCCCGGCTTCCCCGGGGTGGAGCCCTCCGACGGGATGCTCTTCGGCCATCGCCTGGATCGCGAGGGCGAGCCGGAGAAGCCCGGCCACGGGGTCGGCCTGTACGCGGTCTACCAGCTCCTGGCCGAGCTGGGGGGGATCCTCTCCATCGGCAACCGGGCCGAAGGCGGCGCCATCGTGCGGGTCACCTTGCCAAGAGGCTGAGCGTGTGCGTGGAGGGCAGGGGGGGACCGAACTCTGCCCGCAGCGCCGGCTCGACGCTGTCCAGGCAGCCGGCCATGGCCCGCGGCACGACCGCGCACATCTCCACCCGCTCCTGCGTGCCCAGCAGCGAGAGGAACAGCGGCAGGCCGGGGTGGCTGGGGGGCACGACGAAGGCCCGCTGCGCCCGGAAGCCGCCGCCGCTGAAGTCGGCCAGGGCCACCTGGCCGAAGTTGCTGACCAGGGCCGAGGCCCCGAAGCGGCCCTGGGCGAGGGCGGCGCGCGCGTCTCCCCGGCCGATCGCCGCCATCAGCCCGACCGGCAGCCAGCGGGCCACGTCGGCCGCGCGCACGGTGCCAGCGGCCTCGCCCCGCTCCAGGGCCGCGGTCAGGGCCAGCTTCACCGCCCGGACCGGGTCGGGCTCGGCCAGGACCGGGCGCAGGTCCAGCCGCACGATGCCGGTAAGGTTGGCGGTGCTCGGGCCCTCGTCGGCGGCCAGGTACCGCCGCAGATCGACCGGCAGATCGACCCGGGCCGGGCCCTCGGGCGGCAAGGCCCGGGCGAGCGCCACCAGGGTCCGCGCCAGGACCGCCGAGGGGTTGCCCGCGAAGGCGAGGCGGCGCCAGGTCGTCCCCGGGCGAGAGGGGTGGGTCGGACCGGCGCCGATCGCGACGCAGTCCCGCTCGGGAGGGGGAGACGCGGAGCCGGGCAGGCGCCTGGCCACCCTGCGGTCCGTGGGTCCAGGGGTCCGGTCCGGCGCGAGGCCCTCGCCGCGGAGCAGGGCGAAGAGCACCCGGCCGAGGTGGAGCAGGCCCCGCCCGTCCATCAGCGCGTGGTGGACCCGCAGCACGACCCGATCGGGAGGTCCACCCCCCAGGAAGACCTGCACCAGCGGGCCCCTTCGCGGGTCCACCGGAGGGGGCGACGGCCAGGGCGAGGTGTCCGAGGCGCCCGGCCAGCCGAGCAGGTCGACCGTGCGCAGCTCGGGCAGGGGGCCGTCGAGGCTCCAGCGGCAGCCCCCGAGCACGCCGCGTAGCCGCCCTCGGACCGCGGGGACGGCCAGGGCGAGCCTCTCCAGCAGGGGGAGCCAGCCCTCGCGCGGCAGGGGCAGGCCCTCGCCCTCCAGGACCAGCTCGATGAAGAAGCCGGGGTTGATGCGCTCGCCGACCAGCCAGAGCCGCTCCATGGCGCCAACGGGGCGAGAGCCGGTGGCCGCCCTCCTCGGGCGAGGGGTCGACGAGGCCGGACGAGGCTCGGGGGCGGGCATCGCCAGCCGCTTAGCCGATTCTCGGCCGCCGCTCCCGTGGGGCCCCCGTGCTATAGCACACAGCTCCTCCCACACGAGGAGCTCGATGGCCTCCATCTGGCTCTACGCCTTCCTCTACTTCCTCTTCTACATCCCCTTCATCGCCCTCTCGAAGTCGATCTCCTCCGGGCTCTGGCCGGGCATGACCGAGCGCATGGACGGGGCCATCCTGCTGCCGGTGGCCACCGCCGCCAGCGTCCTCACCATGCTGGCCTTCCTGGCGGTCAGCGGCTGGTGGAGGCACGCCGGGCGGGTCTCGGTGATGGGGCTCGCCCTGCCGATGCCCACCCGCTGGACCCTGGCCTCGGGGATCTGCACCTCGGCCATCCTGACCACCACCACCCTGGCCTACACCTTCGAAGGCGTCAGCATCGTCTTCATCATGCTGCTGATGCGGGGCGGGGTGCTGATCATGGCCCCGCTGGTCGACCTGATCAGCCGCCGCCAGACCCGCCTGCCCTCCTGGATCGGGCTGGGGCTCAGCCTCGCCGCCGTGAGCGTCGCCTTCGTCGAGGACGGTGGCACGGAGCTGACCCTGGTGGCGGCCTTCAACGTCGCCCTCTACCTGGCCAGCTACTTCATCCGCCTTCGCTTCATGAGCCGCCTGGCGAAGACCGACGACCCCGACCGCACCCGCCGCTACTTCGTGGAGGAGCAGCTCGTGGTCGCCCCCTTCACCCTGCTCGCCCTGGGCGGCTTCGCCTGGCTGGGGCAGGGACCGTTCATGCTGGCGGTGCGCGAGGGCTTCCTGCACTGGCCCTTCCAGGGCCTGCTGCTGCCGACCATCGCCGTCGGGGTCTTCTCGCAGCTCATCGGCATCTTCGGGACCCTGGTCTTCCTGGACAAGAGCGAGAACACCTTCAGCGTGCCCGTCAACCGCTGCTCCAGCGTGCTCGCCGGGCTGGCCGCCTCGCTGGTCCTCTCGCTCGGCTTCGGGCTGGCGCCACCCTCTGGCCACGAGCTGGTCGGGGCCGCGCTGGTGATGGTGGCCATCCTGGTGCTGAGCCTCGCGCCGCTGCTGAACCGGGCTAGAACGGCCGCATGATGCTCGCCCTCCTGTGCCTGGTGTCGGGCTCGGGCGCCCGCGCCGACAGCCTCCTCCCCGAGCCGATCGAGCCCCTGGCCCGGATCCGGGCCGAGTGGGCGCCCAGCCAGGGGGCCTGGGTCTCGCCGGTGCGCACCTTCGAGGTCCCGGGCACCCGACTGGGGGCGCTGGTCCAGGTGTCCGAGCCGGCCACGGACCTGCGGCTGGAGGCCTCCCTGCTCGACGCGCAGGGCGAGGCCGGGCCCTGGCTGGAGGTGCCTCCCAGCTCGGCGGGCGAGGGCTGGCGCGTGCTGGTCCTGGACCTCGACCAGCCGACCGCGCAGGCCCGGGTGCGCCTGTTTGGGGCCGAGGGGGTGGAGGAGCTGGGCTGGGAGCTGCTCGTCCCGGTGGACGAGGCCCGGCGTGCCGCGGATCAGCCGCCCGCCAGCGAGCCGCCTTCGCTCTCCTCGGCCCTCACGTCGATCGGGGTCGTGCCGCGGGGAACCTGGGGGGCCCGCTCGACCACCTGCACGACGACCGAGGACGACTGGTACCGGGTGGCGGTCCATCACACCGCCGGGAACCAGACCTCCAGCGGCACTGTCCAGGGCGCGGTCCAGGCCTTGCAGGCCTACTCCATGGACAGCGGGGGCTATTGCGACATCCCCTACCAGTTCCTGGTCGGCTACGACGGCACCCTCTGGGAGGGGCGCAACCTCACCTACTACAGCGGCGCCACGGGCGGCGGGAACAACGACGGCAACATCGCGGTCTCCTTCCTGGGCTGCTACACCGGCAGCGGCTGCCCCGGCAGCTCCCACAGCGCGACCGACGGCATGATGGCCTGGGCCCGCGTCCTGATCCAGACCCTGGCGGGCGAGCACGCCTTCACGACCACCGACGACGTGCTCAAGGGCCACCGCGACTGGCCCGGCAACAGCACCGTCTGCCCCGGGGACTACGTATACGAGCGGCTCGACGAGCTGCAGAGCAGCACCAGCTACTACCAGGGCAGCCTCAGCTCGACCTCCTGGAGCGGCACGCTGCCGCTGACGGTCGGGGTCGAGACGCCGCTCACGGTGGAGCTGCTCAACGTCGGCATGAACAGCTGGGAGCCCGGCATCACCTGGCTCGCGCCGACCCCTCGGGACCAGGACTCGGCGCTCGCGGGCAGCGACTGGGCGCACGGCGGGCGCGTCGCCACCGTGGAGGCGACCGTCCCCCCCGGCGGCCTGGGCAGCTTCCGCTTCCACGTCGGCGGCGACAGCGTCGGCAGCCTCAGCCAGAGCTTCAGCCTGGTGCAGGAGTCCGTCACCTGGTTCGGGGACCTGCCCTACGGCGGCGGGCCGTCCGACGACGCCATCCAGCTCCAGGTGCAGATCAGCGAGGGGGGCGCCCCCAGCGACACCGGGCTGGACACCGGCTCGGGGCCCGGCTTGGACNNGGCGGCGGCGGCGGCGGCGAGGTCGACGGCGGCGAGGGGGGGCAAGCCGGCGGAGGTCCCCCTGGCAGCCTGCAGGCCATGCCCGAGGGCTCCTCCTGCTCGGGCTGCGCCTCGTCGGGCCCGGGCGGCGCCTCTCTCCTGCTGCTGGTCCCGCTCCTGCGCCGCCGTCGCAGATGACCCTGTCGGCGATGATCCGGGCGCCGCTGCCGCTGCTGCTGGCCTGCGCGCCCCCGTCGGGGCCTCCCACCGAGGTCGACCTCTCCTCGCTCAGCCTGCGTTGGATCCTCGACGACCAGCTCAGCGCCGAGGAGGTCCGGGTGGGCCTCGACTGGAACCTGGGCCTGCTCTCGGCCCTGCCGCCGGCGGGGGGCGAACACCTGGAGATCACCGAGGACGGCGAGCAGCTCCGCATCCTGCTCCACGTGGAACAGGCCGGCTTTCCCGAGCGGGCCGAGGCCGCCCTGACCGACGCGCTGCAGGAGCTGCGGGAGAGCGAGGAGCTGGCCCAGACCGGGGCGGTCGACCTGGGCCGGCTGTTCATGCTGACCCTGCACGAGCCCTGGCGCTACTACAGCATCAGCGGGGCCTGCGCCGACTACTGGGCCTGGAGCGGCGCCCGGCTGCCTCAGGCTCGCGATCGCTACGATGTGGTCGTGTCCCTGATCGCCCCTGGCGAGCGGGTCGTCCTCCTGCCCGAAGCCGAGCACCCCGTCCAGCGCCTCGCCTTCGGCATGGCCACCGGTCAGAGCGCCCTGGGCGAAGACTGGCGCCCGGCGGAGTTCGAGACCATCGACCTGATGGAGAACGGCCAGCAGCGTTTCGCGACCTACGACGGGCAGGGCCGCCTGCAGCCCTGGGCCGATCCCGAGGTCGTCGCCGCCGGGCAGCCCGGCCGCTGCATCTGGTGCCACGAGGGCAACCTGATGTTCGGCACCTACGAGAACCCCTCCAGCGAGGAGGCGATCTCCTACCCGGAGTGGGAGGCCCGCATCTTCGCCTGGCAGGACCAGCTCGAGGCGTGGAGGGCCGCGCTGCCCACCTCGATCGTCTACCCGGACCGGCACAGCCACACCCTCGCCGAGCGCGTGGTGCGCGACTTCGCCTTCCCGACGCCGAAGCGGGCCGCCCGCGAGTGGGGGCTCTCCGAGGAAGAGGCCCTCCGCATCGTGGCGGAGCGCGGCCTCCTCCTCGAAGAGGACAGCGAGTGGCCCGACCGGGGCGAGGTCCTGCGCCGCGCGGAGGTCGACGCCCTGCTGGAGGAGCTCAGCGGCACCCCCCGGCTGTCGGTGCTCTCCGACCCTCGCCTGCCCGTCGAGGGGGAGCCCCTGCGCGGCGAGCAGTGGGCGGGCTGGCTGCGGTGCGAGCCCCTCGGCGGGGCTGACTAGCTAGTGCCTGGCACTAGCTAGTCACACCATCCCCAGGGGGGATCCACCGTGGGTAGCGAGCTCGCCCGCCGATCCACCGTGGATTGCGGCGAGGCCCTCCGAGCGCTCCCAGGCAGCCGCCGGGCTGGCATGGGCCTTGCGTCGGTCCGCGGTGCCCCTCAGCCCCGGAGCTCCCGATGCACCTCGTCCTTCGCATGGCCGCCATGGCCTTCATCTTCCTCCTCGCCGCGATCTCCTGGGTCGCGCTGGGAGGGGTCATGTCCAGCCGCACCGGCGAGCAGTCCAGCGAGCTGGTGGGTCGGGTCCACGACCTGTGGGGGGTGCAGCAGGTCCAGCAGGCTCCCGAGCTGGTCTTCAGCTGGGTCCAGCTGAGCGAACAGGAGAGCCCGTTGCTCGACGGCCACGGGCGGGCGGTGCTCGACACCGAGGGCCGGCCGGTGATGAAGAGGGACATGGTGCGGCAGGAGCTGGCGCAGCGCCCGGACTCCACCACCATCGAGGCGGGCCTGGAGCTGGACCAGCGGCGCAAGGGCCTGATGTGGTTCTCGCTCTACGACGTCGACTTCGACGGGCGCTGGACCTACACGCACCGCGAGTCGCGCAGCGGCACGATCAGCTTCCTCTTCCGCCTGCCGGTCGACAGCGGCAGCTACGACGGCTTCGCCCTGCTGGTCGACGGCGAGGACCTCTCCGAGACCGTCGTCCCCAGCAACGGCGTCCTGCGGGTCGAGCTGCCCGTCGATCCCGGCCAGGAGCTGGCCTTCCGGGTCCGCTACCGCTCCCGCGGCGTCGACGAGTGGAGCTACCGACCCACCCAGGGGGCGGGCCAGCTCGACGACTTCTCGCTGACCCTGCGCACCGACTTCCGGGAGATCGACTTCCCCTCCTACACCATGTCGCCCTCCACCCGGCAGCAAGAGGGCGAGGGCTGGGTCCTGAGCTGGGCCTTCGACCGGCTCGTCACCGGAGACGGGATGGGCATGGTCATGCCGCAGAAGGTCCAGCCCGGGCCGCTGGCGGCCGAGATGGCCTTCAGCGCCCCCATCTCGCTGCTCTTCTTCATGGCCTGGATCTTCGTGCTCGGCCTGCTCAAGGGAGTCGAGGTCCACCCGATCAACCACTTCTTCCTGGCGGCCGCCTTCTTCTCCTTCCACCTGCTCTTCGGCTACACGGCCGATCGCCTGCCCGTCGAGCAGGCCTTCGCCCTCGCCAGCGTCGTCAGCGTCCTGCTGGTCGTCAGCTACCTGCGGCTGGTCGTCGGCCCCCGCTTCGCCCTGGTCGAGGCCGGCCTCGCGCAGCTGCTGTACCTGGTGGGCTTCTCGCTGGCGCACTTCTGGGAGGGCTTCACCGGCCTGACCGTGACCGTGCTGGGCATCCTGACCCTCTTCGCCCTGATGCAGCTCACCGGTCGCATCCGCTGGGCCGAGGTCCTGAAGGCCTGAGCCCGCCTCAGTGTGCCCGCGCTGCGTGGGCTTTCTCGATGATCCAGTCCATCAGCGCCAGCATCACGCCGGAGACGACGAAGACCAGGTGCAGGATCACCATCCAGCGGATCTGGTCGGTGCTCTCCTTGCCCACGTTCATGAAGACCTTGAGCAGGTGGATGCCCGAGATGGCCACCATCGAGGCGATCAGCTTCAGCTTGAGCCCGCCGAAGTCCAGGGTGCCCAGCCAGGCCGGCCGGTCTCCGTCCTCGCCGACCTCGAGCTTGCTGACGGTGTTCTCGTAGCCGGAGAGGATCACCATCAGCACGAGGTTGCCCGCCAGGGTCAGGTCGACCAGGGAGAGCACCGCGAGGATCACCTCGCTCTCCTTCATCGCGAAGACGCCCGGCAGGTAGTGGAAGAGCTCCTGCCCGAACTTGAGGACGATCATGCTCAGGGCCAGGATCAACCCCAGGTAGCAGGGGATCAGCAGGAGCCGGGAGGAGAACAGCAGGTTCTCGATGACCTTTTCGATGCGAGGATGCATGGCCGGACTCGGAGGTGGAGGGCCGACCCTGCTACCGTGTCCGGGAGCCAACCGCGAGCGCCCCGTGACCGCTTCCCGCCGACCCGAGCCCCTCGCGCTGATCCTGGCCGCGGGAGGAGGGCGCCGGATGGGAGGCCCCAAGGCCCTGATGCTGCACCAGGGGCGGCCCTGGATCCTGCCCCTGGTGGAGGCCCTCGCCGAGGTCGTCGGCTCGGTCCGGGTGGTGCTGGGGGCCGAGGCTGAGCAGGTCTCGGCGCTGCTGCCGCCCTCGGTCGAGCGGGTCCTCAACCTCGACTGGGCGGAGAGCGACATGGCCGCCTCCCTGGGCCTGGGCCTGGAGGGCCTCGCTCCGGACCGGCTCGTCCTGATCTGCCCGGTGGACATGCCTCCTCCTCCGCCCGAGCTGCTGCGGGCCCTGCTGGCGATCGACGGGCCGGCGGTGGCCAGCTTTCAGGGGCAGGATGGCCACCCCGTTGTCGTGCAGGCCGCGCCCCTGGCCGCGCGCCAGACCCTCCGGGATCTGCTCGTGGAGGCCGTCCGCGTCCCCACCGGCTGGCCGGGGGCGGTCGTCAACTTGAACACACCCGCCGATCTGCGACGGTGGCAATCCCGTGAGGACTGAAGGATTGTTGTTGTCAACCGCGTGTCAAGCGGTGAAGATGAACCTGTCCCACTCACTGGAGTCCTCATGACCCTGCTACGCATCGCGCTCCTCTCCCTCCCCCTGTCCCTCGCCTGCGGCGACAAGGACGGCGACGACACCAGCACCGGCGACGGCGGCGCCGACGGCGGCGGCACCGACGGCGGCGGCGACGGCGGCACCGACGGCGGCACCGACGGCGGCACCGACGGCGGCACCGATGGCGGCACCGAGGAGATGGGCTTCACCCTGACCGGCACGGTGGTCGATCTCGCGACCCGCGCCCCCGGCGGCGAGGGCCTCTGCATCCACGCCCTGGACCCCACCTCCGTCCTCGGCGGTGACACCGAGCTCGACATCGTCGCCAGCGCCGTGGTCGGCACGGGCGGCTCCTACACCCTCGAAGATGTCGTCATGCCCAGCCTGCTCGGCATGTTCGTCCTCGTCGCCGACTGCGCCGACGAAGGCACCGTCTGGACCACCGCGACCGGCATCCCCACCAGCGACTACGAGGACCTGGGCGAGGGCGACACCCTCAACCAGACCGCGCTGCTCGTCTCCACGACCTTCAAGATGGGCATGGAAGCCAGCATGGCGGCGACGGGATCCACCCACGACCTCGCCACCGAGGGCGCCATCATCGCCTTTGTGCAGGACGCCGCCGGCAACCCGGTCGGCGGGGCCACGGTCACCTGCGAGGACTGCCCCCTGACCTGGTACATGGACGCCGACAGCTCCGACGGCCTGTTCACCACCGGTCCCTCGCTGAACACCACCACGGTGCAGGCCGCCGGCTCGCTGGTCGTCATCCCCGCTGCCCCCCTGGACAGCTACGAGACCGCCATCGCCGACAGCAGCTACACCTGGGACAACCAGACCTTCGGCTCGCTGCCCGGCCTGGCCGTCATCGGCGCCTTCAACGCCAACCCCTAGTCGCGGGGGTGGAGGGTGGCCCGGCGTGACGGGCCCCGCCAAGGGATTTAGCAGGGGGGCATGACCGCCCTCCTGCTCAGCCTCCTCCCGGTCGCTCTTGCCGCCTCGCCCTTCGTCCAGGTCGACGGGGGCTACCTCCACACCTGCGCTCGCCGGGCCGACGGATCGGTGCTGTGCTGGGGCCAGGACGATCACGAGGTCGTCTCGGGGGCACCTTCGGGCAGCTTCGTCGAGGTCAGCGCTGGCCTCTACCGAAGCTGCGCCCGCCCTGCCACCGGCGCGCCCGTCTGCTGGGGCAAGCCCGTCTGGCCGACCCTGGACCCCTCGCTGATGCTCGACATCGAGGAGGAAGAGGGCGATCAGAGCGTTCCGGCGGGCCTCGTCGCCCTGCAGGTCGGCGGCGAGGCCGACTGCGGCCTGGGGCCTGCGGGCACCGTCCTCTGCTGGGGCCCCAGCGGCCCGCTGCTGCGCGGCCTCCCCGCGGGCGAGCAGGACATCGCCGCCCTCTCGGTCGGCTTCCGCCACGCCTGCGCCCTGCGCAAGGACGGGGGCCTCTCCTGCTGGGGCGACGGCAGCGCGCCGGATGGAGGCGCCCCCTTCCAGGCCGTGCCTCCCCCCTGGCCCGTCTCCGCGGTCGCGGTCGGCATGGGGACCCACAGCTGCGCCCTGCGGCTGGACGGCTCGGTGTCCTGCTGGGGAGGGGACGGCTCGGGCGACGGGGGCAAGGTCTTCGCCGGCCAGCTGCGGGCGCCGCCGGGCACCTTCGTGGCGCTCAGCGCCGGCCACGACCACACCTGCGCCCTGCGCGCCGACGGCAGCGTCGCCTGCTGGGGTCAGGTCCAGGACCCGCCACAGGAGTGGCGCTTCAGCCAGATCAGCAGCGGCGCCTTCCACGCCTGCGGGGTGACGATCGAGGGCGGGCTGCGCTGCTGGGGTGGCGACCAGTTCGGGCAGGTGAAGGAGACGCCAGCAGGAGGTTGACGCGAACTGCGTGGAGCGAGGAGGGAGATCCACGGCTATGGTGGCCGCTCACTCCTGGAGTCCATGTGAAGCTCAGCCCTGTCGTGTTCGCCCTCTCCCTCGCCAGCCTGCTGGCCGCCTGCAACGGGCCCAAGCCCTCCGACAGCGGGGATCCCGGCGATGGCGGGGGTACGGACGGCGGCGGCGCTGATGGTGGGGGC
>DDSR01000381.1:32191-32344 GCA_002343455.1 Deltaproteobacteria bacterium UBA2385 | reverse complement strand
CCTGCCCGATGTGCGCGACGGCCTCAAGCCGGTGCACCGCCGCATCCTCTACGCGATGTGGAAGGAAGGCCTGCGCGCCAACAAGAAGTACAGCAAGTGCGCCGGCGTGGTCGGCGAGGTGCTGAAGAAGTACCACCCGCACGGCGACTCGGC
>DDSR01000381.1:0-32151 GCA_002343455.1 Deltaproteobacteria bacterium UBA2385 | reverse complement strand
GACGGCCAGGGCAACTTCGGCAGCGTCGACGGCGACCCGGCGGCGGCCTACCGCTACACCGAGGCCCGGATGACCCGCCTCGCCGAGACGCTGCTGGGCGAGGACATCGACAAGGAGACCGTCAACTTCGTGCCCAACTTCGACGGGCAGGTGGAGGAGCCGACGGTCCTGCCCTCGGCCTACCCCAACCTGCTGGTCAACGGCAGCGACGGTATCGCCGTCGGCATGGCGACGAAGATCCCGCCCCACAACCTGGGCGAGATGATCGACGCCACCGTGGCCCTGATCGACGACCCCGACATCACGGTCGAGGGGCTGATGACCTACGTCCCCGGGCCGGACTTCCCCACGGCGGGCACGATCCAGGGCCGGCGCGGCATCTACGACGCCTACGCCACGGGCCGCGGCCGGGTGGTGGTGCGCGGCAACACCTTCTTCGAGGACATGGACCACGGCAAGACGCGCATCGTCATCGACGAGCTGCCCTTCCAGGTCAACAAGGCGCGCCTGGTCGAGGACATCGCCAACCTCGTCAAGGAGCGCAAGATCGACGGCATCACGGCCCTGCGCGACGAGTCCGACCGGACCGGGATGCGGGTGGTGGTCGAGCTGCGGCGCGACGTGCTGCCGGACATCATCCTCAACCACCTCTACAAGCACACCGCCCTGCAGAGCACCTTCGGCGTGATCATGCTCTGCATCGTGCACAACCGCCCGATGGTGCTGACGCTCAAGGAGATGCTCCAGCACTACGTGCAGCATCGCCGCGACGTGGTGATCCGCCGCACCCGCTACGACCTGCGCCGGGCCCTGGCCCGCCTGCACATCGTCGAGGGCCTCCTCAAGGCGCTCGACCACATCGACCGCATCATCGCCCTGATCCGCGCCAGCGCGACGGACGAGGCCGCCCGCGACGGCCTGATGGCGGAGTTCTCCTTCAGCGAGATCCAGGCCCAGGCCATCCTGGAGATGCAGCTGCGCCGCCTGACGGGCCTCTCCCGCCAGAAGCTGGAAGAAGAGCAGGCCGAGCTGCTGGGCCGCATCGAGGGCTACCGCGCCATCCTGGGCAGCGAGGTCCGCCTGATGGAGGTGATCCGCGCCGAGCTGCTGGAGGTGAAGGAGAAGTTCGCCAACCCGCGCCGCAGCCGGATCACCGAGGACACCGGCGAGATGTCGATCCACGACCTGATCGCCCCCGAGGACGCGGTCCTGACGCTGTCGATGGCCGGCTACATCAAGCGCACCAGCCAGGACGAGTACCAGGAGCAGCGCCGCGGTGGCTTCGGCAAGAAGGGCATGAACACCCGGGCCGAGGACAGCCTGCAGGAGATCTTCATCGCCAACACGCACAGCACGCTGCTGGTCTTCACGACCCACGGCTGGATGTTCGGCGTGCCGGTCTGGCAGGTGCCCAAGGCGGGGCGCACGGCCCGCGGCACGGCCCTCGTCAACCTGGTCAACATGGAGGCCAACGACGAGATCGCCGCGGTCCTGGCCATCGACGAGTACTCCGACACGCTCGACCTGGTCTTCTGCTCGCGGCTGGGCCTGGTCAAACGGACCAACCTCGCCGAGTACAAGAACCTGCGCAGCAATGGCCTGCGCAGCTACGACTGCGCGGACGGCGACGAGCTGCTGACGGTGGCGGTGGCCTCTCCGGGCCAGCAGCTGCTGATCGTGACCCGCAAGGGCATGAGCATCCGGTTCCCCGGCGACGATGTGCGCTCGATGGGCCGGGTGGCCCGCGGGGTGCGCGGCCTCAGCCTGAAGGAAGGCGACGAGATCGCCGCGATGCGGGTGCTGGAGACCGACGACGACAAGCTGCTGCTGACCGTCAGCGAGAAGGGCTACGGCAAGCGCACCAGCCTGGGCGAGTACCGGATCCAGGGCCGCGGCGGCTCGGGCATCATCAACATGGTGGTGGACGAGCGCAACGGGCCGGTGGTCAACAGCGTCCAGGTGGCCGATGGCGACCGGGTGATGCTGATCACCGACTCCGGCCGGGTGATCAAGATCCCGGTGGAGAACATCCGCGTCTCGGGCCGCTCGACCAAGGGCGTGACCCTGATGCGGGTGGAAGAGGGCGAGCGCATCGTCAGCCTGACCCGCATCCCCGAGCAGGAGGAGGTCGAGCTGGACGAGGTGCCGCTGGCCGAGCCGGGGGGCGAAGAACCCGAGCTCGACGACGCGGGGGACGAGGGTGGAGAAGAGTAGCCCTCCGCTCTACACGGAGCGCGCCGAGCTCTACGACCTGGTCTACCAGTGGAAGGACTACCGGCGCGAGGCGCAGCAGGTCCGCTCGCTGCTGCGGGAGGCCGGCGTCGGCGCGGGCTCCCGGGTGCTGGAGGCGGCCTGCGGGACCGGCAGCTACCTCGCGGAGCTGGCCTGGGACCACGAGGTGGCGGGCTTCGACCTGAACGAGGGGATGATCGGACAGGCCCGCCGCAAGCTGCCCGAGGTGCCGCTGTGGCAGGCCGACATGCTCACGGTCGAGCCCGAGCAGGTCGGCGGCCGCTACGACGCGGTGCTCTGCCTCTTCTCGTCGATAGGCTACCTCTGGCCGCAGGACCGCCTGCGTGAGGGGCTCCGGCGCCTGGCGGCCCTGCTGCGGCCGGGAGGGGTGTTGATCCTGGAGCCCTGGGTGCGCCCCGAGGTCTGGGAGGAGGGCCGCCCGACCCTCCAGACGGCCGGGCACCCCGAGCTGGACGCAACTCCAGTGGAGATCTACGTGGCCCGGGCGGGGGTCTCCAGCTCTCGCGAGGTGGGGGGCTTGCGCATCAGCGTGATGGAGCTGCATTACCTCGTGGCCCGCGCGCACCATGGGGTCGAGCACTTCGTCGAGCACCACGAGCTGTGGCTCTGCCCGATGGAGGTCCTGGTGGATGCCGTGGAACAAGCTGGACTTGTTCCACGGTGGCTCGACGAGGGCCTGTCAACGGGTCGTGGATTGATTGTCGCGAAGTGTCCTGCGCCTTGAATCCCTCGGACGATGCGAGTAGCTTGCCCCCCGATGCGGACTGATCTCTCCTCCCTCCTCCTCACCCGCCGCGAGCTCCGGTTCGTGACCCGGGGAATGGTGCGGCTGGGGCTGGTGGGCGCCCTGGTGGTCGGGGGTTGGCTCAGCCCGCTCTCGCCGGGGCCGATGATGCACGCCGGCGACCTCGCCGCCTCGGGGCAGATCGACGCCGCCATCGACGTCTACCTGCACTCCGCGCACAGCCACCTGCTCCCCTCGACCCGACGGGAAGCCCTCTGGGCGGCGGCCTCGCTGGCCTCGGTGGACACGACGCGGCCGCAGCGGGCGATCGACCTGCTGCGCGACTTCGTCCTCCAGCACCCGGGGCAGGCCGAGACCGCCCAGGCCTCGGCTCGCCTGGGGACGCTCTACCTGCTCTACCAACACGACCCGGTGCGGGCTGCCGAAGCCTGGGGCCAGGCGGTGGCGACGGCTCCCCAGGATCCGCAGGCCGGGCAGTGGCTGCTGGACGCGGGCCTGGCTCTGGCCGACGCCGGGCTGAGCGAGCAGGCCCTGACCCAGCTCCAGCGGGCGACCGAGCATCCGGCGCAGGCCTTCGCGGCCAGCTTCGCGATGGGCCGCCTGACCATGACGGTGGATCCGGCCCTGGCCTACGGGCACTACTCGGCGGCGGCTCGGGCCGCGACGGACGGGTCCGACCAGAACCTCGCCCGCCTCGGTGCGGCGTCGGCGCTCGAGGCCCTGGACCGCGTGGACCAGGCCGTGGCCGAGCTCTCCGCGGTCGAGACGGATGAGCCGGGGGTCCAGCGGCGCCGCGCCCGCCTCCTTGCCATCGACACCCCGTGATCGCCCTCCTCGTCCTGTTCGCCTGCCCCCAGGCCTCCGATCCCGTCGTCGACCCCTCCGACAGCGGCACGGACGGCGGCAGCGACGGCGGCACCTGGGGTCCGGACTGCGCGATCGAGGACCTCGATCCGGCCACTTTGCCCTCGGTCTCCTCGCCCTGCCGGGAGCCCGAGCTGGTCTGGCTGAACCGGGTGGTCGACGGCGACACCATCGAGGTCCGCTCGTCGAACTGGGACGAGAAGATCCGCATGATCGGGGTCGACACGCCCGAGGTCGACACCAGCTCGACGGACGAGGAGTGCTACGGGCCCGAGGCCTCGGCCTTCACCAAGGCCTCGCTGGCCGAAGGATCCTGCCTGTGGCTGACCTTCGACCGGGAGTGCACCGACTACTACGACCGCACCCTGGCCTATGTGCACCTGGGCGCCGGCGAGCAGGACTTCTACCAGCGCCGCCTGCTGCGCGAGGGCTACGCCAGCGTGCTCATCTACGAGCCCAACGACGCCTTCGAGGAGACCTTCCGGGAGGATGAGTCCGCGGCGAAGGCGGCCGACGCCGGGCTGTGGGGAGTCTGCGAGTAGCGGCTTAGAGGCGGCTCCTTCCCCCCCGTCTCCCCGGAGCCCCCATGCTGAACACCTCCCGTAGCCACGCCCTGCTCGAGCGCGCCCGCGCCGTCATCCCTGGGGGCGTCAACTCGCCCGTGCGCGCCTTCGCCGCGGTGGGGGGCGAGCCGCCCTTCATGGCCCGCGGCGAGGGCCCCTGGATGTTCGACGTCGACGGCAACCGCTACCTCGACCTGATCGGCAGCTGGGGGCCGCTCATCCTCGGCCACGCCCACCCCGCCGTGGTCGAGGCGGTCGGCAAGGCGATGGCCCTGGGCGCCAGCTTCGGCTGCCCGACCGAGGGCGAGGTGCTCTTCGCCGAAGAGCTCTGCGCGGCGCACCCCTCGCTGGAGCAGGTCCGCCTGTGCAGCAGCGGCAGCGAGGCGACCATGCACGCGATCCGCCTCGCCCGCGGGGCGACCGGCCGCGACAGCATCGTCAAGATCGACGGCTGCTTCCACGGCGCGCACGACGCGGTCCTGGTCGCCGCCGGCAGCGGGGTGGCCACCTTCGCCCGCCCCGGCTCCCCCGGGATCCCCCAGGCGGTCGCGGACCTGACCCGCACGGCGCCCTTCAACGACCTCGACACCGTGCGGGCCCAGCTGGAGCGCGGCGACATCGCGGCGGTCATCCTGGAGGCGGTGGCCGGCAACATGGGCTGCATCGCGCCCGCCCCCGGCTACCTGCAGGGCCTGCGCGAGCTGACCCGGGCCCACGGCGCGCTGCTGATCATCGACGAGGTGATGACCGGCTTCCGCCTCGCCCGAGGCGGCGCCTGCGAGCGCTTCGACATCGACGCCGACCTGGTCTGCCTGGGCAAGATCGTCGGCGGGGGGCTGCCCCTGGCGGCCTTCGGAGGCCGGGCCGAGCTGATGGGCCGCCTCTCGCCGGTCGGTCCGGTCTACCAGGCGGGCACGCTCTCCGGAAACCCCCTTGCGGTGGCTGCCGGTCGGGCGACCCTGGCCCTGCTCAGCGACGAGCTCTACCTGCGGCTGGAGGAGATCGGCGCCCAGGTCGAGGCCGGGCTGCGGCCCCTGGTCGAGGCGCGCGGCCTCTCCATGGTGCGGGTGGGCTCGATGTTCACGGTCTACTTCCGCTCCCAGGCCCCCGCCGACTTCGAGCAGGTCAAGGGCTGCGATCTCGAGGCCTTCGGGCGCTTCCATCGCGCGGCGCTGGAGGAGGGGATCTACCTGCCCCCCAGCCAGTTCGAGGCGGCCTTCCTGCCGGCCATCCTGCGGGATGAAGACGTCGCCTTCCTGATCGCCGGCCTCGGCCGGGCGATGGAGCGCGCTCTCGGCTGATCCGCGCTTGACGGTTGGACGCTGGCGCCGCGGTGAGATACGCGCGGGGTCCTTCGCTTGCCCCCCTTCTGGAGGAACTGGGATGCTCGATCCCGAGCTCCTCCGGAAGATGGGCGCCGCGACGGCGGCCGCTGCCGAGCTGGTGGTCTCCGTCGGCCTCGGCCTGCTGGTCGGGGGCTGGCTCGATGGCCAGCTCGGCACCTCGCCCTTTCTTCTCCTCCTCCTCTCCCTGGTCGGCCTGCTGGTCGGCTTCTGGCGGCTGAACCGCTGGCTGAAGGGCTCCGAGCAACGTGACGGGAACGAACCCCAAGGCCCTGGCAACTAGCGCGGTCGCGATCGGCGTGATCATGTGCGCGGCTGCCGCTGCGTCGGGTCAGCCCGACCTGGCCTGGGGCATCGCCATCAGCGCGCTGGTCATGGTGATCAACCTGGGCTTGTGGGCCTTCCTGGTGCGCCGCCTCTTCGACGCGGCCGAGGCCGGCTACGCCTCGAACGGCTCGGCCCTCTTCCTGGGCACCAAGCTCACGGCCATCGGCATCGTGATCTGGGGCCTGCTGCAGATCACCTCGGCGCCGGCGGTGTTGCTCGGCGGGTCGGTCGTGGTCCTCTCCATCCTGGTGCACGCAGCCGTGCTGGCGGTGGGTACGCTCGCCGCCCCCTCGGAGGCCTGAATGTTGTCCTTCCTCGCTGGCTCGCTCCCTGCCTCCTCCTTGGGCTCCCTCGCAGGTCCCGCCCTCGACGGGCTGCTGCGCACGGCGAACTTCTCCTGGTTCCACATGGTCCCGGGCGTCCTGGACGACACGCTCCTGGCCCCCCTCGGCGTCCACGACCACGGCGGCCACGTCGCCGTGGCGGTGCTCGGCTCCTGGCTGGTCTGCTTCGTGCTGATCGCCCTGGCGATCGGGGCGCGCATTGGCCTGGAGTCGGCCCGCAAGCAGGGCGGCACCCTCCAGTACGTGCCGGCCAACGGCTTCTCCCTGCGCAACCTCTTCGAGCTCTACGTCTCGTCGATCCGCAACCTGGCCGGCACCCTGCTGGACGACGCCACCACCCTGCGCTTCTTCCCGCTCTTCGGCGGCCTCTTCATCTACATCTTCTTCAACAACCTGCTGGGCGTCCTGCCCGGCATGCTGCCGCCGACCGAGAACATGAGCAACAACTTTGCCATGGCCCTGGTCGTCCTGCTTGCCTACGTGGGCATCGGCCTGGTGCGGAACCCGGGCCCCTTCATCAAGCATATGGCCGGCCCGGTCTGGTGGCTGGCCCCGCTGATTCTGGGCATCGAGCTGCTGGGCCTGCTGGTCATCCGGCCGGTCTCGCTCTCGCTGCGCTTGATGGGCAACATCGTGGGCGACCACATGGTGCTGGGCATCATGTCCGAGCTGACCAAGGTGGTCGTCCCGTCGCTCTTCCTGGGCCTGGGCTTCTTCGTCTCGTTCCTGCAGGCCTTCGTGTTCACGCTCCTGTCGATCATCTACGTCTCGATGTCGATCGTCCACGACGATCATCACTGAATCGTGCCGGCCCCCCGGCACCGTTCCCTACCCTCGCTACTCCCTCTGGAGGTCCCGATGAAGTCCAAGCTTTCGACCCTGCTCCCCATCATGGTGGCCCTGCTCATGGTGTCCACCCCCGCCTTCGCCCAGGACGGCGGTGACTCCTACAAGGGTCTGGTCGGCATCGGCGCCGGCCTCGCCATCGGCATCGCGGCCCTCGGCGGCGCCCTCGGCCAGAGCCGCGCCGCCTCGGCGGCCCTGGAGGGCATCGCCCGCAACCCCCAGGCCTCCGGCAAGCTCTTCACCCCGATGATCATCGGCCTCGCCCTCATCGAGTCCCTGGTCATCTACGCCCTGGTCATCGGCTACCTGCTGCAGGACAAGATCTAGTCCTGGGTGCTGCGATCGGGCCCCCTGGGGCCCGGCGCCGACCTCTGCGCTGCGCGGCACGACCCGGTCCGCCCCTAGGGGAGGATTTGGTCGTGTTGTCGTGTTTGTGGCTATGTGGGCCTCCTGGGCGCTGTCCCGACCGCCCTGGACGTGCTCAGGGTTGAACGAGAGCCCGCACCTCTGCTACACCTCGGGAACTGGAGCCGCTCATGTCCTCCGATCTCCGCCTGCTTGGCGTCCTGGCCCTCCTCCTCCTCAGCCCGGCTGCCCTGGCCGGCAAGAAGCCGAAGAAGCCCAAGAAGGGCACGCCTCCGCCGGTCCTGGTCGGCTGGCAGACGCAAGAGGGCTGGTCCGGCTCCTGCTACTACCCGCCGGCATGGGGCTCCCTCAGCCAGACCGACCTCAAGTCCGAGCGCCAGAAGGCGATGGACGCGATGGTCGAGCAGTGGGGCGGCAAGCGCGAGGACGGGGTCTCCTTCGACGAGGACATGGTGCTCGAGGTCGAGACCGTGCTGCTGGGTCGGCCCGATCGGGTCGAGGCCGTCTCGCTGAAGAACCTGGAGAAGTGCCAGGCGGCCATGGCCGGCGGCGGCACCGACGCCTGGCAGAGCTGGGTGGGCGGCCTGAAGGCGACCCTGACCGAGGGCGAGTGCAAGCAGCCGCTGGACTACACGATGTTCGACTACCTCGACATCGGCACCGGCTGGCAGCGCCCGCTCTACATCTGCGCCGGGGAGTCGGTGCGCATCTCGGGCTCGCCGAAGGACAAGTACCGCATCGTCGAGAACGGCCCCTGGATCAACGTCGCCGGCGATCCCGCGCAGTCCGCGGTGGGGACCACCCTGCCCTGCAACACCGAGGGCTGCTTTGCCGGTCAGCTGATCATGAAGTTCAAGGCCGACTCGGGCTGGGAGAAGGTCGAGCCGGTCGGTCAGATGATGATCTTCACCGCGCCCGAGCACGGCGAGATCAGCTACCGCATCAACGACGAGTCCTTCTTCGACAACTCCTGGTTCAAGAACAAGGGCTTGATCGACCACACCGCCATTGAGGTCTCTCCCGCCCAGTGAACATCCACCTGAAGCGGCTGCTCTTCAGCCTCGTGCCGCTGGTCGTCGTGCTGGGCGGCGCCGAGGCCGGGCTGCGCGCGGCAGACTGGCCGACGGTCGACAGCTCGGGCTTCGCCCACAACCAGGTCTACTGGACGGCCGATCCCGGGCAGGAGGACAACGCCGTCCCGCACCGCGAGACGCAGGGCTCCTTCCGGGTCAGCACCGACGAGCACGGCCTGCGCGTGCCCCGACACCCGGTGGAGAAGCCCGCGGGCACGCAGCGCATCATGACCCTGGGCTGCTCGACCACCTTCGGCTGGGGGGTCGACGACGCCGAGAGCTACCCGGCGAGGCTGGAGTCGCGCCTGAAGGGCAAGGGCTACGAGACCTGGCAGGTCATCAACGGCGGCCAGCCCGGCTACACCTCCTTCCAGGGCCTGTGGCTGTGGGACGGCGTCCTCGCCCGCTTCCAGCCCGACATCGTGATGATCGGCTACGTCGTGCAGGACGCCCGCAAGGCCGCCTACAGCGACAAGAGCCAGGCCATCCTGCAGGGCGACGCCCGCTTCATGAAGAACGCCCTGCTGTACCGCAGCAAGCTGTACCTGGGGCTGCGGGCCGCGGTGGGGGCGGTGCAGATCCGCGCCAAGGAGCGGGGCGAGGGGGACGAGGGCGGCATCCACCGGGTCCCGCCCGAGGACTACGTGGACAACATCCGGGCCCTGGTGGCGAGGGCCAAGGCGGTCGGCGCCGAGCCGGTGCTCTTCGGCTACCCCTTGGAGCGCGAGGGCTACACCGGCGATCACCGGGCCATCCTGAAGGCCGCCGCCGCCGAGCTCGGGGTCCGGCATTTCGACCCGCAGGCGCAGATGGAAGAGGCCACGCGCCACCAGACGCTGTACTTCGAGACGGACCGCGGGCACGCCAACGCCCGTGGCAACGACCTGATCGCCCGCTGGGTGATGGAATTCCTGGAAGAGCAGGGCATGCTCGCCGTAGGGGGCTGAGGTGGACGCCGTTCGAGACAGCACCATCGTGCTCCTGACGCTGAACGAGATCGACGGGCTGCGCAAGCTCTGGGACCGGATCCCGGTGGCGCGCTTCGCCCGCACCATCGCGGTGGACGGCGGCTCGACCGACGGCTCGCGCGAGTTCCTGGCCGAGCGCGGGGTGCCCGTGCTGGACCAGTCCATCCGCGGGCGAGGGGTGGCCTTCCGGGTGGCGGCCGACGCCACCGACACCGATCGCCTCGTCTTCTACTCGCCCGATGGCAACGAGGACCCGGCCGACATCGAGCGGCTGGACGACCTGCTGCTGGGCGGCGCTCGCCTCGCCATCGCCAGCCGCTTCGCCCGCGGCTCGCAGAACGAGGAGCAGGACGCCATCCGCGCCCGCGCCCGGGTGAACCAGGCCCTGACCTGGATCGCCAACACCCTCTTCAACGAGGGCCCCTTCGTCACCGACACCATCAACGGCTTCCGCGCCCTGCGCCGCGCCGATCTGCTGGAGCTGGACACCTCGGTCAAGCGTTTCCCGATCGAGTACCAGATCAGCATCCGGGCGATGAAGCGGGGCTGGCCGATCGCCGAGGTCCCGACCATCGAGGACCAGCGCGCCGGCGGCGAGAGCAAGGCCGTCTCCTGGCCGGTGGGCAAGGACCACCTCAAGGTGCTGCTGACCGAGCTGCCCGGCGCCCGGCTGCTGGGTGGCGGGCGATGAAGGGGGGGGTCCAGGACTTCGCCGCCCGCGGTCTGGACCTGCGCGCCCTGGCCGAGCAGTGGATGGACCTGAGCGAGATGGTGCCCGGGCCGGGCACCCTGCCGCTGGCCGTGCAGCCCTACGGCCCCGAGGAGGTCGCCGAGGCCATCGCCACCCTGCTGGACGGGCGCCTGACGATGGGCCCCAAGGTCGCCACCTTCGAGCGCCTCTGGGCCGCCGAGGTCGGGGCCGAGCACTGCGTGATGGTCAACTCCGGCAGCAGCGCCCTGCTGGTGATGCTCAACGCCCTGGTGGCCCTGGGTCGCCTGCGCCCGGGCGACGAGGTCATCGTCCCGGCGGTGACCTGGTCGACCAGCCTCTTCTCGGTGGCCCAGGCCGGGCTGCGGCCGGTCCTGGTCGATGTCCATCCCGACAGCCTCTGCCTGGAGGGCAGCTTCGACCGCCCCGTGCTGGCCGTCCACCTGCTGGGCCAGCCCGCCCGGGTCCAGGCCCCGCTGGTGCTCGAGGACGCCTGCGGGGCCCACGGCGCCCGCATCGGCGAGCAGCCCGTCGGCAGCATCGGCAGCGCCGCCGCCTTCAGCTTCTTCTTCAGCCACCACCTGACCACCGGCGAGGGCGGGGCCATCACCTGCAGCGACGCCGAGCTGGCCGACGCCTGCCGCAGCGTGCGGGCCCACGGCTGGACGCGGGAGCGCAGCGACCGTGCCGCGCAGGAGGCCTCGCACGCCGAGATCGACCCGCGCTTCCTCTTCGTGACCTCCGGCTTCAACCTGCGGCCGACCGAGCTCGCGGGCGCCTTCGGGATCCACCAGGTCCCCCGCCTGCGGGCCTTCGTCCAGCAGCGCAACGACAACCACCTGGACTGGTGCGCGGCGGTCGCGGACCTGGGTCTGCCCCTGCGCGTTTTCCCCCAGCGCCCCGGGACCACCCACTCCGGCTTCGCCTTCCCGATGCTGCTGGACGCCGATTCGCCCCTCGACCGCGCCGAGCTCTGCCGCCGGCTCGAGGCCCGCGGCGTCCAGACCCGCCCCATCTCCGGCAGCAACCTGGCCCGCCAGCCCGCCTTCGCCGCGGTCCCCGGCGCCCGCGTGGAGGGCCCCCTGCCCGTCGCCGACGCCGTCCACACCCGCGGCCTCTTCGTCGGGCAGAGCCACGCCTTCGGGCCCGCCCAGCGCGACCTGCTGGTCGACGCGCTGAGGAGCGCCTTCCTGTGCTAGTCTGAGGGCCCTCGCCCTCCTCTCTCCGGACAGGCCACCCTTCATGCGCATCGTGATCACCGGCGGCGCCGGCTTCATCGGCACCGTCCTCGCCCCGCGGCTGCTGGCCAACGGCCACGAAGTCCACGTGGTGGACAACCTGATGTACGGGGCCCAGCCCGTCCTGCCGCTGTTCTTCCAGCCCGGCTTCAGCTTCGCCGAGGTCGACGTGCGCGACCGGGAGGCCCTCGCCCGCGAGCTGAAGGGCGCGGACGCCGTCGTCCACCTCGCGGCCCTGGTCGGCTACCCCCTCTGCAAGAAGCTCCCGCGCGAGGCGGTCGAGGTCAACCTGGGCGGCGCGCGCAACGTCATCGACCTGGCCCCGCCCGAGGCCCGCATCGTCTACGCCTCGACCGGCTCGAACTACGGCGAGGTGGTCGGTGTCTGCACCGAGGACACCCCCCTCAACCCCCTCTCGCTGTACGGCGAGACCAAGACCAAGGCCGAGGAGCTCTTCGTGGCCCGGGACAACACCGTCAGCCTGCGCTTCGCCACCGCCTTCGGCATCGGGCCCCGGCTGCGGCTGGACCTGATGATCAACGACTTCACCTACCAGGCCATCCACAACCGCTTCCTGGTCATCTACGAGAAGCACTTCCGCCGGACCTTCATCCACGTCCAGGACATCGCTCGCGCCATCGTGCACATGCTGGAGCAGCCGCAGCGCCTGGACCACAAGGTCTACAACGTCGGCCACGACACGCTGAACTTCACCAAGAAGGAGATCGTCGATCTGCTCCGCCAGCGGCTGGACTTCCTGGTGCACTTCGCCGAGATCGGCAGCGACGACGACAAGCGCGACTACGAGGTCAGCTACGCCCGCATCCGGGCGACGGGCTTCGAGACCGAGGTGGACATCGACCGCGGGCTGTCGGAGGTGATCCGCGCCCTGCGCCTGATCCGCATGCGCAATCCCTACAGCAACGTGTGAGGCCGGCGGTGAACTGGGCAGGGCGAGCGGTGCTGATCACCGGGGGGCGGGGCTTTCTGGGGCGCCCGCTGGCCGCGGCCCTGGGCGCGCGGGGCGCCCGGGTCCAGGCCGTGGGCCGGGCCGAGGTGGATCTCTGCGATCGCGGGGCGACCCTGGCCCTCTTCAAACAGCGGCGCCCCGAGCTGGTCATCCACGCGGCGGTCCAGGGGGGCGGCATCGGCTGGATGCGGGAGCACCCCGTCGAGAGCGGGCGGGACAACGCCCTGATCAACACGCACACGCTGGAGGCCGCCCAGGCCTGCGGGGCTCGGGCCTTCGTGGGCGTCTCCTCGGCCTGCGCCTACCCCCGCCAGCCCGCGACCATCCCCTTCGTCGAGGAGGAGCTCTGGGATGGCCGCCCCGAGCCCTTCAACGACAGCTACGCCCAGACCAAGCGCCTGATGATGGCCCTGGGCGACGCCTACCACCAGCAGCACGGCCTGCCCTGCGCCTTCCCCATGCTGGCCAACCTCTACGGCCCTGGCGACCACCTCAGCCCCGAGCGGGCCCACGTCGTCGCCGCCCTGATCCAGCGCTGCCTCGCCCAGCCCGAGGAGCTGCTGGTCTGGGGGACCGGCCGCGCCACCCGCGAGCACCTCTTCGTCGAGGACGCGGTCGAGGGCGTGATCCGCTGCGCCGAGCTGGCCCTGCAGGGCGAGCACCTGGGGCCGCTGAACCTGGGCACGGGCCAGGAGGTCCGCATCGCCGAGCTGGCCCAGGCGGTCGCCCGAGCCTGCGGCTACCGCGGCGCGCTGCGCTTCGACGCCAGCAAGCCCGACGGGCAGCCCCGCAAGTGCCTGGACGTCCGCCGGATGAAGGAGCGCCTGGGCTGGCAGGCCCCGACCTCGCTGGACGAGGGCCTCGCCCGCACCGTCGCCTGGTACCGACAGGCCCTCGCGGCGGAGGCCTCGTGAGGCTCCTCTCCCTCTGCCTCCCCCTGCTGCTGGCCGGCTGCCTGGAGCGCACCACTGGCGAGGACAAGCCGCTGGACGAGCGCTTCCTGCAGCAGGTCGGCGAGACCAGCGCGGGCGCGGCGGTGATCCAGGGCCCGACGGTGGTCGCCCGCGGCCTCGCGCTCAGCGAGCTCGACCACGGGGTCGACATCGACGTCTCGGTGACCGATGCGAGCGCGCCGGGAGGCCGCAAGGCCCTGGGCAAGTCGATGATGGACAGCTCCGGACCCTTCGAGGTGACCGTCCCCGCCAACCAGGCCGGGGTGGTGCTGGTGTTCTTCCAGGACCTGCAAGGCGACGGCCCCAGCGCCGAAGACCCCTACGCGACCCTGACGGTCGACACCCAGGCCGTCGACCTGGAGGGCCTCGAAGCGCAGCTGGTCGTCGGCGGCTTCGGGCCCTCGCAGGTCGTGCCCGCCGCGCCGGGCGCCCCCGGCGGCGAGCCCCGCAGTGCCCCCGGCGGCGAGCCGCGCAGTGCCCCCGGCGGCGAGCCGCGCAGTGTTCCCGGCGGCCAGCCGCCCGGCGACGCTGTCGCGGGCTTGCCCTCGGTCCCGACGCCCGCTCCGACCCCGCTCGCTGCGGGGGCCCCGCTCTTTCCCGACCATGCCGGTTCCCGCGTCAAGGTGCGCGGAGAGGTCGACAGCCCGGCGGGGCTGCCGGTGGAGATCTCCCTCTTCACCGGCGAGGAGGCCTCGCCCGCGGGCACGATCACGCTGGCGGCGCCGGGGCCCTTCGAGCTGGCGGTCCCGCGCGGCCTGGGGCGGCTGCGGCTGCTGGTCGGGCAGGATCTGGACGGGGGCGGCATCTCGGGCCTGGACCCGGTGAGCTCCCGCTCGCTGACGGTCGGGGAGATCGACCTGGACGGCGTGGACCTGGTGCTGGAGCCCGCCGCCGGGGCCAGCTTCCCGGCTCGGGTGGAGGGCAGCGCGCAGGGGAGCCCAGCCGTCGGGAGCCCAGCCGTCGGGAGCCCAGCCGCAATGGCCCATGTCGAGGCTCCGCCGGGAGGAGGCGCGGACCCGGCCGCTGGCCTCGCGGGGCCCTTCGACCGCTACGAGGGCGAGGTCGTGATGGTCACGGGCCAGCTCCTCTCCAAGCAGGAGGGGATGGTCGATCTGGACCTGCGGGTGCCCGACGACGAGGCCGAGGGGGGCGTGCGGGCCCTGGGGAAGATCCTGCTCGAGCAGCCCGGGGAGTTCGCCTTCCGGGTGCCCAAGGGCATGGGCGATCTGCGGATCGAGGCCTTCCAGGACCTCTCCCGCGACGGCCCCGACGACGCCGACCCCTGGGCCGCCAGCCTGGTCGAGGTGGGCGAGGCCGACATCGATGGCGTGCGCCTGATGCTGGTGGCCGGGGCGAGAGGCGGGGCGGCCGAGCACCGCGAGGTGGGCCACAGCGTGATGGGCGAGGGCGCGGGCATCTCGGTCTCGCTGGACAACGTCGATCGCCCGGTGGATCCCGCCGGGGTCGGGCCCTTCGCCAACCACCGCGGCGCGATGGTCCGCCTGAAGGGCGCCGTGTCGGCCCCGAGCGATGCGCCGGTGGACATCGACGTCTGGATCGACGACGCGACAGCGCCGGGAGGCAAGCGCAACCAGGGCAAGGTGATCCTGCTCTCGCCGGGGCCCTTCAGCATCCGGGTGCCGCGGACGGGCGGCAGCATGGCCCTGGAGGCCTACCAGGACACCGACGCCGACGGCCCCAGCCAGACCGACCTCTTCGCGCGGGTCGAGCTGGAGGTGAAGGGCGCCGACGTCGAGGGCATCTCCCTGTCGCTCGAGCAGACCGGCAACCGGGGCGGCAGCGCGGCCTCGCGGCCCGCGGCGGTCGATCGGCTGCCCTTCGCCGATGTCGAGGGGCCGCGGATCACGGTGGCGGGGGTGGTCCAGGGCTCGAAGGACGAGCCGGTCATCCTGGACTTCCGGGTGCCCGACGCCCAGGCGCCCGGCGGCGTCGCCCGCGTCGGGCAGATCACCCTCCCCGCCCCAGGGGTCTTCCAGCTGACCCTGCCCAAGGGCCAGGGCCCTTTCGAGATCGAGGCCTTCCAGGACCCCGGGGTGGACGGCCCCGACGACACCGACCCCTACGGACGTGTGGCGCTGGTGATCGCAGGGGTGGACCAGCAGATCAGCATCGAGCTGCGCGACGGCGGCAGGGCCCTGCTCGCCGCGGCGGCGGCCTCCCCCACCTCGGGCGGTGGAGCGGCCGCCACGGCGGGTGAGGCCGACGCCTTCCCCGCTCACACCGGCGCTCGGGTCCGCCTCTCGGGCCGGCTGGTGTGGACCGGCGATCAGCTGGTCAACGTCGACCTCTTCAAGCTGGACGCGAGCGCGCCGGGAGGCCGGACCATCGCCGGGAAGCTCAAGGTGAAGGCAGGAGAGTTCTCCTTCACGGCCCCCGCGGACTTCGGACCGATGGACATCGAGGCCTTCGTCGACCTGGCCGGGGACGGGCCGTCGGCCACCGATCCGAGCGGCCGCTGCTCGCAGAACCCGCTGACGGTGGGCTCGGAGGACATCGACGGCCTCTCGATCGAGATCGCCGCGCAGTGAGCTCGGCGGGGAGCCCAGAGTGGAGGCCCTGGGGGAGGCCAGAGTGGAGGCCCTGCGGGAGGCCGGCGGGAGAGCCGTGGTACGCTGGCGCCTCCTTCGTTATCGGTCGCCCTTCGAGGAGATGAACCCATGCGATTCGGCCTGATCCCCGTGGCCACGCTGCTGCTGGCCGGCGCCCTGCTGGGCAGCCCTGCCCGGGCCCAGTCGGCTGACACCCGCGTGGACGTCGAGCTCTTTCGCCCGCACTCGGACTTCTACGGCTACCTGCACGTCCCCGGCGCCTCGACGCTCGGGCACCTGCAGCTGGGGACCTCGTTGTGGTTCCACTACGCCAACGATCCGCTGGTGCTCGACAACGACGGGGTGCGGGTCTCGCCCTCGGCCCTCGCGGTCACCGGGGACGACGGCGACGGCGTGATCGACGATCGTTTCGCCGGCAACGTGCAGGTCGGCATGGGCATGTCCCGCTACTTCTCGCTCGTGGTGGACATGCCCCTGATCCTCCACCAGCAGGGCTACGATCTCAACTCGCTCGACAACCCCCTGCAGCCTCCCGACCCGCTCATCTCGGCCGGGGCGGGTGATCTGCGCCTGCAGCCCAAGATCGTCGTGGTCGACCGCGACCGCCTGCCGGTGGGCCTCGCCCTGGTCGGGACGGTCGGCCTGCCGACCGGCAACGGCGGCTCCTACCTGGGCGAGGAGGCCGTCACGGTCGAGCCCGGGCTGGTCTTCGAGGTGTCCAACGGCTCCATCCACAGCCGGGACTACACCATCCGCGGAGCCCTGCACGGCGCCTACCGGGTCCGCGAGTCGGCGGCGATTCGTGACATCAACGTGGACAACGAGTTCGTCTACGGCGGCGCGATCGGATTTCACCCGGCCGACTACCTCGAGATCGTCGGCGAGTTCCACGGCGGCGTCATCGGCGCCGAGCCGGCCCTGATGCCCGCCGAGGCGCTGGGGGGGCTCAAGCTGCTGCTGGGCCGCTACGTCGCGATCAACCTCTTCGGCGGGGCGGGGGTGCTCTCGGGGGTCGGCTCGCCGGACTGGCGGGTCGGCGGCAGCGTCGGGGTCGCGCCCAGCTTCGACCCCTACAGCCGCGACGCGGACAAGGACGGGGTCGTCAACGCCCTGGACCAGTGCATCAAGGAGCCCGAGGACATCGACAGCTTCGACGACGACGACGGGTGCCCGGACCTGGACAACGACAAGGACGGCATCCCCGACGAGCGCGATCGTTGCCCCAACGACGCCGAAGACGACGACGGCTTCCAGGACGAGGACGGCTGCCCGGACGTCGACAACGACAAGGACAGCATCCTCGACATCGCCGACCGCTGCCCGGACGAGGCCGAGACCCTCAACGGCTACCAGGACGAGGACGGCTGCCCGGACAGCCCGCCGGTCTACGACACCGATGGCGACGGCTTCCCCGACGACATCGACCGCTGCCCCTACGACCCCGAGGACATCAACGGCGTCGAGGACGAGGACGGCTGCCCCGACGAGCAGCTCCGGGTGGTGGTGACCGCGCAGAAGATCCAGATCCGGGACACGATCTACTTCGACTACAACAAGGCCACGATCAAGCCGGTCTCCTTCAGCCTGCTCGACGAGGTGGCGGTGGTCATCCGCGACAACCCGCAGATGCGCGTCATCCGGGTCGAGGGGCACACCGACAGCGATGGCAGCGAGCTCTACAACCTGAAGCTCAGCCAGTCGCGGGCCGAGTCGGTCCGGGCCGCGCTGATCGAGCGGGGGATCGAAGCGGGCCGGCTGACCGCGGTCGGCTTCGGGCAGCAGGTGCCCATCGTGCCCAACGACAGCGAGGACAACAAGGCCCGCAACCGGCGAGTCGAGTTCATCATCGTGGAGTCGGACTGAGGCTCCGGCTCTAAGGAGTTGCAAGAATTCACACAAGATTCTTGACAGCACCTGTAGACTCGGGTCGGTTCATCGGTCCCAGCCGCTGCCCCTTCCCATTCAGGAGCTCTCCCATGACCACCTCCTCCTCCTCAATTCTCCTCAGCTGCCTGCTCGCACTGACCCTCGCCGCCTGTGGCGACAAAGACGGCGATGACGGGACGGGCACCATGGATGGCGGCTCCTCCGACGGCGGGAGCACCGGCGACGGCGGGACCGAGACCGACGGCGGGACCGAGACCGACGGCGGCGGCGACGGCGGCACCGAGGAAGAGGTCTTCATCGAAGGCGGCGTCAGCGGGAATGTGCAGGTCCAGCTCTTCCGCGAGGTCGACGGCGCTCGCGAGAACGTCGCCTGGGCCGACACGATCTGGGCCGATTCCTTCCCCTTCGGCTCGATCTTCGTGGCCGCGGTCCAGGACGGCAAGGAAGGCGGTCTGCACTACCGGGGCGACGACACCATCGCCTCGCCCTCGCTCGAAGGCGACCCCTACGCGCTGGTCGCGCGGGTCCCGGGCGAAGGCAACGTCCACCTCACCGCCACCCTCGACTTCAACGGCGACGGCGTCCTGTCCACCTCCGAGCCCTTTGGCGTGCACGCCGAAGAGGTCTGGGTGACCGAGGGCGAGACCGCCGGCGAGAAGGACATCGTCGTCCTGGTCGACTACGACGCCGCCCTGGCCTGGTGGTACGGCGGCGGCGGCAGCTGCGAGAACCCCGTCTACATCTCGGGCGACGCCATCCTGACCTCGCCCTGGGCGGGCGGTGACGTGGCGGTGCTGGCCTACGACACCGAAGGCAACGGCCCCTACAGCTTCGACGTCTTCGAGCCCACCACCTCCGGCGGCGGCGCCGAGGGCCCCTTCTCGGTCGGCTTCTGCGGCGCGGTCAACGGCGACATGAGGATCCTCGGCGCCTGGGACCGCAACGGCAACAGCCTGATCGACCCGGCCGACCTCTGGGGCGCCCTGATCTCCAAGCCCGAGGTGGACGGCAACCCGCTCTACATCGGCGACACCGACATCACCGGCCTCGAGGTCCAGATCCCGCTGGGTGACGGCACCTACGACCTCAGCATCGTGCCCTTCGTCCGCCTGACGGGCAACGTGATGTACGAGGACTCCCGCTCCTTCGACGAGCTGCCCGCGGGCAGCGAGGTGCACGCCGCGGCCATGCTGTACCGCCCGTCCGGCGACATCGGCGTCAGCACCTTCTCGACCTCGGCCTACTCGGTCAGCAGCTGGGACTCGGCCGGCTACGCCGGTCAGACCTCGCTGGCCTACGCCCTCTGGGTGCCGGCCAACACCATCGTCTACCTGTGGGGCTTCGTGGACCACGGGCCGACCCCGGACGGCACCGTCAACACCATGGACGAGATCGTGGGCGCGGGCGGCGCCGAGGTCGGCGGTCGGGTGCCCACCGGCACCAGCGACAGCAACGGCCTGAACATCGTGCTGTGGGATGTGCCGACCGAAGGCGAGTAGCCTCCCGGGGCGCGGTCGCGCCACGGACCGGCCATGAAACATGGCAGCGCCTCCGGGGGTTGGCTATCGAAGGTCTACCCCCGGAGGTTCCCCATGACGCTCACCGCTTCGCTCGTCCTGCTCTCGCTCATCCCCTCGGCCCAGGCGGGGGCGGTGGTCTCCTCCTTCAAGGCCAGCGGCCGGTCGGGCCTCAACGAGTACAACGCCCAGGCCGCCATCGACGGCAACCTCGCGACGGCCTGGCAGCTCCCCGGCGAGAGCAGCAACATCGGCGAGCACCTCACCCTGGACGTGCCCAAGAGCGTGCTCGACAAGGTGGGCATGGTCATCGGCTGGCAGGAGAGCGAGAAGAAGTTCTCGGACTACTCTCGCATCAAGACCATCAAGATCGAGGCCGAGGCCTACGACGAGAACAACGAGCTGCAGCCCGCGGGCACCGCCACCGCCACCTTCGAGGACAAGATGGGCTGGCAGGTGGTCGACATCGACGACATCACCATCGGGACCGACTTCTTCGGTGGCAAGGTCAAGATCACCGTCACCGAGGTCTACCCCGGCAAGGACTACGCCAACCTGGCCGTCTCCGAGGTGCTGCTGCACATGGCCGAGCAGTTCAGCCCCACCTTGAAGATCACCTCGGTCAGCGGCGAAGACGGCACCAACGTCCAGGCCAACCTGGTGGACGCCAACGACAAGACCTTCTGGGTGGCCGACTCCCAGGGCGCCTCGCTGACGGTCGAGGCCGAAGGCTACAGCCTCTCCCGCATCGGCATGAAGGCCGTCTCCAAGGAGTACGACCGGGCCAAGAAGGTGAAGGTCTCGGTCAAGGGCCGCAGCGAGGAGTTCGAGCTCGCCGACACGCTCAACCTGGAGTGGTTGTACATCCCCGCGGTGATCGGCTTCACCGGCAGCGCCTGGGGCGAGGTCACGATCGAGGTGCTGGAGACCTACCCGGGCACGAAGTACCCCGGGAAGCTCGGCCTGCGCACCCTGGAAGCGAAGGCGACCGCTTTCGACGGCTGAGCCGTGAGCCTCCGGCGCCTGGGCCGCGTCGGCCTCCGGAGGCAGGGCCTTGGGGGCCTCCGGCGGCAGGGCCTCAGCCTCCCAGCAGCCCCGCGGCGGCGGCCATGGCCAGCTCGATGAAGGGGCGCGGGTAGACGCCCATCCCCAGCACGCCGGCCAGGCAGAGGCCGATGGCGATGCTCATGGGGAGGCCGACCTTCGGCGCCGGGGCCTCGCTGCGGTCGATGAACATGCTGCGACCGACCCGCAGGTAGTAGAAGAGGGCCAGGACCGCGAGGACCGCGCCCAGCAGCACGATGAAGCCCATGCCGGCCTGCCAGAAGGACCAGAACAGCAGGATCTTGGCCCAGAAGCCGGCCGCGAAGGGGATGCCGCCCAGGCTGAGCAGGAAGAGCAGCATGGCGAGGCCCAGGCCGGGGTGCCGGCGGGCGAGCCCTCTCCAGGCCACCAGGCTGTCGTCGCCGTCGCGGCCGACCACCTCGGCGACCAGGAAGGCGCCCATATTCGTGAAGACGTAGGCCGCCAGGTAGAAGAGCAGGATGCCCAGGCTCTCGACCGTGGCGAGGCCGAAGCCGATCAGCAGCAGGCCGATGTGGGCGATGCCCGACCAGGCCAGCAGGCGCTTGACGTTGTCCTGGTTGATCGCGAAGACGTTGCCGACCAGCATCGTGGCGAGGCCGATCACCAGCACCGGCGGCCACCAGGCGTCCCGCATCCCGCCCATGCCCTCAACGAAGAGGCGGATCATCGCGGCGAAGCCAGCGGCCTTGGGGGCGACGCTGAGGAAGGCCACGAAGGGGGTGGGGGCGCCCTGGTAGGTGTCGGGCACCCACATATGGAAGGGCACCGCGCCGACCTTGAAGCCCATCCCGGCCAGGGTCAGCAGCAGGCCCAGCACCAGCAGCGGGTCCTGGAAGGCGCCGGCCTGGAGGCCCTGGGCGATGATGGTCAGCGAGGTCGTGCCGGTGATGCCGAAGATGAAAGAGAGGCCGTAGAGCATCACGACCGAGGAGGCTGCCCCGGTCAGGTACAGCTTGAGCGCGCCTTCGACGCCCGCGGCCTGCCGCTTCTGCATCGCCGCCAGGACGTAGAGGGGGATGCCCATCAGCTCGAAGGCGACCACCAGCAGGATCAGCTCGCGCGCGCCGGCCAGCACGGTCATGCCGACCAGGCTGGAGAGCAGCATCAGGTAGTACTCGCCCTGCCGCCCGGGGAAGCGGGTGTCGACGTGGTCGATGCTGCCCAGGGTGGCCAGCACGCCGGCGGCCAGCACGATGCGCTGCATGTAGAGCGAGAAGCCGTCCTGGATGTAGGCGCCGCCGACCGCCACGACGTCAGCGGGCAGCCACCAGGTCGCGGCCAGCGCGCCAAGCAGCCCTGCCGCCACCAGGGCACCCAGGCCGCGCCGCTCGCCGCCGGAGGGCTCGATCGCGCGCCAGGGGACGACCAGGTCGGCGGCCAGCACGGCGACCGCCAGGGCGACCAGCAGCAGCGGGAGCGCGAGCGCTTCGAGACCGGGGATCACCGGGCACCTCCGCTACGCGCGGCGTCGAGGGCCAGCTGCAGGTACTGGGTCGTCGTCTGGTCGATGTCGACCAGGATGAGTCCCGGGACCAGCCCGAAGAGGATCAAGCAGGCCGTCAGCACCACCAGGGCCACCCACTCCGGGCCCTTGGGGTCCGAGAGGTCGGTGTAGCGCTCGGGCGGCCCCTGCCCCCAGAAGATCGCCCGGCTGGCCCGCAGCACGTAGACCGCGGTCACCCAGGCGCCGAAGATGCCGGCCAGTGCCCACCAGGCCATCGGGCCCTTCCAGGCCCCCAGGAAGACCATCAGCTCGGCCACGAAGCCGGCCAGCCCGGGCATGCCCAGCGAGGAGAGGCCCGCGATGGTGAAGAAGACGGCGATCGCCGGCATCGCCTTGGCGAAGCCGCCCATGTTGCCGATCTCGCGATCGTGGGCGCGCTCGTAGATCAAGCCGACCAACGCGAAGAAGAGCGCCGTCATCAGGCCGTGGGCGAACATCTGGTAGATGGCGCCGTTCCAGCCCTCGATCGTCAGGGTGGCCGCGCCCAGCATGACCACGCCCATATGGCTGACCGAGCTGTAGGCGATGATGTACTTGAGGTCGGTCTGCCGCATCGCCGCCATGGCGCCCCAGACCACGTTGATCACGGCGACGATGCCGACGACGACGGCCCAGGCCTGGGCGCCCTCGGGGAGCATCACCATGCCCACCCGCATCACGCCGAAGGCGCCGAGCTTCATCAGCACGCCGGCGTGCAGCATCGAGACGGCCGTCGGCGCGCTGGCGTGTCCGTCGGGCGACCAGGTGTGGAAGGGGAAGACGCCGGCCAGGGTGCCGAAACCAAGCCACAGGGCCGGGAAGGCCCACATCTGCATGCCGCGCGGGTAGCTGGCGGCTTCCAGTGCTTCGATCGAGAAGCTTCGCAGGCCGGCGGCGTCGTACATCGCCAGGATGCCCGCCAGGATGAAGGCCGAGCCGGCCAGCAGCATCAGCGTCAGCTTCATGGCGGCGTATTCCTTGCCGCCGATGTCCAGGATGCGGAAGAGGAAGCGGAAGGGCCCGGCCTCGGCCACCTTCTTGGTGCTGCCCCAGACGCCGATGAGCAGGTACATCGGCAGCACGGCGATCTCGTAGAACAGGAAGAAGACGAAGAGATCCAGGCTGACGAAGACGCCGTAGACCCCGCAGACCAGGGCCAGCAGCAGGATGTAGAACTCCTTGTCCCGCTCCTTCAGGGTCCAGGTCGCGAAGCTGCCGGCGAACATGATGATGCTGGTCAGCAGCAGCAGGCTGACCCCCCAGCCGTCGACGCCGAGCTCGAGGTTGATGCCGATCGACTCGATGATCGGGTACTTCTCGCGGAACTGGTAGCCGCCGCCGGGCTGGAAGCCGACCGCCACGATCAGGCTGCCGATCAGCGAGACGATGGCGCTGGCGACGGCGACGATCCGGGTGGTCGAGCGCGCGCTGGAGGGCACGAAGACCAGCACCAGGGCCGCGACCAGCGGGGCAAAGACGATGATCGAGAGCAGAGGGAGGTTCATGCGGCACCTACCAGCCCGTAGGCGACGACGGCGAGCACGCCCATCAGCACCCCGAGCACGTAGTCCTGGGCTCGCCCGGTCTGGAGCGCCCGCACCTTCTCACCGGCCAGCAGGAACAGCCAGCCGACCGCGTTCATCAGCCCGTCGACGACGTAGCGGTCGACCCAGCCGATGCCTCGGGCCACCGGCTGCAGGCCCCTCTGCCAGGCGGCCAGCCAGAAGCTGTCGATCGGGGCGGAGAGGATGAAGCGGCGCGGCCCCTCGGGCAGGGGAGAGGCCCAGCTCCGCGTGCCGTAGCGCAGCACGCCCAGCCCGATGCCGCTGAGCGCGGCCAGGGTGGCGAGGCCTCCCACCGGGGTCAGGGCGAAGTGGTAGGGCTGGTTCCAGAGCCCCGCGAAGAGCGGGCCCGCCAGCCCCGCCAGCACCGCGGGCACCATCAGGACGGTCATCGGCAGCAGCATCGAAGGCGGCGACTCGTGGGCGTGGGCGGCGCCCTCCGAGGCCGGCCCGAAGAAGGCGATCGCAACCACCCGGGTCATGTAGAAGGCCGTCAGGCCCGCGCTGAGCAGCAGCATGGCCAGCGGGCCGTACTGCCCGGCGTGCAGCAGCTCCTCTAGGATCAGGTCCTTGCTGAAGAAGCCGGCCAGCCCGGGGATGCCCGCCAGCGCGGCCGCGCCGACGATGAAGAGCACCGCCGAGAAGCGGGTGCTGCGCCAGAGCCCGCCCATCTGGTGGATGCTGTTGCTGTGGGTCGCGTGGATGGCCGCGCCGGCCCCCAGGAAGAGCAGGGCCTTGAAGAAGGCGTGCGTCGTCAGGTGGAAGTAGCCGCCCATCAGCTGGCCCGAGCCCAGGGCCGCGATCATGAAGCCGAGCTGCGAGCAGGTGCTGTAGGCCAGGACCTTCTTGATGTCGTCCTGCACCACCGCGGTCACCGCTGCGACCAGGGCCGTGACGGCGCCGATCCAGGTCATGGCCAGCAGCAGCGGGGGGGCCGCCTCGAAGAGGGGGTAGGCCCGCACGATCAGGAACACGCCCGCCGCCACCATCGTCGCCGCGTGCAGCAGGGCCGAGACCGGGGTCGGGCCCTCCATCGCGTCGGGCAGCCAGATGTGCAGCGGCACCTGCGCGCTCTTGCCCATCACGCCCACGAAGAGCAGGGCCGGCACCACCACCGCCCAGGCCGCGGGGACCGGGGTGGACCACTCGAAGCTGCCCGTCGTCGCGTACAGCACGATCAGGCCCAGCAGCAGGCCCATATCGGCGAACTTGGTCACCCAGAAGGCCTTGACCGCCGCCCGCCCGGCCGAGGGCTTGCGCCAGTAGAAGCCGATCAGCAGGTAGCTGCACAGCCCCACCAGCTCCCAGGCCAGGAAGAGCTGCAGCAGGTTGGGCGCCAGCACCAGCCCGCCCATCGCCACGATGAAGAGGGAGTGCCAGGTGAAGTAGCGGCCCAGGTCGGCCTTGGGCTCGTCGGCGAGGTAGCCCAGGCTGTAGGCCTGGACGCAGGCGGCCACCAGGGTCACGACCACCAGCATGCTGGCGCTGATCCCGTCGACGTGGATGCCCAGCTCGGCGATCACCTTGCCGTCGGCCACCAGCCAGGGGATCGTCGCGCTGCCGACGCCCTCGCCCTCCAGCACCTTCCACAGCAGCCGCAGGCTGCCCAGGAAGGAGGCGACGGCCGCCAGGGTGGAGATCCAGCCCGCCAGGCGCCCGTTCTGGCGCAGCGGCCAGACCAGGCCGAGCAGCAGGAAGCTGAGCAGCGGGTAGACGAGGACGGCGAGAGCGGTGGCGTTCACGGTAGGGCCTCAGCCACGCAGGTCGGTGAGTTCGTGGATCTCGATGCCCTGGCGCTGGCGGTAGACCAGGATGATGATCGCCAGCCCCACCGCGACCTCGGCCACCGTCAGGGCGATGGAGAAGAGGGCGAAGACCTGGCCCAGCTCGTCGCCGTGGAAGCGAGAGAAGGCCACCAGGTTGATGTTGACGGCGTTGGCCATCAGCTCCAGCGAGCAGAGCACCGCGACCAGGTTCTTGCGGGTCAGCAGCCCGTAGGTGCCGATGCAGAAGAGCAGGCCCGCCAGGGAGAGCCAGGCGCCCAGGCCGGGGCCGTTGGCCAAGAGCTCATTCATGAGGACCCCCCGGAGGTGTGACCCGCGGCGGCAGGCGAGGGACGCTGCCTGGCGGCCCCTCGGGGCGGGAGAGGACGATCGCCCCGATCATCGCCGCCAGCAGCAGCACGGAGAGCAGCTCGAAGGGCAGCACCAGCGGGCCCAGGAAGAGCTCGCCCAGCGCGGCGGTGTCGACCTCCATCGCCGGGGCCTTGGCCCCCAGCTTGTCCGAGCGCCACAGGCTGGCGCCGATCAGCCCGGCCAGCATCAGGGCCACCACCACCCCGCGGGCGCCGCTCTCGGACCTCATCCGCGCGGTCGCCCCCTCCAGGTGCCGGGTCAGCATCACGGCGAAGAGCATCAAGGTCACGACGCCGCCCGAGTAGAGCAGGATCTGCACCGCCGCCAGGAAGTCGGCCGCCAGGGCGACATGAACCCCGGCCGTCGTGACGAGCCCCAGGGCCAGCCACAGCACGGTGTGCACCAGGTCCCGGGCGCTCACGACCATCACGGCGGCGCCGACCAGCACGACCGCCAGCGCGAAGAAGGCAATCCAGGCGGCCATCAGTCCTTGCCTCCGCCCGCACCGGGGTCTTGCATGGCGATCAGCTTGGTGCCGTCCGCCCAGGCGTTCTGCTTCTTCTGCTCGTTGGCGTACAGCTTCTCCATCGTCAGCATCAGCTCGTTGCGGTCGAAGCTGGGCCGCTCCTGGACCCGCACCATCACGATCGCGTCGGTCGGACAGACCTGCACGCAGAGCTCGCAGATGATGCAGGCGTTCAGATCCAGGGTGAAGTCGGCGCAGGTCCCCCGCATCTTGCCGGTCGCCTCGCTCTTCGCCTTGGCCCCGGTCGTGACGGTGATGATCTGCGAGGGACAGATCTTCTCGCACATCTTGCAGCCGATGCAGGCCTCTTCCCCGTGCTCGTCGTGCACCAGGGCGAAGCTGGCCCGATAGCGCTCGGAGCGCTGGCGGGTCTGTTTCCATGGCAGCGGCTCGGTGATCATCGGACGGAAGAAGTTTCGGAAGCCGATCCGGAAGGGGTCAAGAATGCTCATGCGTTCTCCAAGGGGGGGAACCCCTCCAGGTTCCCCCTCTCCGGGGTCTGAGCTCCCTTCGGTCGCTCATGCGAACACCTTCCAGGTGGCCGTGAACAGCACCAGCCCCAGGCCCAGGGGCACCAGCCAGCGCCAGCACAGCTCCATCAGCTGGTCCGAGCGGAAGCGCAGCAGCGTCCAGCGGATCCAGAAGATCACCGCCCACAGCAGCAGGGTCTTCAGCAGCATCCAGTGCAGCCCGCTGCCCAGCGGGCCCATGTCCCAGCCGCCCAGGAACAGCGCCGCCGCGATGGCGCTGGCCACCAGGCTGTGGACGTACTCGGCCAGGTAGAACATGCCGAAGTTCATGCCGGTGTACTCGACCGTCACGCCGGCCACCAGCTCGCTCTCGGCCTCGGGGATGTCGAAGGGGATCCGGTTGGACTCGGCGAGCGCGGTCAGCAGGAAGAGCACGAAGGCCACCGCGCCGGGGCCCGGCGGCCAGAGCGCGAACCAGCGCAGATCGGCCTGGGCTGCGACGATGTCGCCCATGCGGAAGCTGCCGGTGAGGATGATCGGCACCAGGGCGGTCAGCAGCAGCGGCACCTCGTAGGAGATCCCCTGGGCCACCGTCCGCATCGCGCCCAGCAGCGCGTACTTGTTGTTGCTGGACCAGCCGGCGATCCACACCGGCAGCGGCATCAGGCTGGCCATCGCCAGGGCCCAGAGCACGCCCATGTGCAGATCGGCGACCATCAGCTCGGCGCTCCAGGGGATCACGGCCGCCCCGGCCAGGGCCGCCACCACCACCAGCAGCGGAGCCAGCAGGAAGAGGAAGCGCTGGGCCGCCGCCGGGACGATCTGTTCCTTCTGGAAGAGCTTCAGCCCGTCCGCCACCGGCTGGAGCAGGCCCCAGGGCCCCACCTCGGTCGGTCCGGGGCGGTTCTGCAGGCGTCCGGCGAACTTGCGCTCGTAGAGCAGGCCGGCGGCCGTGACCGTCAGCAGCGAGACCGAGACCACCAGGCCAAGCAGGGCCCCGTGCAGCCAGGGCGAGTCGAAGAGCACGATCATCGGTCCACCTCGCCCATGATCGGATCCAGCGAGCCGATGATCACCACCACGTCCGCCAGCGTGTGCCCCGGACAGAGGTAGGGCAGCAGGGAGAGGGCGTGCAGCGAAGGCGAACGGATCTTCAGGCGGTAGGGGTGCTGACCCACCTTGCGGTCGGTCTGGGCCACCAGGTAGGTCCCCAGCTCGCCGCGGGGGCCCTCGACCGCGGCGTAGGCGGTCTCGCCCTCCATCAGCTTGACCGCGCCGGGCAGCTTGACCGGCTTCAACGCACAGATGGGCCCCTCGGGCACGCCGTCCAGCAGCGCGCTGGCGATGCGGGCGCTCTCCCGGATCTCGTCGACCCGCACCATGGCCCGGGCCAGCGCGTCGCCCTCGGTCCGGGTCGGCACGCGCACCTCGATCTCGCCGTAGGCCGCGTAAGGCGCGTCCCGCCGCAGATCGAAGTCCACGCCGCTTCCACGCAGGATCGGCCCGCTGGCGCCGCACTCCATCGCCAGCAGCGGGTCCAGCACCGCCACCCCCCGGGCTCGGGCCCGGCAGATCGGGTTCTCGACCAGGAACTGTTCGTACTCGTAGGAGCGCTCCACGATGCGGGCCAGCACCTGCTTCGCCTTGACGTCCCAGCCCACCGGCAGGTCGTGCCGCTGCCCGCCCACCGTGTGGGTGTTGTAGTGGAAGCGGCAGCCGGTCAGCTCTTCGAAGAGGTCCAGCAGCAGCTCCCGCTCGCGCATGCAGAACATGAAGATCGTCGCGCCGCCGCCGATGGCCCCGCCCATGTCCAGGCCCCAGGTGCCCACCGAGATCAGGTGGCTGCCGATGCGCTGGATCTCCGCCAGGATGCTGCGCATGTACTGCGCCCGCCGGGGAGGCTCGATGCCCAGCGCGTTCTCGATGGCCATGTTGATGGCCATCTCGTTCATCATCGGCGAGACGTAGTCGTTCTTGTCGACGATGGGCGTGAGCTGCACATAGGTCAGCTTCTCGCACAGCTTCTCGACGCCGCGATGCAGGTAGCCCACATAGGGGACCGCCTTGACCACCGTCTCGCCGTCCAGCCAGAGCTTGACCCGCAAGACCCCATGGGTCGAGGGGTGCTGGGGACCCATGTTGATGGTCATCAGGTCGGCTTCGGGATCGTAGTCCTCCAGCCGCATCTGCGGGTCCGGCCAGCCCGTCGTCACGAGGTCGACCGGCACCGTGACCCCGCCGACCTGCATCGTACGAGGCAGGGTCTGAACGGGCAGGGAGTGGGAGAGGGTCACCGCCATGGGAAGTGCCCCGTCTCGATGGCGTAGTCGCGGCGCAGCGGGTGCCCCGGCCAGTCCTCGGGCATCATCAGGCGCCGCGGGTCGGGGTGGCCGGCGAAGACCGTCCCGACCAGGTCGAACTGTTCACGCTCCTGCCAGTCGGCGCCCACCCAGACCTCGGCCAGCGAGGGGGTCGACTCGCCCGTCGGCACCCAGACGCGGAAGGGGAAGGTCTGGGTCGGTCGGCCGCTGGCGGCGTGCGGCAGGCGGCGGACCCGGTAGGCGACCAGGGTGCGATCGGGCTTGTGGCCCTCTTCGCCGGCGGAGCCCTCTTCCGGGTAGTGCGTGCTGGCGCAGTAGAGGAAGAACCAGAAGTCGTGCTGATCCTTCAGGGCGCGGGCGAAGGCCAGCAGCCGGTCGCGCGGCACCTCGGGGCCCTCGGCGGGGACCGTCTCCAGGCCCAGCTCGGCCTGGCACCACTCCAGCACATCCGGGGGGATCGGCTCGTGGAGGGGAGGCATCAGTCCTCCTTCCGGACGGGACGGGTCGGAGCCGGGGGAGCGCTGGAGCGGCGCATCCCCCCGTCGGGGTCGAGCTGCTGGACCGCCTCGAGCTGGGCGGCGTCGATCGCCGGGTCCCGGTCGGGGTCGCCGATGCGCGGGATGCTGGGCGCCTGCAGGCCGGCGATCGGCCGCTTGTCCGGCTCGACGAAGGCCCCGTTGCGCTTGTTGCGGATCTTCTCCTGCAAGCGGCGGATGCCCTCCAGCAGGCCGTCGGGGTTGGGCGGGCAGCCGGGCACGTAGACGTCCACCGGCATGAAGGTGTCGACACCGGGCACGACGCTGTAGATGTCCCGGTAGAAGTCGCCCGAGATGGCGCAGGAGCCCATCGCGATCGCCCACTTCGGCTCGGGCATCTGGTCCCACAGCTTCTTGACCCGGGGGGCCATCTTCACCGTGATCGTGCCCGCGATGATCATCACGTCGCAGTGCCGGGGCGTCGCCCGCGGGATGGTGCCGATGCGGTCGCTGTCGAAGCGGTTGGCGCTGGTGGCCATGAACTCGATGCCGCAGCAGGAGGTCGCCATCGGGAAGACCCAGAGCGCGTTGGCCTGTCCCCAGGTCAGCACCTTGTCGGCCGTGGTGAAGGCCAGGTCCACGCCCGGAAGCGAGGTCAACCCCTCGATCATGCCGTAGGCCGGGTGCCGGAAGGCCTGGCCGGACTCGTCTACTGCCATCGGATCGCTCCCTTGCGCACCGCGTAGCCCCAGCCCAGCATCAGGATGGCCACGAAGACCAGCATCTCGACCCAGGCGACGGCGCCGAGCTGTTCGAGGGTCAGCGCCCAGGGCAGCATGAAGACCGTCTCGACGTCGAAGAGCACGAAGAGCAGCGCCACCACGTAGTAACGGGGGTGGAAGCGCAGCCAGGCCGCGCCGTCGGGCTCTTCGCCGCACTCATAGGTGTCGAACTTGGTCGCCACGTCCCGGCGAGCCTTGACCGCCAGGATCCGGGCCCCGATCAGCATCCCGGCCGGCACGACCAGCGCGACAGCGAGGAGGGCGAGTGCGGAGAGCCAGGAAGGATCGAGCCAGGAGGGTTCCACGCTAACTCTGGGGAAGCGGGGGCCGGCTGGCGTAATTCGGGAGGCTACCGCGTTCAAGGTGCCTGGCAAGAGTTGGCCCCCGCTTGTCAAACCCGGTCCCCGCGTCTACACCTGCGCCGCGGAGAACCCATGAAGACCCTGCTCAGCCTGCTCCTGACCCTCGGCGTCCCCAAGTGGGCCATCGTGATGGCCCTCGCCGCCCTCGCCACCTGGGCCGCGCCCAAGGTCTTCGGCGAGATCGAGCGCGACCGCGCCCGGCGGGTCGTCAAGGCCGCTCGCCTCGACCCCGAGCCCAAGCGGGCCGAGGCCGACGCCCGGGCGCTGGAGCTCGCCGGTCAGGACCATAAGGCGCTCGTCCTGCTGGCCGAGGAGGCCATGGACAACGGGCGCCGCGCCCTGGTTGACCAGGTCCTCGCCCGGCTGCTGGCGGGCGGTCTCCCGCCGGCCCAGCTCGCGCGGCTGGAGGATCGTCGGTATGGACCGCTGCCGGCCCTCCCGGCCGAGGCGGCGCTGCGTGTTGCGTCGCTGCTGGAGCGAAACCAGGTCGAGGAGGCCGGTCGGCTGGCCTCGCGCGCGGTGCGGCGCTGGCCGGGGGAGGAGCAGCTCCGGGAGCTGGCGGCGCGCTGTGTGGTGTGAGTCGGGCGTCGGGCCGCTGCTGCTGGGGTCGACAGGCCAGTGCGGCTGGATCGAGCGCTGAACGGGCATTCAATTGTAAAGTCTTCGGAGACCTGTTGACTTTCGAAAAGGTGTGGGAGAGACTCCTCATGCGTGGTCCTCGCGCGAACGAGCAGTCCCCTCAACCCGTCGGACAACCCGATGTCTGGAATTTCCCCCCCCCCGCGTGCCCTGGCCCTGATGGCGGTCTTCGCCGCGAGCGCGGCTTCGCCTGAGGCGCAGGCGGATTGCCCCTCGCCGTACGACACCGCGACCTGCGACGGCATCTGCTTCGAGCGAACCACAACGATCACCGACGACACCTGGACCTGCGACCTGAGCGCCTCCACGGCGGACTCGGAAGCGAACATGGTCACGGACTACGACCTCTCGGTCCCCTACGAGGCCTGGGGCGTCTACTACACGGGCAGCGGCCCGCCCACCATGAACCGCTTCTGCTGCGAGTCGCCTGCGGCGGACTATAGCTTCGTGGAGATCATCGGCTCCGACTACGGTGACGCATTGTGCTTCGAGTGGGCCACCAACACCTACAACCTGAAGCCGGCGGCTGCTCAGCCGCCGGTCGCCTACATCTTCGGCGGCACCGGCAACGATGTGATCCGGGGGTCGGACTACGTCCAATTCCGCTTCTACGAGCACCTGTACGGCGAGGTCGGGCTCGACCAGATCTTCGCCAACGACGGGTACCACGACTACCTGTACGGCGGGCCGGGCGACGACGTCCTGCATGGCGGGGACGGGACCGACACGATCGATGCCGGTGACGGCGACGACATCGCTATCGGCGGGCCCGG
>DDSR01000076.1:1308-2993 GCA_002343455.1 Deltaproteobacteria bacterium UBA2385 | reverse complement strand
CAGCAGGCCGCCCGCGTCAGCGACCGCACGGCCTTCTTCCTGATGGGGGACCTGGTCGAGGTGGGCGACACCGCGACGGTCTTCACCTCGCCCACCGACCAGCGGACCGAGGATTACATCACCGGAAAGTTCGGCTGAGCCCGAACACGGATATCTTGGGTTCATGAGCGACTCCGCAGCCCACCACCTTCACACCGACCGCGAGTTCCGAGCCGAGCTCGCGGACCTGAAAGAGCGCCTGCTCGTGATGGGTGCGAGGGTGGAAGAGATGATCCTGCACTCCACCCGCGCGGTGGTGGCCCGGGACATCGCCTTCGCCCGCAGCACCATCGGCAACGACCGCCGGGTCAACCAGGACGAGATCGAGATCGATCGCGCCTGCCTGCGCATCCTCGCCCTGCGGACGCCGCTGGCCCGCGACCTGCGCTTCGTCACCCTGGTCTTGAAGATGGTGACCGATCTGGAGCGCATCGGCGATCTCGCGGTCAACATCTGCGAGCGCGCCCAGGACCTGGCGCCGCTGCCCGCCGGGGGACACGATCTGCGGCTGGAGCAGATGGGCAACCTGGCCCGCGAGATGGTGCGGGACGCCCTGGACGCCTTCGTCAACAGCGACGAGCTGAAGGCCCATGCCGTCATCGCCCGCGACGACGAGATGGATGATCTCTACAGCGACTTCTTCACCGAGGTCCTGGCCGAGATGCTCCAGGACACCGGCAATGTGCGCCGCGGCATCCAGCTCCAGTCCACCGCCAAGTACTACGAGCGCATCTGCGACCACGGGACCAACCTGGCCGAGCACGTGCTCTTCCTGGTGCGGGGGGAAGACCACCGCCACCGCGGCAAGATCCCTGTGGATTCGCAAGGCGGCTGAGGCCTCAACGCATTAAGACCGGCGGCCCTACGGAACGGAGGGCACGCCAATGCGCATCGGAGTCCCCAGGGAGCTCGCCCCGGCAGAGCGCCGGGTGGCCGTTGCTCCCGACACGGTCCCACGCCTGATCAAGCTGGGCTTCGAGGTCGCGGTCGAGGCCGGGGCCGGCCAGTCCGCCGGCTTCAGCGACGAGGCCTATGCCCTCGCCGGGGCGACGGTGGTGGACCGCGACACCGCCTGGGCCTGCGAGGTGGTCGCCCACATCGAGCCTCCCGGGGTCCGCCCGGACGGCACGCACGAGGTCGACGGCCTCGCGGCGGGCGCGGTGCTGGTCAGCCTGCTCGACCCGGCCCGCAACGGCGAGCTGCTGCAGCGAATCGCCGACCGTGGGGCCAGCGCGATCTCCCTGGAGCGCATCCCCCGCATCACCCGCGCCCAGAAGATGGACGTGCTCTCCAGCATGGCCAACATCGCCGGCTACCGNNCAGCTTCTTCACCGGGCAGATGACCGCGGCCGGCAAGGCCCCGCCCGCCAGGGTGCTCGTCATCGGGGCGGGCGTCGCCGGGCTCGCGGCGATCGGCGCCGCCCGCTCGCTGGGGGCCGAGGTGCGCGCCTTCGACGTGCGCGCCGCCTGCCAGGAGCAGGTGGAGAGCATGGGGGCGAAGTTCCTCAAGGTCAACCTCGACGAGAGCGGCGAAGGAGGCGGCGGCTACGCCAAGACGATGAGCCCCGAGTTCATCGCCGCCGAGATGGCCCTCTTCCTGGAGCAGGCCAAGCAGGTCGACGTCATCATCACGACCGCGCTGATCC
>DDSR01000076.1:0-1256 GCA_002343455.1 Deltaproteobacteria bacterium UBA2385 | reverse complement strand
ATGTCGACGGTGGCCAGCCGCTTCTTCGGCCAGAACATCGCCCACCTGCTGGACGATATGGGCGGCGGCAGCAAGCTGGCGATCAACCTCGAGGACGAGGTCCTCCACCAGAGCGCCGTCGTCCACGCCGGTCAGCTGCGCTGGCCGATCGCGCCCTTCCCCAACGCGGCCCCGCTGCCGGCCCCCAAGCCCCAGCCCGCCGCCAAGGTCGAGCACGGCCACAAGCCCGCGCCCACGGGCCCCTCGGTGGCAAGCCGGGTGGGCGGCCTGGTGGGTGCGGTCCTCCTCGCCCTGCTGGGGGTCTTCGCCCCCGGCGAGTTCCTCCAGCACCTGACGGTCTTCATCCTGGCCTGCTTCNNATGAGCGTCACCAACGCCATCAGCGGGATCATCGTGCTGGGCGGCATGCTGACCGCCGGCAGTGGCGAGTTCGACGCCGCCGCGATCCTCGGGGCCATCGCAATCCTCTTTGCCAGCATCAACATCGTCGGTGGCTTCCTGGTCACCCAGCGGATGCTGCGCATGTTCCACCGATAGGAGCCGCCATGTTTCCGGACGGCCTCCCCGAGAGCCTGCTCACCGCCTGCTACCTCGCCGCGGGGATCCTCTTCATCCTCAGCCTGGGGGGACTCTCCAGCCAGGAGACCGCCCGGCGCGGCAACGTCTTCGGCATCGTCGGCATGGCCCTGGCCATCGGCGTCACCACCCTGCACCCGGCGATCCAGAGCCCCTGGCTGATGCTGGTGGCGGTGCTGGTCGGCGGCAGCATCGGCGCCGTGATGGCCAAGCGGGTGGTGATGACCGCCATGCCCGAGCTGGTCGCCCTGCTGCACAGCTTCGTCGGCCTGGCCGCGGTCCTGGTCGGCATCGCCAGCTTCCTGCATCCCCACGGCGACCTCGCCTCGACCGCCGCCCTGGTCGTCCACGACACCGAGGTCTGGCTGGGCGTGGCCATCGGCGCCATCACCTTCACCGGCTCGGTAGTGGCCTGGGGCAAGCTGAGGGGCAGCCTCTCCGGCAAACCCATGCTGCTGCCTGGTCGGCATGCCATGAACCTGGCGGGCCTTCTGATCATCGTCGGCTCGGGGGTCGGCCTGACCCTGGTCCACGCCCAGATCATCCCCGCCCCCGCAGAGGCCGGTGTGGCCCTGCTGCTGCTGATCAGCGTCGTGGCCGGCCTGATGGGCCTGCACCTCGTCCTGGCCATCGGCGGGGCGGACATGCCCGTCGTCGTCTCCCTGCTCAACAGCTACTCGG
>DDSR01000145.1:4719-5239 GCA_002343455.1 Deltaproteobacteria bacterium UBA2385 | reverse complement strand
CGCCTTCAGGTGCAGCGAGAGCAGCAGGCCGCGCTCCTTGGCGTCCTCGATCTGGCGGGCGTAGAAGCGGCGCAGCGGGGCGATGTGCATCACCGAGCAGTCCAGGACCTCGCCCTCCTGGGCCGTGATGCCCTTCTTGAGGGGGATGACCTTGCCCTCGCCGTCCGAGTACTCGAAGAGCAGCTCGGTGGCCCGGCTGAGCGTGATGCTGCGCTCGCTGCCGAAGAAGTCGCCCTCGTCCATATGGGCGACGTGGGACTGGGAGTCCGGGCTCCAGGCGCCCAGCCGGTGGGGGTGCTTGCGCGAGAAGGCCTTGACCGCGGGCGGGCAGCGGCGGTCGGAGTTGCCCTCGCGNNGGACCGGGTTGACCGCGCTGCCGAGCACCTTGGCGTAGCGCTGGAAGACGGCCCGCTGGGCCTCGTCCGCGGGGGCCTCGGGGTAGTCGGGGATGTCGTAGCCCTGGCCCTGGAGCTCCTTGATGGCCTCCTTGAGCTGGGGGATCGAGGCCGAGATGTTCGGC
>DDSR01000145.1:0-4692 GCA_002343455.1 Deltaproteobacteria bacterium UBA2385 | reverse complement strand
CAGGATGCGCCCGGCCAGCGAGATGTCGCGGGTCTGCACGTCGACGCCGCCGCTGCGGGTGAAGGCCTGGACGATGGGCAGCAAGGACCAGGTGGCGAGGGCAGGGGCCTCGTCGATCTGGGTCCAGATGATGGTCGAGCTGGGGCTGGTCATGGCGGACTCCGCGGTGTGCCGGGGGGGCCGTTTAGCACGCCGGGAGGCGCGGTGGGGCCGGTGCAACTAGCTAGTGCCAGGCANNGCCAGGCACTAGCTAGTTGCACCCCCGGGGGGCGCGCCTACCGCTCCACCACCAGCACCACCGCGCTCTCCGGCGGCAGGTCGACCGTCCAAGGGGCCTCGCCGGTGGGCAGGAGGGCCGGCTCGGCCAGCCGCCAGCGCAGCGAGACCTCGCCGAGCTGCGGGGTCCAGGAGGGGCCGTCGGTGGCCGGCAGGGTCAGGCGGAGGTGGGTCGTGCCGGCGGGAAGGCCGTCCAGGACCAGATCGTGGCGAAACCCGCCCGGCGAGCTGAGGGTCTCTTCCGGCGCCAGCGGATCCCAGCTCTCGCCGTCCAGGCTGGACTCGACCCCGAAGGTCGCGGGATCGGCGCCGTTCCAGGACCAGCCGACCAGCGAGGCGGAGACGAGCTCGCCCCGGCCCGCCACCGACCAGACCAGCGAGGCGTCGCTGTTGCCGGTCCGGTAGACCCGCGAGCGATCGTCGTCGAAGTTGCCTGCGTTGGCTGTGTCCAGGCCCAGGATCTCGTCGCTGAACTCCGCCTGCTCCAGGTCGATCAGCTCGTCGTAGAGCAGGCGCTCCTCGGTCCCGAAGCCCCGCGCCTCGACCAGCGACCAGCCGCCCTCGATGGCCACGGTGCGGCTGACCCGCTCGGCGCTGTCGTTGACGACCAGCACCGCGCCCTCGCTCGCGCCCAGCACGGCGATGGCGGGCAGATCGGCCCCCGGCGCCCGCACGGTGCCCCCGTCGTCGGGCAGGGCCGAGCTGAAGAGGGCCAGCGCCTCGTGGAAGGGCCGCGAGCGCCCCTCGCCGTCGGTCATCCCCCAGCGGCTGCACTGCCAGGCCTGGTCGGCCGCCTCCCAGACCAGGATCGCGTCCGCGCCCGCGTCCAGGGCCACCGCGAGGTGGGCGAGCAGCCGCAGGGCGTAGCCCTCGGACTCGGTGGAGAAGCCGCAGACGTCCCCGTCGGTCGAGCTGTAGTTGGCCTCGCCGAAGCGCAGGTCCTTGCTGCCCAGCTCGGTGGCGAAGATGGGCTTCTCGGGGTCCCGCGCGCTGAGCTGGTCGACGAAGATCGCCCAGCGCTCTTGCAAGAAGAGGTGCCCCTCGCCGTCCTCGCCGTAGTCGTCCCAGGTGTGGGCCGACCAGCCCTCCAGGGCGGTCACGGCCTCCTCGGAGAGGCTGGGGATCCACTCGGGGGCGGGCGAGCCGACCCAGCCTCCCAGGGTGGCGAGGCCGGGGCCCAGCAGGCCGACGCCGACCAGGCCGCGGGCGTCGAGATCGGCGCGGGCGGCCCGCACCAGGGCGTCGTAGTCCTCGGGCGCGATGGCGCTGTTCCAGTCGCCGTCGGGCTCGTTGCAGAGCTCGATCCAGCGGGGCTCGATGCCCTGGTCGGCCAGCCAGCCCATCAAGGCGCCTGTCATGGCGGCGAAGTCGTCGACGTGCTCGGGCTTGAGCTGGCCCCAGCGCTCCTCCCAGGCCGGCGGGGCCTCCCACTGGTGGGCGATCCAGAGCAGGCCGCGCTCCTCGCTCAGGGCGAGGCTGTGCTGGAGGTCGGCGAGGAAGCTCGGGCTGGCGTCGAGGGCGTGCTCCACGAACCAGGCGTCCCACTCCTCGGGCGAGGCGTCGACGGGCAGCTCCACCGCGGATGAGCCGTAGTTGGCGTTGAGCGCGATGCGCACGACGCGCGCCCCCAGCGGGTCCAGCGCCGCGGGCCAGGCCTCGTCCCCCGCCCAGATCTGCGCGCCCAGGCCGATCAGCGGCTCGGGAGGGCTGCGCCCGTCGAAGAGCAGATCGGCCTCCAAGGGGAGCGAGCCTCCCCCGTCGCCGGTCTCTCCCCNNGTCATCGTCGGGCGCGCCCTTGGGGGAGGAGGAGGTGCAGGCCAGCAGGAGGAGGAGGTGCATCCCTGGATGCTACCCGGCCCAGAGGTCCCTGGGATGGCCGGGAGGCGGCACGACGACCCGGTAGAGCTCTTCGGGCAGCGGCGGGAGGGCGCGGCCCTGCTCATCCCGCCGAGGGTACTTCGGGAAGAGCAGGCGGCCATCGACCGGACAGACCACCTCGTCGGCGCCCTCGGGCGAGAGGCGCTGCCCGGCCCGCACCGGCTCCAGGTTGCGCAAGCCGGGCCGCAAGCGGCGAGCGGGATCCCCGAAGGGCTCGCGGTGGGCCAGGACGAGGTACTCGGGCTCGGGCTGCTGCGCGGCGAGCTCGGCGATGGGTCGCGGATCGACGGCCAGCTCGAGCAGCCGGCGCATCACGCGCCCGGCGTGGGCCTCGGTCTGCGGGTCGAGCCCCTTCTCGCTCAGCTCCAGGGTCAGGCCAACGCGGCCCTGGAGGCGCACGAACTCGTCGACGCAGCAGGTCGAGGGGCTGAAGGCCTGGTCGGCGGGGCGGGTGATCCACAAGGGCGCGCCGGCCAGGGCCCGGGCCCAGTCCCCGTGGGCCCGATCGTAGGGCAGGATGTAGAAGGCCGAGGCGGTGGGCGCTCCCGTCTGGTGCAGGTCCAGCAGCAGATCGGCCCGCTCCAGGATCGGCTTCAGCTCGCGCGCCCGGCGGCCCTCGCGGTCGTCGGGAGGCTCGGCGACGAAGACGCGGTTCAGATCGCTGTCCAGCCCGCGTCGGCCCGCGGCGACCGCCTCGGGGTTGCCGACCAGCACGGAGAGCTCACCGGCGAACTGCAGCCTCCCCTCTCTCAGGTCGCGGATCAGCTCGATCGCAGCAGGCAGCGGGCCCACCTCGTCCCCGTGGGTGCAGACCACCAGCACCACCCGCGGTCCGTCGCCGCCCTGGTGGCGGTGCAGCCAGGGGCCGGGGCGGGCGAGATCCCGGAAGGCGGCAAGGAGCGCAGCCGGGTCCACGAGCTACCGATCGCGCCGGATCTCGACGGCGGCGAGCTGCTGGTCGCCCTCGGACTCGGGCTCTTCCTCGGGCAGGACCGACTGCAGGTCGATGCCCAGCAGGTCCTCGCCCGCCTGGCGGGCCTCTTTGCGGAAGAGCAGGACCACGTTCCAGGCCATGCTGACGGTGAGGTAGATCCCGGCGATGGCCAGGAAGGCGCTGGCGTAGCGGAAGCGCATCGAGACGACCAGGACCAGGGCGATGCCGACGGCCAGGCCGAACATGGTGCGGGGGCGCAGGCGCAGGGCCGACCACTCGAAGAAACGAAGGCGGCTGACCATCAAGAGGGAGAGGGCCAGGGTCAGGGCCGAGGCGAAGCCGGCGATCTCGGAGCCGCTGAGGTCGTTGGCGGCGGAGGCCATGACCAGGCTGGCGACCGTGCCGCCGGCCATGGTGATGGTCAGGCCGGTCGAGAAGCTGGACTTGGTGCCGTCGGCCGCGAGGTTGAAGCGGGCGAGGCGGAAGGCGCCGCAGAGGAAGAAGAAGAAGGAGATGCCCAGACCGAGGGGGCCGAGGTCGGCGAGCGCCCAGGTGTAGATGAGCACCGCCGGGGCGATGCCGAAGCTGACGATGTCGGCGAGGCTGTCGAGCTGGATCCCGAAGGGGCTGCCCGTGCCGGTGAGGCGCGCGACCCGGCCGTCCAGCATGTCGAAGACGCCGGCGAAGACCAGCATCCAGGCGGCCCGGTAGAAATTGGGCTCGGCGCCGACCGCCCCGGTCGCCAGCAGGATGCTGTAGAAGCTGCAGAACATGCTGGCCGAGGTGAACCAGTTCGGCGGGTTGAGGAAGTGCTTGAGCATCGGGGACCTGCCGAGAAGGAACGCGCCAGTTGTCGGGGCGGCCAACATAGAATCTCCTGCCCGCCCCTGCAAGCTTGTTCTGGAATCCTCACCCGAGCGTTTCATGTCCGCCGACCTCTCGCCGCTCTCCTCCACCTTGATCCTCGTCCACGCCGGCATCGGGGGGCTGGCCCTGGGGGCGGGCTTCGCGGCCCTCCTCAGCGCCAAGGGTGGGCGGGTCCACCGCCTCGCGGGGCGCGGCTTCGCCGGCAGCATGCTCCTCTCGATGCTGCTCTCGATCCCCGCCATCGCCGAGCGGGGCAACCTGCTGCTTGCCCTGGTGGGCCCCTTCACCGCCTGGATGGTCCTGCGCGGCTGGCGCGTCTTCGCCGTCCAGAAGGGCGGCGAGGGCCCCTTGGACCGGCTGCTGGCCCTGGTGCCCTGGATCGCCGGCCTGGGGCTGCTCGCCCTGGGGGCCTGGGTGTCCGTCCGGCAGGGGAGCCCGCTGGGCTTCGGAGGCGTGGCCATCGGCCTCGGCGCCGTCTCGCTCCTCCTGGGGCGAGGGCCCTCCCGCCCGGCGGATCGGTCGGCGGCGGTGCGGGCCCACATCGCCGCGATGGTCGGGGCGCTGATCGCCGCCGTGACGGCGGTGGTGTCGGTCAACCTGTCGGACTCCGGCCTGCCGCTGCTCGCGCTCTGGCTGGGGCCGACCGCGCTGGGTGTGCCGGTGATCATCGCCTTCAGCCGCCGCTTCGCGCCGGTCCGGGCCTGAGCCTCGCTCGCGGGGGTTGGGGGGGGCGGCCG
>DDSR01000086.1 GCA_002343455.1 Deltaproteobacteria bacterium UBA2385 | reverse complement strand
CCCTCAGCCGCCCCGGCCCCGCCGCCCCCCGCCGAAACCGCTCCTCCGGCCGGTCGTGGGCCTCCCGCAGGGCCTGAACCAGCCGGTCGACCCGCTCCGGCGGCAGCAGCCAGCCGCAGGCCTCGTCCAGCAGCTCGGGAAGGCCCGAGACCTCGGTGCCGATCACCGGCCGCCCCGCCGCCAGGGCCTCCATCAGGCTGACCGGGACGCCGTCCATGTCCCCGTCCGGGGCGCGGCGGCAGGGCAGCACCCCCAGGTTGCAGCCGGCCAGCAGCGCGCGCACCCCGGCCGGAGGCAGCAGCCCGTGGACCTGGACCCCCGGCAGGCCCGGGTCGGCCAGGTCGCTGACCAGGTGCAGGCGGGCCTGAGGCCGATCGAGCTGCTCCCAGGCCTGGAGCAGCAGGTCGAGCCCCTTCTTGGGCACGTTGCGGGCCACCGCCAGGGCCACCAGGGGCCCCGCGGGCGGGGGCTCCATCCTCCAGGCCCGCAGATCCGGCCCGCAGCGCAGCAGCCGGCTCTCGACGCCGCGCTGGCGCAGCAGCGCGCGGTGGTGCTCGGCCACCGTCAGCACCACCGAGGCCGCCCCCAGCACCTCCTCCATGGTCTCCCGCGGGCGGAAGAGGTCGACGGCGTGCACCATCACGCTGAAGGGCAGGCCCAGCTCGAGCTGGATCGCCCGGCCCCACTCGGCGGCGGCCCCGGCGAAGTGGGCGTGGACCCGGTCCACCGAGCCGACGGTCTCGAGCAGCCAGGCCAGTCGGGCGGCCTCCTCGGCCCCGCGCACCCCGGCCAGCCAGCGCAGACCCGGACCGTGGGCCCGCAAGCGCCCTCGCAGCGGGTGACGCGGCACGCGCAGCACCGGCGAGCGCGGCGGCTCGTCCTGCAAGGCGCCGTCCTGCCGCTCGCCCATCGAGGCGATCACCACCTCGTGGCCGCGGTCGATCAGGCCGTCGATCTCCCGGTATACGAAGGTCTCGGTCAGCGTCGGGTAATAGCGCAGCGGGTAGAGGACCCTCATCCCGCCGGGCCCAGCAGCACCGGCAGGGTCTCCCGGGCGCGCTCCAGCCAGGTGCGCACATAGGGGCCGCGCGGCGCGGCGCTGAGGGCCAGGGCCACGGCATGGGGCAGGCCCTCGGGGTGGGCCGGGTCGTAGGTGTGCAGCGGCACCCCCGTCAGGGCCTGGATCTCCCGGATCGAGGGCAGATCCGGGGCGACGATCGGCACGCTGGTGGCGAGGTAGTCCCAGAGCTTCAGGGGCGAGGTCAGGCTGCGCCCGAAGAGGTTGTCGGCCAGCGGAAGCAGCAGCACCGCGCTGCGGGCCAGCAGATCGGGGACCTCCGGGTAGGGCACCGCCGCCCGCAAGCGGACGTTGGGGGGCAGGTCGACCAGGGCGCGGCGCTCCTCTTCGGTCCCGCCGACCAGCTCCAGCGGGATCGGCAGGGCCGCCGCCGCCCGGGCCAGCCCCTCGATGCCCTTGTAGGCGCGCAGGGAGCCGACACAGCGCACCAGCGCCTCGGGGTTGCGCGGGCCGCGCCGCCGCTCGGGCGAGACGGCGTTGTGGGCGACCACCCGGATCTTCGGCAGGGCCTCGCCCCAGGCCTGCTCCCACAGGGCCATCGTGCCCCCGCAGTTGGTGATCAGCCCGTCCACCCGCGAGAGCACCCAGGACTCCAAGCGCAGGGCCCGCTGGGGGTCCTCGCCCGCCTCCCGGGCGATGGCGCTGTCCAGCTCGTGGGCCTCCAGCACCAGCCGGTGCCGCCGCGAGCCCGCCGTGACGCGCAGCAGCCAGCGCAGGCGGCGCTTGTCCCGGGCCAGCACCACCCCGGGAGCGCCCGCCCACCAGGAGAGGACCTGGGCGCGGAACCACCAGCCGGCGGCCGGGGCGTAGCTGGTCGGCGAGAGGCGGAGATCCAGCCCCGGCAGCGGCTCCAGCCCCATCGCCACCAGGGGATCGGCCTTGTTCTGCTCGTCCCGATCCGCCAGCAGCGTGACCTCGTGCCCCAGTCGGGCCAGGGCGTGGCAGGCGTGCAGCACCTGGATCGACTGCGCGCGGGTCCCGGGGAGGCGGGGCCGGTAGAGGTGGAGGATCCTCATGAGCGCGAATCTATCGCTTCCAGCAGCACGGCGAGGCAGGCTTCGGGCCCGTGCCGGGTGCGGGCCCAGGCGCGAGCACGGCTGGGAGCATCGGGATCGGCGAGGAAGGCACGCACCGCGGCCAGGTCCGGGCGGTCGGGATCCTCCAGGACCAGCCCCGGACCCACCGCCTCCGGCAGCCCGCCGGTCGGGCTGGCGATCGCCCGGCAGCCCAGGCTCGACGCCTCAATCAGGGTCAGGCCCAGGCCCTCGGCCCCGCTGCCGTCCGCGTCCGCCCGGGAGAGCAGCAGGGTGGCGGCGCTGCGGGACATCCACTCCAGGGTCTGCTCCCGGCGCTGGCGGCCCAGGAAGCGGGTCTCGGGGCCGGCCAGGGCCTGCAGGGCCGGCAGCTCGGGCCCCTCCCCGATCACGGTGAGCGGCTCGCCCAGCGCCTGGGCCAGGCGGATGGCCCGGTCCACCCCCTTGAGCGGGGTCAGGCGGGCGACGCAGAGCAGGCCCTGCCGGGGCTGCGCGGGGAGGTCCGGGACCCGCAGCGGCATCGGCAGGACCCGCCCGGGGGCCGCCCCCAGGCGCACCAGCTCGCGGGAGAGGAAGGCCGAGACCGGCAGCAAGGTGGCGCCCTGGACGGCCCTCTGGAAGCCCGGCGGAGCCGCGGAGAGGCGGGTCAGGTCGCTGCCGTGGAAGGCGATGCCCACCGGGATCCGGGGCAATGCTAGCGGCGCTAGCCGCGTCGCCAGCTCCCAGGTCGAGAAGACCAGCGCGTCCGCTCGGCCCAGCAGGCCTCGACCCCAGGCCTCCACCCAGAAGGCCTGCCACCGCTGCCAGGAGCGGGCCGGGATCCGGCGGACGGCGAAGGGCTGGGCGGCGTCCCAGGCCCGGTCCCCGGGCCCCCTCCCTAGCACCGTTACAGAGTGCCCGGCCTCCACCAGCGCCCGGGCCAGATCCTCGACCCAGGAGGCCACCCCGCCGGTGAAGGCGGGGGCCAGATCTCCGGTCACCAGCAGCCACCTCATGGCTGGATGACCTGCCAGACCCGCTCGACCTCGATGCCCCTCAGGCAGAGGTGATCGCCGATCGGGCAGGAGGGGCCCCCGTGCAGGCTGCACGGCCGGCAGGGCAGATCCAGCTCCAGGACTTCGGCCCCGTCACTCCAGAATCCGTCGGCGGCGGTGGTCGGGCCTAACAGCGCTAGGGTCGGCACACCCATCGCCCGGGCGAGGTGTACGAGGCCCGTGTCGCCTCCCACCACCCGGCGGCAGCGGGCCAGCGCCTCCACGGTGCGCTGGAAGCCTCGCTCGGCGATCACCTCGACCCCCAGGCTGCTCAGCTCGGCGGTCTCCTCCGGCCCTCCGAAGGCGACGACCGGCCCGCTCCAGCGACGGGCCAGCTCCGCATAGCGGGCGAGGGGCCAGCGCTTGCTGGCGTGGGCTGCGCCGGGAACGAGGCCCAGGGTCTCGCCCGTGCCTGCCGCGGGGATCCACGGCCGGGGCGCCACCGGCACGCCGGCCGCCTCGGCGTAGCGCTGCACGACCGGGGGAGGCGGCGCGCCGGCCTTGGCCCAGACCCGCAGGCGGCGGCGCAGATCGTATCGACGAACCCGGCGCACCGGCGCCCCCAGGCCCAGGCAGAGGCGGCGCGAGCGGGGCGAGGCGTGCAGATCGATCACCTGCTTCCAGGGTCGGCGGAGCGAGTCCGCGGAGAGCTCCTCCCAGACCAGGACCTCCTCCACCCCGGGCAGAGCGCGGGCCACCTCGGCCCAGGCCCGGCGGGTCAGGAAGCTGACCGGAGCGAGCCCGCCGGTCACCGCCCCGCAGAGCACGACGTCCCCCAGCGAGGACAGGCGGATGACGAGGCTGTTCACCGCAGCACCTCGATCAGGGCCGCCGGGTCGGCGTCGCGGCAGGGGGCGCCGATGGTGCAGGACTTGGCGTAGCAGGGCCAGCAGGGCGGGCGAGGCCCCGGCCAGGGGCGACTGCCGGGGGGGCCGGTGCGCGCGGGATCGGTGCTGGCGTAGACGATGTGCACATCGGCGGGGGAGAGGCCCGCGGCCCGTCGGGCGGCCGTGGCGAGGTGGGGGAGGCCGCTGTCGTTGCCGACGACGGCGCGGACTCGGGTTGCTAGCAGCGCTAGGGCAGGCAGGGAGAGGGTGGGGAGCACCCGACAGCCTAGCGATGCTAGCACCCTCTCATCCCCTGGCCCTCCGGCGGCGAGCAGGCCGGGGAGCGCGAGCTTCGGGAAGCCTCTCCAGGCCACGGTCTCAGCGCTGGCCGTGCCCGGCAGCAGCAGCACCGCGTCGGGGGGCAGATCCGTCGGCAGCTCGGCCTCGTCGGCGGGGCCGGTCGGGTAGCTCGGCAGGGCCGGAGGCTCAAAGGGCAGGCCCAAGGCGGCGCAGGCGATCCTCAGCAGGCCGTCGGCGCGGTGCTCGTCCCGCTCAGGCACCGACTCGCTCAGCAGCCAGGCGCGGCCGTCGCTGGGGTGGCCGACCCTCCGCCGGGCCGGCAGCGCCCGCAGCGCGGCCGAGAGCGAGGGCTTCAGCAGCACCGCCAGCTCGGCTTGGAAGGAGCGCCGGAAGGCCAGCTCCCGCGGCAGCACCCGCACCGGCAGGTGCCGGTAGAGCGCGGCCCCCCAGCCGGGGGCCAGGACCTCGACCTCGGCGTGCGCGGCCAGCAGGGCGATCGCGGGCAGGGCCATGACCCCGTCGCCCAGGTGGTCGGGCGCGCGGACCAGCACCCTGCGCCGGCGCCCGCCGCTCAGCTGCGGCCTTGCTTACGCGCCGCCTTGCGGGCCTTGCGCTTGTCCTTGGACTCCTTGGCCCGCCGCAGCCGCTCCGCCGGGGAGAGGTTGTCCTCGGGGCTGGCCTTGCCGCCCATCAGGCCCGGGGGGAAGGGCATCCCGCCCGGCCCGGTCGCCCCGGAGCGCCGCTGGGCCCGGCCCATCCCCGGCAGCCCGCCGCCCAGGCCGCCGAACATCCCGCTCTGGCCGAGCTGAGACATCATCACCCGGGTCTGGTTGAAGCGCTCCTGCAGCGCCTCGACCTCCTCCAGGCTGCGCCCGCAGCCCTTGGAGATGCGGATCATCCGCGAGCGGTTGATGATGTCCGGCTCGCGCCGCTCCTGGCGGGTCATCGACTGCACGATGGCCTCGACCTTCAGCAGCTCGCGGTCGTCCAGCGCCTCGGGCGGGATCTGCTCCAGCAGCTCGCCCATCCCCGGCAGCTTCTCGAAGATCGAGCGCAGGTTGCCCATCTTGCGGATCTGGTGGATCTGCCGCAGGAACTGGTCGTAGTCGAACTGCCCCTCCAGCATCCGGCGGGCGTCGTTCTCGGCGGCGTCCTGGTCGACGACCTTCTCGAAGTCCTTCATCAGGCCGACGACGTCGCCGAAGCCCAGGATCCGGTCGGCGAGGCCTTCGGGCCGGAACTCCTCGAGCTTGTCGAGCTGCTCGCCCATGCCCAGGAACTTGATCGGCTTGCCGGTCACCTGCTTGATCGCCAGGGCCGCGCCGCCGCGGGCGTCGCCANNGACCGCGTCCTGCCCGAGCATCGCGTCGACCACGAAGAGCGTTTCGATCGGCTTGATCGCGGCGTGGATGTCGGCAATCTCCTTCATCATCGCAGCGTCGATCGCCAGCCGCCCGGCGGTGTCGAAGATGACCACGTCCCGGCCGACGTTGCGGGCCTGCTGCACGCCCAGCTTGCAGAGCTCCACCGGCTTCATGCCCTTGATGCTGAAGACGGGAACGCCCAGCTTGCGGCCCAGGGTCATCAGCTGATCGACGGCGGCCGGTCGGTAGATGTCCGCCGCGACCATCAGGGGCTTGTGGCCCTGGTCCAGCAGCCGCTTGGCCAGCTTGCCGGCCGTGGTCGTCTTGCCCGAGCCCTGCAGGCCGACCATCATGATCAGCGCCGGCGAACCCGACAGGTTCAGGCTGGTGTCGACCGGCCCCATCAGGTCGTTGAGCTCGTCGTGGCAGATCTTGATGAAGTGGTCCGCCGGGCTGACCTTCATCCCCGCGGGCAGCTTCTTGCTGGCGTCCGCCGGGGCCTTCAGGTGCACCACCTCGCCGATGGCCCGCTCCTTGACCTTGTCCAGGAAGCCCTTGACCACGGACAGCTCGACGTCGGCCTCCAGCAGGCTCATGCGCACATCGCGCAGGGCCGTGGCCACGTTGTCCTCGGTCAGGGTGGTCTTGCCTTGCAGCTTCAGGCGGGCGTTTCGGAAGCCCTTGGTGAGAGTCTCGAGCATGGTCAGGCCGTCCAGAGGGGGAGAGGGCCCGCGATATCATGATCGGGCGGGGGGGCGCGAGGGTTCCCGTGGTTACCAGAGCCGTTCAGCACCCCTGGACAGATGTCAGAAAAATGTCAAGACCCAGCCCAGCCCAGCCCAGCCCAGCCCGCCGCTTTGCGCTTGAGCGCCTGTTGGTGATGGCGGCGCTCTGCGCCGCGCCGGGGGTTGCGCGCGCGTGGACGGCCGACTTCGACATGAGCCAGACGGCCACCAAGGAGTCCTTCTCCTTCTCGTTCTCTTGGAACGTGGCGCCGAGCACCTGCCACCCGGTGGCCTTCGACCACTATCAGGTCTGCCTGGACGAGGGAAGCACCGCGCCCGCCAGCCCGGCCTCTGCCGATCACTGCAAGATCGTGGCCTCGCGCGGCACCACCAACACCACTTATATGGTGCATCGCGCCTCCCGTGAGTACACAGGGAAGATCTTCGCCTGCGTGGATACCTACTGCACGATCTGGTATGGCGACGGCTCCTCGGGCTGCACCAGCTCGGGCACCGAAGACACCGAGACCACGGCGCCAGAGTGCCATGTCGTCTACGGGGTAGAGGACCGCGCCTCCGAGAAGCGGGTGCTGAGCTGGGACGACTTCCCGGGTGTCGCTGCGGTCGAGGTGCTCTTCTACCCCGAGGACTGGACCCACGAGGGCAAGCTGGCCATGTGGTGGGCCTGGAACGACGGCGGTCGCCCCGTCCTCTCCTACCGGCGGGCCGAAGACGAAGGCTGGTGGGACTTCAACGACGAAGACAACTGGGACCTCGGCTCCGAGGTCGACGTCGCCATGGGCTTCTCCAGTGGAAGCGACCCCTTCACCTCTATCGGCCACCCCGCGGTGGTGCCGGAGGTCGATTGGGAGGACAACCGCGGGATGCGCATGATGTTGGTGACGGGAACAGCAGCATCGGGCGTCCCGAAGCACCTGTTGATGCTGAGCTCGCTCGGGATCGACGAGGAAGGGGCGGACTTCGGTCTGACCTGCGTGGGCGAGTGCGGGTACACCGGATGCGACGAGGACGAGCCCTGCGACTGGGACTCCGAGGAGGCGAAGCTAGGGTACGCCTTCGATTGGGAAGCCGTCGGACTGAGCAACGATCAGCATGGGACCTTCGTCTGGGATCTGATCGCCTACGGGCCGGTCGACTTCGACGAGGACGACCCGATGTTTGTATTCTCCGGGGGGCCCACGTCCGGCACTGGGTCGTGCGTCGATACGTATGGTTCTACGGTCTATGGAGGCGATGCCTTCGGCCCAGGCCCCGCCGACCTCTACCTCGCAACTTGGGTTCCGACTTCCGACCCTGGCGAGGAGTGGGAGGTCAACACCATCCTGAGTGACCCGACCTGCCCTCAACCCGAGTTCATCGATCAACACGATCCAACCGCGTTCGGCCTGCCCTTCGACGAGCACAAGATCTACATGCAGAACGCCAACGCAGACCAGCGCATCGACATCTGGTACGGCAGCCCCGGCGCCTGGGAGGCGTCTCCTGGCGAGCTGGTGATCTGCCTGGATTCGGGAGATGACCCCTGCCAGGACATCGAGACGAAGTGTGAGAGGCTCGCTCATCCGTGCATCGAAGACGTGCGGCACCACCGGTACGGTGAGCCGCACACCGAGGGGCTGATGTTCCTGGCGCATGAGAGCGGCTACGAGTGGGTGGGTACAGGGGGACTGTTCTGCAACGAAGAGGACTCCGAAGCCGAACCGCCTACAGAAGACGAAGGCATGGATCCCGGCACGAAGGGTATCCTCCACTCCACCCGCGCGAACTGACCTGGAGACGCCATGACCATCACCAGCCTGATCCTGCTCCTCCCGCAGTCCCTGGCCGCCACCATTGTCGTCGCGCAGGATGGCAGCGGAGACGCGCTTACTGTCACCGAGGGCGCCGCTATGCTTGACCACGGTGATACCCTTCACATCCGCGAGGGGCATTACGACGAACCTGAAGGTAGACTCCGGGTCAATCGGGGGGGGCACAGCCATCTGCGCGACATATCAATTTCTGGTGAAGGAGTGGGGCGATCCATTGTATCCTTTGTGGGAGAATCGGTCATATACATCAGTTTCGTGGGCGATCTGGCGGTATCGGACCTCACGTTCATGTTCGCCGAGAATGGGGGACTGGTCTTCGAGTCCGATAGCGAGGAAGGCGTTGCCATAGTGTCCGATGTGGAGATCCTAGGAGGAGGCGAATCATCATACGGTGGACAGATCGTTTTTCCTGATCGAGGTGTGTTCCTCCTTTCCCGCTCGGTCTTCGCCGACGCCCCTGACGTCTCGCTATACGGTACCGGAGGCACCCTCGACCTCACCATTGAGAACAGCATCTTCATCAACAACTTATGGTCGTATATGCCGACCGTCCAGCAAGTCAATGAAGACGGCCTCCCCCGCTCCCGCTTCGAACACAACACCTTCGTAAACTCCCGCTTCCTCTACCACCGCCCTTCTGAGACAGGCACCTGGGATTCATCCACACCCATCCTCGTCGCGAACAACATCTTCGCCCACGTTGACCACATCTACTTCGTGTCCGACGGCACCAACGAAAACATCGAGTTCCGCGACAACCTCCTCTTCGAGGTCGAAGAGGCAGAGTACCCCTACCATTGGGGCCACACCCTCGGCGAAGACTGCGGCACCTGGGAAGACAACTTCGAGGCCGACCCGCTCTTCGTCTCCTACACCCCCGGCGCGACCTGGGGCGAGGTCGACCTCCGCCTGCAGGCCGGCTCGCCCGCCATCGACGCTGCCAACCCCGAGTACAGCAGCACCCTCGTCGACTTCGACGGCCAGGCACGCCCCTACGACGGCGACGAGGACGGCATCGCCCTGCCCGACATCGGCGCCTTCGAGTATCCACCACCCGAGCCGGAGCCGGAGCCGGAGCCGGAGCCGGAGCCCGAACCCGAGCCAGAGCCAGAGCCAGAACCTGAGCCGGAGCCCGAGCCGGAGCCCGAACCCGAGCCGGAGCCCGAGCCNNNGGGCTGCGCCTCGGCGGCTGTGGCACCCTCAGGCCTCGCTGGCCTCGCAGTGCTGCTGGCCCTGACAACGCGACGACGGCGGGCTCAACCTCGGTAGGTCCTCAGTCAATCCAGGCCACCTCCGAAAGCTGAAAGTCGGTTCCGGCACCAAGCAAGAGGCCGAACTGGTCTCCGGGCTGCAGCGCCTCCCAGCCCACTCGGGCGAGGACAGTGGGGAAGTGGTTGGTGCACACGACGTTGTCCTCCCCCACCACCGGCCCAAAGCAGGGGGGTATACCTGTCTTCGCCCGTCCGCCCAGACGAAGACGAGGGTCTAACCCCCGCAAGGCGATGCCCGCTTCTACCTCTCCCTCGACCGACCACCGCGTGAGGAATCCCCCATCGCCATGGTTTATAGAGCCAAAGCCGCCGCGCGGGCCAGCGAGCAGAACGAGATCGTCGCCACCTCGCCACTCGGCCGCGAGCTGCATGCCAACGAGGGGGAACACCTCTGCGGGCCGCTCTCCGGATGGAACACAGTCCGACGGGCGCCAGTAGGTACACTGTCTTCCGATTGTCCACAGGTTGGACACCCCCAACCGGAGGGCATGAGGCCGCTGCCGGCCCGTCGAGTACGACCAGGCCAGCTCCATCGTCACGGCTCTCGCATTCCCTTGGACGACGCCCGCGTATGCGTTGTCGGCGAAGCCGAGCAGCATAAGGACAGCAGGGAACCACGGGCAGCGCTTCATGGACTCTACCCTACCCGACGCCGATACGAACGGGCAAATTGACGCGCTCGACGCTTGACTGCGGGGGCCGCTTGTGGTTCAGTGAATCCGTAGCCGGAGATTGCCCATGGCCCAGCCAGCCCAGCCCAGCCCAGCCGAGTCGAGCGCTTGAGCGCCTGCTGGTGATGGCGACGCTCCTCGCCGCGCCGGGGGTGGCGCAGGCGTGGACGGCCAACTTCCAGATGAGCCAGACGGAGACCATGGAGTCCTCATCCATCTCGTTCTCCTGGAACGTGGCGCCGAGCACCTGCCATCCCGTGAGCTTCGATCACTACGAGATCTGCCTGGACGAGGGCGGCACGGCGCCCGCCAGCCCGGCCGCTGCCGACCACTGCAAGATCGTGGGGCCGCGGGGTATCAACAACACGACCTATATGGTGCATCGCGCCTCACGCGCGTACGCGGGCAAGATCTTCGCCTGCGTCGATTCCTCCTGTACGGTCTGGTACGGAGACGGCTCGTCGGGCTGCACCAGCTCGGGCACCGAGGACACCGCGACCACCGCGCCGGAGTGCCACGTCGTCTACGGGGTAGAGGACCGCGCATCCACCAATCGGGTGCTCGATCAGGACGAGTATCCCGGTGTCTCTGCGGTCGAAGTGCTCTTCTACCCCGACGGCGTGGGTTGGACGCACGAGGGCAAGCTGGCCATGTGGTGGGCATGGAATGACGGCAATCGCCCCGTCCTGTCCTACCGGCGGGCCAAGTACGAGGGTTGGTGGGATTTCAACGACCAGGACAGCTGGAACCTGGGCTCTGAGGTTGACGTCGCCATGGGTTTCTCCACCGGCAGCGACCCCTTCACCTCCATCGGCCACCCCGCGGTGGTGCCCGAGATTGACAGCGAGGACAACCTCGGCATGCGCATGATGTTGGTGACGGGGACGGCATCGTCGGGCATCCCAAAGCACCTGTTGATGATGAGTTCGCTGGGCATCGACGAGGAGGGAGCGGACTTCGGCCTGACCTGCGTGGGCGAGTGCGGGTACCCGGGCTGCGACGAGGACGAGCCCTGCGACTGGGACTCGGAAGTGGCGGAGCTGGGCTATGCCTTCGATTGGGAAGCCGTCGGGCTGAGCAACGATCAGCATGGGACATTCGTCTGGGACCTGATCGCCTACGGGCCGGTAGACTTCGACATCGACGACTCGATGTTCTTGTTCTCGGGGGGACCGACTGCTGGTACAGGATCGTGCTACGCATCGTACTCCAGCGAATACGGCAGCGCGGCCGCAGACCTCTATCTGGCCTACTGGAACCCGTCAGCCGATCCAGGAGAGGAGTGGGACGTCGAGACCCTCGGTTATGCCCCCACCTGTCCCCAACCGGAGTTCATCGACCAGCACGACCCCACCGCCTTCGGCCTGCCCTTCGACGAGCACAAGATCTACATGCAGAACGCCGACGCCGATCAGCGAATCGATATCTGGTACGGTACGCCGGGCGCTTGGGAGGAGACTCCCGGCGAGCTGGTGATCTGCCTGGACACCGGAGATGATCCCTGCCAGGACATCGAAAGTAGCTGCATGAAGCTCGCCCATCCCTGCATCGAGGACCTGCGGCACCACCGGTACGGAGAGCCACACAACGAGGGGCTGATGTTTCTGGCTCATGAGAGTGGGCATGAGTGGGTGGGAACTGGGCTGTTCTGCAATGAGGAGAACCTTGAGGCCGATCCTCCAACCGAGGACGAGGGCATGAACTCTCTCACAAAGGGCATTCTCCATTCCACCCGCGCGAACTGACCAGGAGGCCCCATGACCATCACCAGCCTGCTCCTACTCCTCCCGCATTCCCTGGCCGCCACCATCGTCGTCGCTCAGGACGGCAGCGGCGACGCACCAACCGTCGCCGAGGGCGCCGCCCTGTTGGAAGACGGAGACACCTTGTACATTCGAGAGGGGTATTACGAAGAGACGGAGCGAATCATGCTCTATCGACGATCCACAGGAGGGAGCCTGGCGGACATCAGTGTCATTGGCGACGGAGTGGGCCGAACCTTGATTCATACGGGTGGGCATGACTTCATGGCTTCCTACAGCGGAAGATTTTTGCTCCAGGATATCACATTCGAAATGCAGTCCGAAGCCGAAGGATGGTATGGCATATTCCTTGAGAGCCCAGAGGATGATGGGGAAGCCTTCATCGCTGACTGCGTCTTCGTAGGATCGCCCGATTCATACTATACGGGGCAGATCCACCTGCCTGGCCGCGGAGTGGTCACAATAGACCGTACGGTCTTCGCCGATGCCTCCACATACGCTCTCTATGGCGAATGGGGAACGCTCGACCTCACCGTCGAGAACAGCCTCTTCATCAACACCGGCTTCTGGGCGTACCTGTCGAACGTTGATCGTGTCAACGACGATGGTCTACCTCGTGCCCGCTTTGAGCACAACACGTTCGTCAACTCCCGTTTCCTGTACCACTACGGATGGGGAGACTACTACCCAACAGACCAGCCCATCCTCGTCGCGAACAACATCTTCGCCCATGTGGATAACGTCTACTTCGTCACAGACGGTACCAACGACAACATCGAGTTCCGCGACAACCTTCTCTTCGAAGTAGAAGACCCCGAGTACCCCTACTCTTGGGGCCTCACCCTCGGTGAAGACTGCGGCACCTGGGAAGACAACTTCGAGGCCGACCCGCTCTTCGTCTCCTACTCCCCTGGCGCGACCTGGGGCGAGCTCGACCTCCGCCTGCAAGCCGGCTCGCCCGCCATCGACCGTGCCAACCCCGAGTACAGCAGCACCCTCGTCGACTTCGACAGCCAGGTCAGGCCCTACGACGGCGACGAGGACGGCCTCGCCCTGTCCGACATCGGCGCCTTCGAGTACCCGCCCCCCGAGCCGGAGCCGGACCCGGACCCGGACCCGGAC
>DDSR01000007.1 GCA_002343455.1 Deltaproteobacteria bacterium UBA2385 | reverse complement strand
CTCGCCGCCCATCACGGCGATGCGGTGGTTGGGCCAGCTGAACAGAAAGCGAGGGGCGTATGCCCGCCCCATCATCGCGTAGTTGCCCGCCCCGAAGCTGGCCCCCGTCATCAAGGTGATGGCCGGCACCTTGCTGTTGCTGACCGCGTTGATCANNNNGGCGCCGTGCTTGATGATGCCGCCCTGCTCGACCTGCCGGCCGACCATGAAGCCCGTCGTGTTGTGCAGGAAGAGCAGCGGCAGATCCCGCTGGTTGCAGAGCGCGATGAACTGGGCGCCCTTCTGGGCGGCCTCGCTGGTCAGGATGCCCTCGTTGGCCAGGATGCCGACGGGGTAGCCCATGATGGCGGAGAAGCCGGTGACCAGGGTCGGCCCGTACAGAGGCTTGAACTCGTCGAAAACGCTGCCGTCGACCAGCCGGGCGATGATCTCGCGGGCGGGGATCGGCCGCCGCAGATCGGCGCCGGCGATGCCACGCAGCTCCTCGGTCGAGTACAGAGGCGGGCTGTGGGGCCCCGGGAGCGGGCCCTGCTTCTGCCAGCGCAGGTCGGCTACGATCTGCCGGCCCAGGCGGATCGCGTCCCGCTCGTCGCTGGCGAGGTAGTCGCAGAGCCCGCTCTGTCGGGCATGCATCTCGGCCCCGCCCAGGCTCTCGTCGTCGACATCCTCGCCGATCGCCATCTTGACCAGGGGAGGCCCGGCCAGGTAGGCCTGGGCCTGCTCCTTGACCATCACGACGTAGTCGCTCATCCCGGGGATGTAGGCCCCGCCCGCGGTGGAGCTGCCGAAGACGAGGCAGACGCTGGGCAGACCGGCCTCGCTCCGGCGGCTGAGGTCGCGGAAGCCCTGGCCCCCGGGCAGGAAGATCTGCGCCTGGTTCATCAGGTCCGCGCCGGCGCTCTCGATCAGGGAGATCGACGGCAGGCGGTTCTCCATGGCGATCTCGGCCAGCCGATTGGTCTTCTTGACCGCCCACTCGTTGATGGCCCCGCCCTGCTGGGTGGAGTCGTTGGCGGTGATCAAGCACTCGACCCCGCACACCAGCCCGATGCCGCCGATCAGCCCGGCCCCGGGCCGCCCGCCGTCGATGTCGTCTCCGGCCAGCGAACAGAGCTCCAGGAACCAGCCGTCGGGGTCCAGCAGCAGCTCCAGCCTCTCCCGCGGCAGCAGGCGCCCGCGCTCCAGGTGGCGCAGCACATAGCGCTCCCCTCCCCCTTGCCGCGCCTTCTCCCCTCGTCGAGCCAGCTCGGACAGGCCCTCCGCCATCGCGGCGAGGTTCTCCTGGTAGTGCGCGTCGCGGGTGTCGAGCTGGCTGTGCAGGATCGGCATGGTTCAGGCCTCGTCCACACCCATGCTGGACAGCGCCGCCCGCAGCACGTCGCGCTTGTAGATCACGCCGACCAGGGAGCCCTCGTTGAGGACCGGCACGATCGTGATGTGCAGATCCACCATCAGGGCGGCGATCTCGTCGATCGAGGAGTCGAAGCCCACCCCGATCGGCTCCGCGCTCATGATCTCGCGGACAGTTCCGCCGACAGCCTTGTCCAGCGAGGCCTGGCGTGACTTCTCCAGCGGGATCAGCCGGTTGAGCAGGCGTACATAGCTGGGCAGTGCGACCTTGCGCTCCTGGAAGATGACGTCCATGGTGGTCACGACGCCGACCAGCTTGCCCTCCTCGACGACGCAGACGCCGTCGAGGTTCTGGTCCAGCAGCAGGCGGGCCAGCCGGCGAACGGAGAGGTCGGGGCTGACCGTGATGGGCTCGCGGTTCATCAGCTCGATGGCGAAGGACATGAGGCTCCTCGTTCAGCGACGCCAGGTCATGGCGGGTGGGTCGGCCGGGGTGGAGAAGACCCCGGCCTTGAGTTGATCGGCGTAGGCCGAGATGTAGGTCCAGGAGAAGACGACGACCCCGTGGGCGCCCTCGGCCCGGGCGGCCTCGATGCAGCGCACGGTCTCTTCGTAACCGAGCTCGTAGGTGCCGATGCCCATGTAGACGTGGCGCCCGCTGGCGTGGGCGAGGTGGTCGCGGGTCAGCACCCGGAAGTCCAGCCGTTCCCCCTCGGTCTCGGTCACGGCCCAGTAGGCCATCGGCAAGGTGGCGTCGACCAGCCCCTCGGAGAGGAAGGCGCGGCTGTCCTGGTAGTAGTCGCCGTTGCCCTCGCTGACACCGCTCCAGCCCCACTCGTCGGTGTGGATGCCCCAGACGGCCGCGGTGACCGGCACGTCGACGGCGTCGCGCACCTGGCGGGCGGTCTCCTTGACCATCTCGCGCTGCCAGTCGCCGTAGGAGAGCCCCGGCCAGGCTCCGCCCGAGGCGCTGTCGAGGGCGTGGCGGGCGAGGCTGGCGGTGTCGTGCGAGGTGTTGCTGGCCGGGTAGCGGATGTAGTCGAGGTGGATCCCGTCGATGGCGTAGCGGCGAGCGATGTCGGCGGCGACCGCCGCGGTGCGGGCCTGGACCTGGGCGTTGCCCAGGCTGGCGTAGACGTAGCCGTCGTTGAGGGTCTGAGCGGTGCCGCTGCTGTCGACCACCCCCCAGTCGCTGTGCTCGGTCCAGGCGTGGGTGACGCCGACGCTGGACGGTGCGGCGCTGCCCATCCAGAAGGGGGCCACGTTGATGTAGGCGTGGAGCTGCAGGCCGTTCTTGCGGGCGGCATCGACGGCGACCTGGAGGGGATCCCAGCCGGGGTCCTGGCCCAGCGTGCCGGTCAGCCGCGAGGCCCAGGGCTCCAGCTCGCTGGGGTAGTAGGCGTCGAAGTTGGCCCGCACCTGGAAGAAGACCGCGTTGAAGCCGGCCCCGGCGATGGCGGCCATGGTCTCTTCGACCGAGCTGGCCGTGGTGCTGGTGCTGGCCCACTCGTAGCGGGTCAGCCAGACGCCGCGCAGCTCGCCGCCGCCGGTCTCCACTCCCCCGTCTGCGGCGCCCCCGTCTGCGGCGCCCCCGTCGGCGGCGCCCCCGTCTGCGGCGCCCCCGTCTGCGGAGGTGGCCCCGCCGTCCCCCACGGGGGCCTGGCGACGCTCGGGGCCCGGTGAGGCGCAGGACAACAGCGAAGCACAGGCCAGCAGCAGGGTCAGGATCATGTACCCGATTAACTCAGCTTCGATCCTCTCGCTCGACCAGGCTGAACTGCTGCTGATGCTGAAGCGCAGGCAGGGTGAGCGCTCCCGCCAGCAGCCGCACCGGGACGTTCAGCCCTACCGTGACGATCGGGTCTCCGGCGTCGGTCGTGTGGCTCAGGCTGACGGTCATGCCCTCGGCCCGTACGCCGAGGCCCTCCAGGACCTGGTGGGCATAGGCCTGGACCTGGACCTGGGTCGGCCGGGAGTCTCCCGCCGCGGCGTAGCGGGCGGCCTCGTAGGTCGCCTGCACGACCCGCTGTCGCTGGCCCAGGAAGGCGCCCAGCTGGACCAGGCACAGCATCGCGACCAGCAGCAAAGGCAGGATCAGCGCCAGCTCGACGACCCCCGCCCCGTGGCGGTGAGAGGTTCGGACGGGGTGAGCAGGCGAGGGCATGCGGGGCTCCTCACCCGAGCGGAGGTCCCCTGCCCGTCACAAAGGGTCAAGCCCTCGCCCGAGGAGCCGGTGCCGCCCAGGAGCAGATCGGGCAGGTCTCGGGGCTGTGTCCGCGGGCCGGGCAGTGCTCCCGTCCGAAGAAGATGATCCGCAGGTGTAGCGCGTTCCAGCTGGCCTTCGGGAAGAGGGCCTTGAGGTCCCGCTCGGTCCGCTCGACGGTGCTGCCGTCGGAGAGGCCCCAGCGGGCCGCCAGCCGGTGGATGTGCGTGTCGACGGGGAAGGCGGGGATGCCGAAAGCTTGCGCGCGCACGACCGAGGCGGTCTTGTGACCGACGCCAGGGAGGGCCTCCAGCTCGGCTTCGGAGGAGGGCACCCGGCCCTGGTGCCGCTCCACGAGCAGGCGGGACATCGCCGAGAGGTTTCGGGCCTTGGTCGGGGCGAGGCCGAGCGTGCGGATGCAGGCCAGGATCTCCTCGACCGGCAGAGCCGCCATCGCCGCCGGGTCGGGGGCGATGGCGAAGAGGGCCGGTGTGACCTCGTTGACCTTGCGATCGGTCGTCTGAGCGCTCAGCGCCACCGCGACCAGCAAGGTGAAGGGGTCGCTGTGGTCCAGCGGGACGGGGGTCTCGGGGTAGAGCGCCGCGAGCTGCGCGGCGATGCGCTGAGCCTTCTGCGTTCGACGCATGGCTCAGTTCAGGGCGAGGGGGTCGGCCAGGGTGAAGGGCTCGATCAGGGCATCGAACCGGGCCCCGTCGCGGGCGACCATCTGGAAGCTGCCGTGCATGCTGCCGACGGCGGTGTCCAGCGGGCAGCCCGAGGTGTACTGGAAGCTGCGGCCGGGCTCGATCACCGGCTGCATCCCGACCACCCCGGGGCCGTGGACGTGCTCTTCCTTGCCTTCGGCGTTGGTGATGATCCAGTGTCGGCTGAGGAGCTGAACCGGGGCCTCGCCCTCGTTGCGGATGTTCACATGGTAGCAGTGCACCCACAGCCCCGCCGAGGGCTCGGACTGGTCCGGCAGGTACTCGGGCTCGACGCGCACGCGCACGCCATGGGTCAGGGTCTCGCTGGCCAGGTTCGGGTCTCTCATGCTCGCTCCCTTGCCATCCGTCGATAACGCGCCCCACCACCGGCGCTTCGGCTGGGGTATTGACCGCGCATGCGCATCCTCCAGATTCGGGGTCAGGGGACTCCTCCCGACCAGGTCGAGACCACGCACCGGATCGCGGCCGTCACGGTCGCCGGGGGTCAGGTCCGGCCGCTGGACCCCCTGTCCAGCCAGGTAGGCAGCACCTGGCGCAGCGCAGCCAAGCCGCTGCAGCTCTGGTGCAGCCTGGAGGCGCTCTCCGACCCGCCCGAGCTGGGGCCGGAGTGGATCGCGCTGGGCGCCAGCAGCCACTCGGGCCAGCATGGCCACGTCGAGGGGGTCCGGGCGATCCTCCGGCACTTCGGCCTGGACGAGGGCCAGCTCCAGTGCGGGGCCGAGCCGCCCGCCCACCGCCCGACCTCCGAGGCGCTGCTGCGCGGGGGAGATCCCTTCCTGGCCTTGCACAACGACTGCTCCGGCAAGCACAGCTTCATGCTGGCGGCCTGCCGGGCGCAGGGCTGGTCGACGGCGGACTACCTCGACCCGGCCCACCCACTGCAGCGGCGCATCCTGGCGCGGGCCCAGGACTGGTGCCAGGAGGTGCCTGGCGTCGCCGTCGACGGCTGTGGCCTGCCGACGCTGTCTCTCTCGCTCACCGGGATGGCTCGGGCCTGGGAGCGCCTCGCCGTGGCGCAGGCTCAGCCGCAGCAGGATCCCCGCCTGGCGCGAATCGCGCAGGCCATGGCCGACCACCCCTGGTTCACCAGCGGAGACCAGCGCATCGACCTCGCCCTGCACCGTCGGGCCACCGAGCCCTGGATCGGCAAGATCGGCGCCCGCGGGGTCTTCTGCTTCGCCCTCCCTGCCCGCGGCATCGGCGGGGCGCTGAAGGTGCTGGACGGGGACGAGGACGCGCTGGCGGTGGCGGTACCGGCCGTCGTCGAGCACTTCGCCCCGGGCGCCCTCAAGCCGGACCCGGACTGGCCCTACGCGCAGATCCGCAACGTGGTCGGGCGTATCGTCGGGACCCGGGTAGTCAGGGAGGATGATGGTGTCTAGCATGAGCCGCCAGGAGAAGCCGATGGTCTGCGGACCCGACAGCCCCGATCCCAAGACGCCCCCGCCGGCGAAGCCCCCGCCCTCGAAGCCGGGCAAGCCGCAGCGCAAGGGAGACCAGCAGGTCGGCGTCGCCGTGCGCGACCGGGTGGAGCGCCCTCGCCGCTTCAAGGTGCTCCTGCACAACGACGACTTCACCCCGATGGAATTCGTCATCCTGGTCCTGATGGACCTCTTCCACCGCTCCAGCGCCGAAGCGACCCGAATCATGCTGCACGTCCACCGCAACGGCGTCGGAATTGCTGGCGTCTTCTCGCGCGAGGTGGCCGAGACCAAGGCCCTTCGCACCATCCAGTCTGCCCGCGACGCCGGCTATCCCCTGATGGCCTCCACCGAGCCCGAGAGCTCGGGCGACGGCGAGCCTTCCTAGCCCTTCCCTCTCCCTGGGTTCTCCATGAAGATCGCCGACAACCTTCGTATTGCCATCTCCCGCGCGATGGAGGACGCCGCCCGTCGGCGCCACGAGTTCCTCACCACCGAGCACGTCCTGCTGGCCCTGCTGCACGATCCGGACAGCGCGGATCTGCTCGCCGCGGTCGGGGTCAACCTGCGCCGGCTGGAGAAGGAGCTCGATGCCTACCTGGACGCCGAGGTGGAGATCCTCCCCGACGAGTCCGAGGCGGAGCCCGTCCAGACCGAGACCTTCCTGCGGATCATCCAGCGCGCGGCCTCCCACGTGCAACAGCAGGGCAAGGCCGAGCTGACCGGCAGCCTCGTGCTGATCGAGCTGCTGCGCGAGAAGGACAGCTACGCCGTCTACCTGCTCGAGCAGCAGGGGGTCAGCCGGCTGGACCTGACGACCTACATCAGCCACGGCGGCAAGGGCGGCAAGGGCGGACGCCTGGCTCGCAGGGTCGAGCGGCCCGACGGGGACGAGGACCTCGCTGACGGCGAGTCGTCCGCCAAGCCCGCAGACGACGCGCTCAGCCAGTACACCGACGAGCTGGTCGCCAAGGCGGCCGAGGGCAAGATCGACCCGCTGATCGGCCGCGCGGCCGAGGTCGAGCGCATCGTCCACATCCTGGCCCGGCGCCGCAAGAACAACCCGCTGCTGCTGGGCGACCCCGGCGTCGGCAAGACCGC
>DDSR01000338.1 GCA_002343455.1 Deltaproteobacteria bacterium UBA2385 | reverse complement strand
CGGGTGGGGGGAGAAGGGGCGGGATGATACTCTCCCGGCCCTCGACCAGGAGATCCCATGGCTGCACCGAAGCCCGGTATCCTAGCCCCCGGCGCCATGGGCAACGATTCCTCGGCCAATGAGGCGCTCCCCAGGGTTGGCATCGTCATGGGCAGCCGCTCGGACTGGCCGACGATGAAGGCGGCTGCGGATGTCCTAGCACTGCTAGATGTCCCCTTCGAGGCCAAGGTGGTCAGCGCGCACCGGACCCCCGATCGGCTGGTGGCCTACGCGAAGGGGGCCCGAGCTCGCGGCCTCCAGGTGATCATCGCCGGCGCTGGCGGCGCCGCCCACCTGCCCGGGATGCTGGCCAGCATGACCAGCCTAGCGGTGCTAGGTGTGCCCGTCCGCAGCAAGGCCCTCTCGGGCATGGACAGCCTGCTCTCCATCGTCCAGATGCCCAAGGGCATCCCGGTGGGGACCCTGGCGATCGGAGAGGCCGGCGCCGCCAACGCGGCGCTGCTGGCGGCCAGCATCCTCTCCCTGGCCGATCCCGGTCTGGCGGACCGGCTGGACCGCTGGCGGGCGGCCCAGACCGAGGCGGTGGCCGAGGACCCGGAGTGATCCCCCGCGGGGCGGTCATCGGCGTCCTGGGCGGCGGACAGCTCGGGCGGATGCTGGCCCTGGCGGCCTATCGCCTGGGCTACCGGGTCCACATCTTCGCCCCCGAGGAGGGGCCGGCCACGCAGGTCAGCCCGCTGCGGACGCTGGCCTCCTACGACGACGAGCCGGCGCTCCTGGCCTTCGCCGATCGGGTCGACGTCGTCACCTGCGAGTTCGAGAACGTGCCCGCCCGGGCCGCCGAGCTGCTGGCTTCTCGGGTCCCCGTGCGGCCCGGGGTGCTCGCCCTGGCCACCTGCCAGGATCGCTGGCTGGAGAAGGGACTCCTTGCGTCGCTGGACATGCCGACCGCACCCTGGCGGGCCGTGCGCGACGAGCACGACGTCGCCCGGGCCGTGCAGGAGATCGGCGGCCCCTGCATCCTGAAGACCGCTCGCCTCGGCTACGACGGCAAGGGCCAGGCCCGGCTCGCCTCGCCCGATCAGGCCCGCCAGGCCTGGGAGGAGATCGGCGGTCCCAGCCACCGCCTGGGCGTGGTCGAGGGCAAGGTCGACTTCCTCTGGGAGGGCTCCCAGGTCCTGGCCCGCGGCCTCGACGGGCAGCTCGCCTTCTACGAGCTGGTCGAGAATCGGCACGAGCGGGGGATCCTGCGCGAGACCCTGGCCCCGGCTCCGCGTGGGAGCCTCGCCCTGGGTGAGCAGGCCCGGTTGCTTGCCGCCCGGATCGCCGATCGGCTCGACATCGTCGGCCTGCTGGCCGTCGAGCTCTTCGTCCTGGCCGACGGCAGCCTGGCCGTCAACGAGCTGGCGGCGCGGCCTCACAACTCGGCCCACTGGACCCAGGACGGCGCACGGATCTGCCAGTTCGAGCAGCTGGTGCGGGCCATCGCCGGCCTGCCGCTGGGGGATCCCGGCCTGCGCGGCCCGACCCGGATGCTGAACCTGCTGGGCGAGGAGATCCTCGAGCGCGACCGCTGGGCCTCGACGCCGGGCGCCCGCCTGCACGACTACGGCAAGGACGAGCTCCTCCCCGGCCGCAAGATGGGTCATGTCAACCTCGTCCAGCGGGGCTAACCTCGGCCGATGATCCTGTTGTTCCTGGCCTGCTCCCCCTCTGCCGTGCTCCCTCACGACACCAGCGACACCGGCGACACCCCTGTCGCAGAGGTCGAGCTGAGCGTCGAGGTCGACCCGGTCCACGCCTCGCACCTGTGGGTGGGCTGGCGCCAGGAGGAGGCGGCGACCGCGCAGGTGCTCTACCGGGTGGCGGGCGAGGAGTGGCGCAGCACGCCCTCACGCAGCCTCGACGCCGGCGAGCAGCGGCAGGTCCTGGTCGGTCTGCCTCACGGGGTCGAGGTGGAGCTGAGCCTGAGCCTGGGGCAATGGACCTCCGAAGCGCTGACCGTCGAGACCGGCCCGCTCCCCGAGGGCGCCCCCGAAGCCTCGCTGGTGGAGGGCGAGCCCGGGGCCTGGGACCCTGGGGCCGCCTTCGTCCTGCTCTCGCTGGCCGACAACAGCTTCGGGAGCTGGGTCCTGGTGATCGATCGGCAGGCCCGGGTCGTCTGGGCCCGCCGCAGCCCCACCCAGCGGGTCTCCCTGCACCCACGCGTCTCGCTGGACGGGACCGAGCTGCTGCTGGACGACAACTCCTACTGGGGCAGCTTCGACGGTGGGGCCGGATCGAGCGTGGCCCGGATGAAGCTGGACGGGCGGCTGGTCGAGGAGATCCCGCTCCCGGGCCTGCATCACCCCTTCACCGATCTGCCGGACGGCAGCATCCTCTACACGGCCATGGATCGCACCAGCGAGACGCTCGACCGGCGCTGGCGCGACGGGACCTTCACCCAGATCTGGGACTGCCGCGATCTGCTCAGCGAAGTCGGCGAGTCCGGCTTCTGCGGCTCGAACACCCTCTGGTACGATCCGTCCACCGGCCACGCCCTGAACTCGATCTACAGCCTCGAGACGATCGTCGAGGTCGACCTCGACAGCGGGCAGCCGGTGCGCTGGTTTGGCCACACCGCCGGCTCCTGGGCCTTCGATCCTCCCGAGACCGCCTTCTGGTGGCAGCACGGGGGCTACCTGACCGAGGCGGGCACCCTGCTGACCTCCAGCAAGGGGGTCGACGCCGCCCAGGAGACCGTCGTCCGGGAGTACCGGCTGGACGAGGCCAGCCAGACCCTGGTGGAGATCTGGAGCTTTGGAGAGGGCGAGGGCGTCTACGGCAACGTCATGGGGGAGGCTCACCGCCTCGCCAACGGCAACACCCTGCACAATTACGGCAGCGCCACCCGCCTGCGGGAGGTCACGGCGGCGGGCGAGCTGGTCTGGGATGTGGACTGGGAGGCCAGCACGATGGGACGCTCGACGCCGATCGCCGATCTGTACGCCCTCGTCGACTGAGCAGGTCAGCGCAGGACGGCCACGCCGACCCCGGCCCGGACGGCCCGCAGGTTGTTCTGTCCCAGCCCCGGGACGGGTAGATCTGCGTCCAGCGCCAGCCAGCTGCGGGTCCGCAGGGGGACCCCGTGCACCGCGCTGATGCCGACAGAGCTGCGCCGGGTCGCGCCGCTGTCTTCCCCGTGGACCCGGGTCTGCTGGTGCGAGGCCCGCGCGCTGACGCTGAAGCGGCGCCCGAGGGTGCGGCCAAGGCTGGCATCCAGGCCGAGCACGCTGTGCAGGTGCTCTCCGTCGGGCGCGAGCTCCCCTCCCAGGTTGAGGCTCCAGGGGGTGCGATCGAGGGTGCGCTCCAGCCCGGCGGCCAGGATCAGTCCGGTCCCTGGACGACCGGTGACGTCCTCGAAGAGGGCGCCCTCGGCCTCCTCCCAGGTGCGGCCGGTGGGCAGGCGCAGGCCCACCTGGAAGATCGGCACCGGCCAGGCGCGGACGCCCTCGACGCCACGGGGCAGCTCGTTGAGCGGATCCCAGAGCCCGCTGAGGCGGACGTCGCCCAGGCCCGAGCCCCAGATCGGCTCCTCGCCCAGGTCCTTGCGGTTGATCAGGGTCGGCACCGAGAGGCCCAGCTGGGCCTTGCGGTTCCAGCGCCACCCGCCGATCAGCTCGGTGGTCAGCGAGTCGTCTTGGAGAGAGCTGGGGCTGAGCTGCCCGCTGGAGTCCCAGCGCCCCACGGAGCGCTGCGCCACCGTCGACAGGCCCAGCACCCAGCGCTCGCACTCGCCGAGGCGGGCGGGCACGACCGAGGTGGAGCCCACGCAGCAGGCGCCGGCATGGGCCGGAGACGCCGTCAGCAAGGCAACCAGGAGGGCCGCGGTGAGCATGGCTACTGGACCTCCACCGTGACCACCAGCTGGTCCGGGCCGTGGGCCCCGTCCACCTCGAAGCTGAGCTCCCAGGTGCCCGGCATGCTGTAGGCGAACTCCACGGTGTAGAGGCCCTCGTCCTCGACGACGACCGGCTCTTCCATGACGCCATGCCCGTGGTCGGGCATCCAGGGTGTCACGACGAGCGAGGAGCCGGTCAGCAGCGATCCGTCCTGGCCGTCGAGGATCTGCACCAGCAAGGTGGCGTCGCCCGTGATCGGGGGGTCGGGCTGGTGCTCGACCGTCAGGGCGTAGTGCCCGGCCTCGGTGAGGAGGGCGTCGCCGAGATCGGCGTCGTCTTCGGGCTCGTGGCAGGCGAGGAGGGAGAGCGCTAGAGTGAGGAAGAGCATCGGGGTCTCCTTTGTGGATGCATGGGTCTGTTATGGTGACCCTCGCCTGCTGTCTCTGAGACATGATGTCGCAGGGCCCCCCGGCGCTCCCCGGCATTAGAGTCGGCGCATGCTCTCGCCTGCCCCGCTGCGCCCCCTGGCCATCCCCGCGGAGGTCCTGCGCCTGCGCTGGGCGGTGGTCGCCGTCCAGGCGCCGCTGCTGGGGTGGGCGGTCCACGCCCAGGGGCCTGGCCTGCTCCCCTTTGCGGTCCTGGCGCTCGCCCTCAGCCTGGGGGGGCAGCTCCTCTGCCAGCGTTTTCGAGCCGGAGACCTGCCGGTGGCCGGCCTGCTCGCGGTCGACATCGGCATCCTCACCCTGCTGCTGGTCGCCAACGGCGGCGCTACCAGCGGCTTCACCTCGCTCTTCCTGCTGTACCCGGCCCTGGCGGCCACGGTGCTCTCGCCTCGGCTGGCCTGGGCGGCCTGCGCGCTGGTGCTGCTCTGCTACGGGGGGATGCTGCTGGAGCTGCCCGCCCCTCCGGTCGACCCGCACGCGCATCACGCGCCGCCGGGAGCGGGGGGCCACGACATGCGCGGCCACGCCATCAGCATGTTCCTGGCGGTGGGCATCGCCAGCCCGGTGCTGGTCCTGGCCCTGCTGCGGGCGAGGGCGACCCTGGCCCTGGCCGACGCCCGCCTGCTCATCGCCCGGCAGGCCGAGGAGCAGGGCCGCCGCCTGGCCAGCCTGGCCACCCTGGCGGCGGGTGCCTCGCACGAGCTGGCCACCCCGCTGGCGACCATCGCCGTCGCCGCCGGGGAGCTCGGCCGGAAGACGGCGGCGGACAGCGCCGAGGGGCAGGACGTCGCGCTGATCCGGCAGGCGGTGGAGCGCTGCCGGAGGGTGCTGCAAGAGCTGAGCGCGGATGTCGGCGCCGGCAGCGGCGAACAACTGCGCACGGTGGCCCTGGGGGATGTCCTGGAGCTGATCCTGGAGGGGCACGGCGACGAGATCGAGGTCGAGATGGACGAGGCGCTCGAAGAGCAGCCGTGGACCCTGCCGCCTCGGCTGCTGGCCCAGGCGGTGCGCCGGCTGATCGGCAACGCCTTGCAGGCCTCTCCAGCCGGTCGGTCGGTCCTGCTGCGGGTGAGCATCCGCTCCAGCGGCCTGCACTTCGAGGTGCAGGACCAGGGCAGCGGGATGAGCGCCGAGGTGCTGGCCCGCGCGACCGAGCCCTTCTTCACCACCCGACCGGAGGGCACCGGGCTTGGCCTGTGGTTTGCACAGTCGGTAGCCGAGCACCTGGGGGGTACCTTGAGCCTGCGGTCCGAACCCGGTCGGGGCACGGTCGCTGGCATCCACCTGACGAACGGAGACCGCGAGTGACCCCACGAGCACGACTGCTGCTGGTAGACGACGACGAGAGCCTGCGCGAGCGGCTGGCCCTGGCCCTGGAGGACCGGGGCTACGAGGTGCGCACCGCCTGCGACGGGACCCAGGCCCTGGCGGTGGCCCTCGACTTCCTGCCGAAGATGGCGGTGGTCGACCTGCGCATGCCCGGGATGAGCGGGCTGGAGCTGATCCGGCAGCTGGCCGAGGGCCACCCGGAGCTGGAGATCATCGTGCTGACCGGCTACGGCAGCATCGCCACCGCGGTCGACGCCGTCCGCCTGGGCGCGCGCGGCTACCTGACCAAGCCCGCCGACGCCGACGAGGTCCTGGCCGCCTTCGCCCGGGGGCGCAGCTCGCCGCTGCAGGAGGTCGAGGACGAGGACTGGAGCAGCCCCAGCCTGGCTCGCACCGAGTGGGAGCGCATCCAGGAGGTCCTGGCCGAGGCCGGGGGCAACATCTCGGAGGCCGCACGGCGCCTGGGCCTGCATCGACGGACCCTGCAACGGAAGCTCCAGCGGTACCCGCCTCGGGCCTGAGCGTGGATGGGCCATTTCGCACGCGTGCTGGGCGGTTTGGCACAATCATAGTGGAGTGCAGAGTCTGTCTTAAGGCCCACTGCGGCATTCTGCCGCATGGCACGGCTCGTGCATCGGCGAGGGTCCCCTCAAAGGAGACTCCGATGTCCGCTGACAAGCCTGCGCCCCCCGCTCCCACCCCCGCGCCTCCTGCGACGGACGACGCCAGCCGCAGGCGATTCCTCGGCCTGAGCACCGCCCTCGTCGGCGGAGGAGCCATGGCGTGGAGCCTCTCGGCCTGCACCGGTGGCACCACCACCTCGCAGGCGCCCGGGGGCGGGACCGCTCCGGCGGCGCCCGACGCCCACGCCTCGAACAAGACCCACGTCCCCCCCGGCAAGCACGACGACTACTACGGCTTCTGGTCGGGCGGACAGAGCGGCGAGGTCCGGATCCTGGGCGTGCCCTCGATGCGGGAGCTGAAGCGCATCCCGGTCTTCAACCGCGACAGCGCCACGGGCTGGGGCCAGACCGACTTCAGCAAGGCGCTGCTGAAGGGCAGGACGATGGGCGACACGCACCACGTCCACCTCTCCTACACCGACGGCACCTACGACGGGCGCTACGCCTACGTCAACGACAAGGCCACCGCGCGGCTGGCTCGGATCCGGCTGGAGACGATGGAGACCGACAAGATCGTCGACATCCCCAACTCGCAGGGCACCCACGGCATCTTCCCGCAGCGCCACAAGACCGGGCTGGTGCTGTGCAACTCCGAATTCCGCACCCCCATGCCCAACGACGGGCGGGACATGGACGATCCGAAGAAGTACGCCGCGATGCACACGGCCATCGACGGCGAGACGATGGAGGTCAAGTGGCAGTGCATGGTCGATGGAAACCTCGATCTGTGCGCGACCGACTACACCGGCGACTACAGCTTCGCCTGCTGCTACAACTCCGAGGGCGGCGTCACCCTCGAAGAGATGATGGGTGCAGACCAGGACTGGGTCTGGTGCTTCAACCTGAAGGCCATCCAGGCCGCCGTCGACGCCGGAAAGACCATGACGGTCGGGACCAGCAAGGCCCCCGTGGTCGACGCCCGCGGGGGAGACAACGAGTTCGTGGTCCGGGTGCCGGTGCCGAAGAGCCCGCACGGCGTCAACATCTCGCCGGACGGCAAGTACGCGGTCATGTGCGGCAAGCTGTCGCCGACCGTGACGGTCGTGGAGATCTCCCGGCTGGCCGACGTCTTCGCCGGCAAGATCAAGGTCGCCGACGCCGTGGTCGCCCAGCCCGAGGTCGGACTGGGCCCCCTGCACACGGCCTTTGACGGCCGCGGCAACGCCTACACCTCGATCTTCCTCGACTCGGTCATGACCAAGTGGAACATCGACAAGGCGATCCGCGCCTACAAGGGCGAGCAGGTCGATCCGATCGTCGCCAAGCTCGATGTGCACTACCAGGTCGGCCACACCAACGCCTCGATGTCCGAGACCAAGGAGGCCGACGGCAAGTGGCTGGTGGCGCTGTGCAAGTTCAGCAAGGACCGCTTCCTCCCCGTCGGCCTGCTGCACCCCGAGAACGACCAGCTGATCGACATCAGCGACGACAAGCTGGACCTGATCCACGACGGGCCGACGGCACCTGAGCCCCACGACGCCGTCATCGTCCGCAAGGATCTGATCAAGACGATCAAGGTCCAGGACCGCAAGGACGACCGCTTCAAGATGTACGAGGAGTGGGCCGCCAAGGACGGCGTCAAGCTGATGGACGACAACAAGGTCATCCGCGACGGCAAGAAGGTCCGGGTCTACATGATCAGCCAGGCGCCCAAGTTCGGCCTGACCGAGGTGCGGGTCAAGAGCGGCGACGAGGTGCAGTTCATCGTCACCAACCGCGACAGCGTCGAGGACCTCGCCCACGGGCTCTGTGTCACGCAGCACGACGTCAACTTCTTGATCAACCCCCAGGACACGCAGTCGGCGACGTTCACGGCCGGGGAGCCGGGCGTGTACTGGTACTACTGCACCTGGTTCTGCCACGCGATGCACCTCGAGATGCGTGGCCGGTTGATCGTCGAGGCCTGAGCTGGTCTCTTCCAGGGGGGAACCCCTCCAGGTTCCCCCCACGGTCCGCTCGTCGCAGTTGGCCCTCCGGGCTTCGCCCTCCCGGGCCAACCGCTCCTCCCTGGACCTCCCCCCTCCGGGGTCACGGGGACCTGGGACGATCCCCCTGTTCCCGATTGGCGGCCTGCAGACCGCGGGCTACCGCCGCGAGCAGGTCGTCTCCCAGGGGGCTGCGGGCCAGCTTCTCGGTGATGTTCTTCAGGGCGGCCAGCTCGGCCCGGGTGGTCGGGGGCTTTGTGGCCAGGTCGATCAGGCCGGCGTCGTTGAGGAGCCAGGGGCGCGGGATGTCCCGGCTCATCGCCTGCTCTTCGCGCCAGGCGGCCACCTCGCGCAGCACGGCCAGGGCGCGGGGGGTCGGGCGGCGGATCTTGACCCGCTTCCAGGCCCGCTCGGGCTGCATCCGGTAGCGCTCGGGGTCCTCGGCCGCCCGCATCTTGGCGCGGAAGTCGCCGACCTTGTCCTCCTCCTCCAGGCGCGCCTTCATCATCGGGTACATGCGATCCAGGTGGCGGACATCGTCGAGGGCGTACTCGAGCTGCACATCGGAGAGGGGCCGCCGGGTCCAGTCCATGAACTGCGAGCCCTTGTCCAGCGTCAGGCCCAGCAGGTCCAGGACCAGCGCGGCGTAGCCGGGCTGATCGCCGAGGCCCAGCGCCTTGGCGGCGACCTGGGTGTCGAAGAGGGGGGTCGGCACCGCCCCGAAGGTCAGCAGCAGGACCTCGAGATCCTGACCGGCGGCGTGAAGCACCTTGGTCGAGCTGGGCGAGAGCAGCAGCTCCTTCAGGGGGCTGAGGTCGATCCCGGGCGCCAGGGGATCGATGGCCCCGACCGTGTCGAGGTGGCCGACCTGGACCAGGCAGAGCTGCGGGTAATAGGTCCGCTGCCGCCAGAACTCGGTGTCGATGGAGAGGTGCGGCGCGTCGCGGAGCGAGTCGCAGAAGCGGGCCAGCGTGGGCGTGTCGGTGATCAGCATGGCTGCGGGTATCCCCTCCGGGGCGATAGGGCTTGCTCCACCCCGGAGACCCGATGCACCCCCTCGCCGGTCAGCCCGCGCCCTCCTCTGCCCTGATCGATCTGCCCGCCCTGCTGGCGGCCTACCAGGACCTCGTCCCCGACCCCCGGCAGCCCGCGCAGCGGGTCGCCTTCGGCACCTCGGGTCACCGGGGCAGCGCCCTGGACTCCAGCTTCAACGAGGCCCACGTCCTGGCGATCACCCAGGCCCTCTGTGAGTGGCGGGCGGCCCAGGGCTACGACGGGCCGCTCTTCCTGGGGGTGGACACCCACGCCCTGTCCGAGCCCGCCCGGCGCAGCGCGGTGGAGGTCCTGGTCGCCAACGGCGTCGACGTGCGGGTCGACCAGGACGGCGGCTTCACCCCGACCCCGGTGATCTCGCACGCCATCCTCTGCGCCAACCGTTCAGGCGGCGCCCGGGCCGATGGCATCGTCATCACGCCCTCCCACAACCCGCCCCGGGACGGCGGCTTCAAGTACAACCCGCCCCATGGCGGGCCGGCCGGGACCGAGGTGACCGGCCCCATCCAGCAGCGGGCCAACGAGCTGCTGGCGGCGGGCCTGGCGGGGGTGCGCCGTAGCCCCGATGCCCAGGGTCGGCCCCACGACTTCATCACGCCCTACGTCGAGGACCTGGGCACGGTCCTGGACCTGGAGCTCGTCCACGCCGCCGGCCTGCGCCTGGGCGCCGATCCCCTGGGCGGCTCGGGGGTGGCTTACTGGGGACGGATCGCGGAGCGCTGGGGGCTGGACATCACCGTCGTCGACGAGACCGTCGATCCACGTTTTGCCTTCATGAGCCTGGACCACGACGGCAAGATCCGCATGGACTGCAGCTCGCCCCCGGCCATGGCCCGGCTGATCGGCCTGCGGGACCGCTTCGATCTCGCCTTCGGCAACGATCCCGACTTCGACCGGCACGGCATCGTCACGCCCAGCCGCGGGCTGCTGCCCCCCAACCACTTCCTGGCGGTCGCGATCGACCACCTCTTCCGTCACCGTCCGGGCTGGGCCTCCAGCGCGGGCGTGGGCAAGACGGTCGTCAGCAGCGCCATGATCGACCGCGTGGCGGCCTCGCTCGGTCGGCCCCTGGTCGAGGTGCCGGTGGGCTTCAAGTGGTTCGTCGAGGGTCTGCTGGGCGGCACGCTCGGCTTCGGCGGCGAGGAGAGCGCGGGGGCCAGCTTCCTTCGCCGGGACGGCTCGGCCTGGACGACCGACAAGGACGGCATCCTGCTCTGTCTGCTGGCGGCGGAGATCACGGCCCGCGCCGGCCGCGACCCGGGCGAGCAGTACGCCTTGCTGGAGGCCGCCCACGGGACCTCGTACAGCACGCGGGTGGACACCCCGGTCGACGCCGCCCAGAAGGCCGCCCTGGCGGCGCTCTCGCCCTCGGACATCCGCGTGAAGACGCTGGCCGGCCAGCCGATCGATCACATCCTGACCCACGCCCCGGGCAACGGCGCGGCCATCGGGGGGCTGAAGGTGCAGACCGCCGACGCCTGGTTCGCCGCGAGGCCCTCGGGCACCGAGGCGATCGCCAAGCTCTACGCCGAGAGCTTCGTCTCGGCCGAGCACCTCGCCCAGGTGGTGGAGGAGGCCCAGGCCGTGCTGGCGGCGGTCAGCTGATCCCGCGCTCGTGCAGCCGAGGGAGGATGTCCTCGGCCAGGCAGCGATCGTGGACCTCATTGTAACGAGCGGGGGCCATCAGGCCGGCGGCCTCTTCTTCCGGGGTCAGCGGCGAGGCGCTGGGACCGAGGCCGTAGGCGAGTCGGAAGCCCTCCAGCCAGCCGGGCAGCCGCAGCTGCACCCTCGCCCGGACGGTCTCGCCGTCTACTTCCAGCAGCGCGTCCAGCAGATCCCAGCCGAACTGGCGGTGCCGGGCCTCGTCCCGCAGGATGCGCTCCAGCGCCGCCCGCACCTCGGGCAGGGTGCTCTCCAGCCGCATCGCGGCGAACAGAGGCACGGCGAAGGTCTCGCCCAGGCAGAAGTCGCGGACGGCGAGGTCGACGAGCTCCGGCAGGGGAGGGGAGGCTGCGGGGACCGCCATCTCGACCGGGACGGGCGCATCTCCGCCGCCCAGGGCCAGCCGCACCTCGTGGCTGAGGCGGGCGTGGTCCAGCTCGTCGGTGACGATGCGCATCCCGTCGCGGGCGAGCTCCTCGTCCAGGCCGCAGAGCAGCAGCAGGTGAACGGTGCGCGCCGCAGAGACCGCCGAACGGTACTCGGCCTGCACGCGGTTGGCCCACTCCAGGCGGGCGCGCGCGCTGGGCACCGTCTACTCGGCGGGCTCAGCCGGCGGGTCGATCACCTTGGCCAGCAGCTCGGGCGTACACTGGACCTGGGTGCCCTTGGGCTCCTCGCCCTCGGGCAGCTTGCGGGCGCCCTTGCCGCGCGCTTCGACCGGCATGGCCCGGGGGTCGTACCAGGCCTTGTAGCAGGCCCCGTCCTTGACCTCCAGCACCGGCATGGGCGGGTTGGTGGCGCCCTCGGGGTGGGAGGAGGCGACGTCCTCCCACAGGGGCAGGGTCGAGACGGGCTCGGGCGGAGGCTCGGGCGGGGGCGGGTTCATCGTCGGCGGCTCGGGCGGCGGCGGCGGCGGGTTGTGCGTCAGGACCGGGTCTTTGGCGCAGGCCGCCAGGCCGACCCCGGCGAAGAGGACGGCGACGACAGGCTTGCGGGCGGGTTTCTGGGTGGGTTTCATCGGTCCTTCAGGTTCTCCAGGGCCATAACGCGGGCCTCGATCGTCGGGTGGGTCGAGAACAGGGCCATCGCCTTGCCCCCCTTGATGCCCATCGCCTTCATCCCCGCCGGCAGCTCGCTCTCGGTGCCCTGGCCCAGGCGCAGCAGGGCGCTGATCATCGCGTCCTTGCCCTCGAGGGCGGCGGCCCCGGCGTCGGCGCGGAACTCGCGGCGGCGGCTGAACCACATCACGATGACGCTGGCCAGGATGCCGAAGAGCACCTCGAGCACCATCACGGTGATCCAGTAGCCGGGGCCGTAGCCCCGCTCGGAGCGGAAGACCGCCTTGTCGATGATGCTGCCGATCACCCGGGAGAGGAAGATGACGAAGGTGTTGACCACGCCCTGGATCAGCGCCAGCGTCACCATGTCGCCGTTGGCNNGTGACCATGTCGCCGTTGGCGACGTGGCTGACCTCGTGCGCCAGGACGGCCTCGACCTCGCGGCGGCCCATCGAGCGCAGCAGCCCGGTGCTGACGGCGACCAGGGCGTTGTCCTTGGAGGCGCCCGTGGCGAAGGCGTTGGGTGTAGGGGAGTCGTACACGGCCACGTCGGGCATCCCGATGCCGGCGGCCTTGGCCTGGCGCTGGACCGTGTTGAACAGCCAGGCCTCGACCTCATTGGAAGGCTGCTTGATGATCTGCGCGCCGGTGCTGCGCAGGGCCATCCACTTCGACAGCATCAAGCTGATGAAGCTGCCGGCGAATCCGAAGATCACGCTCATGACCATCAGCGAGGCGTAGGGCACGCCGGACTGGGCCAGGACCTGGTCCAGGCCGAAGACGCGCATGATGATGCCCATCACGACGACGACCGCGAGGTTGGTCAGCAGGAACAGGCCGAGACGAGAGACGAGCTGCACAGGGGCCTCCGATGTCGCGGATCCATAGACCCCGTGGGGGTTGTGGCAAGAGGGCGGGCGGGGTCGTGGCCTGGCGAGGGTCACCGTTTGGGTGCCGGCGGAAGAATGGGAAATGCAGCGACCAGACCCCGGGCTCGAACAACGAGCTCAGAGCCACGGTTATGCTCCCGCCCATGTCCACCGCCTTCAGCTACCGCGTCATCCCCGCCGACCCCTCGGCCCACCTCTTCCTGGTCACGCTGACCGTCGAGCGCCCCGATCCCCAAGGCCAGGTCCTGACCCTGCCAGCCTGGATCCCCGGCTCCTACATGATCCGCGAGTTCAGCAAGCACATCGTGCGCCTCCGCGCTTTCGGGCCCGAGGGCGAGGTGGGGATCGAGAAGCTGGACAAGCGGAGCTGGAGGGCCGAGAAGGTCAAGGGCCCCCTGCGCGTGGAGTGCGAGGTCTACGCCTACGATCTCTCCGTGCGCAAGGCCTGGCTCGACCGGCAGCGCGGCTACTTCAACGGGACCAGCCTCTTCCTCTGCCCGGTGGGCTTCGAGCACCTGCCCTGCGAGCTCGAGATCGACGCCCCCTCGGACCCCGCCTGCGCGGGCTGGAAGGTGGCGACGACCCTGCCGCGCATCGCGGGCCCGAGCTGGGGCTTCGGGCGCTTCCGGGCGGCCGACTACGACGAGCTGATCGACCACCCGGTCGAGCTCGGACCGGTCGAGCTGCACAGCTTCCAGGCCGGCGGCGTGCCCCACCACCTCGCCATCAGCGGGCGGCACCGCGGCGATGTGGAGCGGCTGGTGCAGGACCTGGCGGTGATCTGCCAGTGGCACTGCGACTTCTGGGGGGTGGTGCCGATGGAGTCCTACCTCTTCCAGCTCAACCTGGTCGGCGACGGCTACGGCGGCCTCGAGCACCGCGCCAGCACCAGCCTGATCAGCAAGCGCGACGATATGCAGCCGCCCGGAGTGGGCCCCCACACCGACGGCTACCGCGGCCTGCTGGGCCTGTGCAGCCACGAGTACTTCCACACCTGGAACGTCAAGCGCCTCAAGCCGGCGGCCTTCTGGCCCTACGACCTCTCCCGCGAGGCGCACACGACGCTGCTGTGGGCCTTCGAGGGCATCACCTCCTACTACGACGACCTGGCTCTGCTGCGCTGCGGGCGGATCACCGTGGACAGTTACCTGGAGCTGCTGGGCCGCACGGCCACCCGGGTCAGCCGCGCGCCGGGCCGCGGGGTGCAGAGCCTGGCCGACAGCAGCCTGGACACCTGGATCAAGCTCTACCAGCCCGACGAGAACAGTGGCAACGCCACCATCAGCTACTACACCAAGGGGGCCCTGGCGGCCCTGGCCCTGGACCTGCACCTGCGGCTGCACACGGCCGGGGGGTGCTCGCTGGACACGGTGATGCACGCCCTCTGGAAGCGCTACGCGGCGCAAGGCCAGGGCGTGCCCGAGGACGGGGTCGAGGCGGTGGCGGCCGAGGTCTCGGGCCTGGATCTGCGGGCCTTCTTCGACCTCTCCATCCGCGGCACCGAGGAGCTGCCCCTGGCCGAGCTGCTGGCCTCGCACGGCGTGAAGTTCGGCCTGCGCCCCAGCGAAGGGGGCGAGGACAAGGGCGGAAAGCCCGGCAAGGAGCCGCCTGCGGGCGAGCTGGGCGCCGATCTGACGGGCTCGCCCGGGGCCGTCAAGCTGCGCACCTGTCGCAGCGGCGGGGCGGCGATGCGGGCGGGGCTCTCGGCCGGGGACGTGCTCATCGCGGTCGACGGGCTGCGGGCCACGGTCGGCGGGGTGCGAGAGCGTTTTGCCCGGGGCCGGCCCGGCGAGCGGCTGGAGGTGCTGGCCTTCCGCGACGATCAGCTCCTGAGCTTCCAGGTCGAGGTCCTGCCGCCGGTGGCCGACACCGTCTGGCTGGAGCTGGATCCCGATGCGGGCCCCGATGCGGTCGCCCGCCGAACGGCCTGGCTGGGCGCTCCGTGATCCCCGCGCTGGTGGTCGGCACGGTCCTCTCGGTCCAGGTGGTGGATCACGCCTCCCTCCCGCGGACGGTGGTGGTCCTGGAGACGGCGGCCGGGCCGGTCGAGCTGGTCCTGCCGGGCAGCAACGGCGCGCCGCCGGTCGTGGTCGGCGGGGTGCCCGCCCTCCGGGTGGGCGAGACCTGGCAGGCCGAGCTGCACGCGGCTCCCGTGGGCCTGGTGCCGGTGGGGCTGGGCGCGGGCCTCGATCGGCTGGACGGGCCTCCTCCTCCTCCCTGGGCCCTCAACGGCCTGAGCTACCAGGAGGACCAGCTCCCGCTGCGGATGTTCCTGAACGAAGCCGGCAGCGCCGATCTGGGCCTCGCCCGCACCGAGGAGCTGGTGCTGGAGGCGCTCGCCGACTGGAACGGGGTGGCCTGCAGCGCCTTCGCCTTCGAGTACGGTGGGCTCAGCGAGGCGGTGCTCGAAGACGATGGCCAGAACGTGCTCACCTGGCAGGACGAGGGGGAGTGGGAGTGGGGGACGGCGGTGGCCGGCTTCGCCGCGACCCGCTTCGAGCCGACCGAGGACGGGACCAGCGTGCGACCGGCCGGGGCCGATCTGCTCTTCAACGGGGTGGAGTGGACCTGGATGGACGGCGAGGGGGACATCGGCGCCTGGAAGCTGGACAGCAAGAGCATCATCCTGCACGAGCTCGGCCATGTCACCGGCATGGACCACGAGCTGCGCCTGGTCACCTCGACGATGTACTACGCCTACCTGGGAGGCACCTGGCAGGGCAGCCTCTCCGGGGACGACCGGCGCGGTCTGTGCGAGAACTATGGAAATGGCCTGCAAGAGTGCGAGACGGACGCGGACTGCGCGGCGATCGCCGGGGCCGGCAGCCTCTGCGTGGAGCTGGACGGCCTGCGGGTCTGCGACGAGCCCCGCGAGCCGATCGGCGGTCTGTGCAGCAAGACCGACTTCAACTGCGAGGACTACTGCGTCTTCGAGCTGGCGCTCTCGCAAGAGGGCTACTGCACCCAGGCCTGCGAGGCGCACGACGACTGCCCAGAGGGCTATGTCTGCGAGCTGGGCGACAACTTCATGCCCGACTCGGTCACGCTGAAGGAGCTGATGTGCCAGCCCGGGGAGCGCCCGGTGGAGGACACCGGCGGCGGGGATGGGGGAGGGCAGGCTCAGCCCGGAGACGACCCGGATGAACCCGAAGGCTGCGGCTGCCGCGCCTCGGCCTCGCCCGCGAGTATGATGCCGCTCCTGCTGCTGCCCCTCACTCTCCTGCGCAGAAGGCGCCCTCTCTCCCTCGGAGCCCCCCGATGATCCTCTCCCTGATGCTGCTGGCCCTCCCCTCCCAGGCCGGCTCCCGCTGGCTGCAGAACGACGGCTGGACCGACGGCGCCAAGGCCGCCTTCCAGGGGGGCTTCGTCTCGGGCGAGTGCTGGGGCAGCGTCTTCGTGCCCTCGGCCGGGGACTACCCCTTCAGCATGGACAAGGTCCGGATGCTGGTGGGCGGCAACAGCGCCTCGCAGATCTTCACCATCGCCTTCTACAGCCTGCCGGCGGAGACCTTCTCGGGCGCCACCTACCTGGGGGCCGAGGGCATCTACGTCACCGGCTCAAGCGGCGCCTGGAACGAGGTGACGGTGGCCGACCTGAAGCTGGGGCTGTCGATGGTCAGCAGCGGCAACGTCGGCGTCTCGGTCTGCTTTGACGAGCACAGCGGCTACCCGGCGATCGCCCGCGACGTCGACGGAACGATCAACAACAGCCGCAACTTCCTGTACTCCAGCGGCAGCTGGCTCCCCAGCTACCTCTACGGGCTGTCGGGCGACTGGATCATGCGCCTTTGCATCTCGGGCGACGACGTCTCGGACGAGGGCTGCAGCGACACCGGGGGCGATGGCGGGGCCACGGACGGGGGGGCCGGCGACGGCGGGGACACGGACGGGGGGACCGGCGACGGCGGGGCCACCGGCGATGGCGGCGCCACCGGCGATGGTGGGGGCGACGGGGGAGGGACCTCGGGAGACG
>DDSR01000087.1 GCA_002343455.1 Deltaproteobacteria bacterium UBA2385 | reverse complement strand
GGGCCGAGGCCGCCCGGCTGGTGCGTGAGGAGGCCGCCCACCCCGGGGAGCCCCAGCCCCATCTGCGGGCCCGCGCCCCGCTGCACCAGACGGCCGAGGACCGCGCCGCCGATGCCGCCGCGCCCTCGGTCGAGTACCGGCCCGGAGGCGACACCAGCGTCGACCCGCTGGCCCGGCCCGCGCAGGACGGCACCGCCGGGGACGACGCCTGGTACCTGCAAGGCGAGAACGAGGGCTGGGACCAGACCGACCCGGATCCCAAGCGCTGACACTCGGGTAGACTGCGCCCCCCTCCTTCGGAGCCTCCCGATGCCCTTCGTCGTCGCCGAACCCTGCGTCAAGTGCAAGTACACCGNNTGCATCAAGTGCAAGTACACCGACTGCGTGGCCGTCTGCCCCGTGGACTGCTTCCACGAGGGCGAGAACATGCTCGTCATCGACCCGATCGAGTGCATCGACTGCGGGGCCTGCGTGCCGGAGTGCCCCGCCAAGGCGATCTACCTGGACGAGGACGTGCCCGCCGAGTGGCAGGAGTACATCGGCCTCAACGCCCGCCTCGCCGAGCAGTGGCCGGTGCTCTCGGCCCGCAAGGACCCCTTGCCGGACGCCGACGAGTGGAAGGAGGTGGCCGGCAAGCGGGTGCACCTCAGCGAGAAAGCCGGTCAGGGCGACTGAGCGGGAGCAGCCATGAGGATCGCCGACACCGCCCTGCTGCGCTGCCCCACCACGGGCTCGCCCCTGCGCTGGCAGGGGACCAACCTGGAGCTGATGCTGGCCGACGGCAGCCTGACATCCTCGGACGGCAGCCAGGTCTGGCCGGTGGTCGACGGCCTGCCCCAGCTCTGCCGCGAGGCCGAGGTCGGGGCGGTCGATCTGCGGATGCGCCACATCCACGACCGGCTGCCGCGGGCGCACCGGCCTCTTCTGCGCCTCGCCCTGCCCCTGCTGCAAGGCGGCGGCAGCGAGGGGGCCTTGCAGCAGGCGACCCGCGAGGCTTTGCACCTGGACCACCTGGGTCCCGGCGCGCGGGTGCTGGAGGTCGGGGTGGGCGAGGGCGGCAACCTGCCCTGGCTGGTGAAGGCCCTCCCCGCCGAGACCGAGCTCTGGGGCCTGGACCTGAGCGAGGTGCTGCTGCGCCGCTGCCGCGAGCGCTGGGCCTCGCACCCCTTCCGCGAGCAGGCCCGGCTGCTGCTGGCCGACGCCCACCGCCTGCCCTTCGCCGACGGCAGCTTCGACCGGGTCTTCCACCTGGGTGGCCTGGGCCGCTTCCAGGATCCCGCGCGGGTGCTGGCCGAGCTGGTGCGGATCACGGCGCCCGGCGGCTTCGCGGTGGTGATCGGCAAGCGCCTGGATCCCCGCGAGCCCGCCGCCCCGCCGGTGGCCGCCGCCTTCCGGCTGCTGACGCTCTGGGAGCCCGAGGTGCCCTTCTCCTCGCTCGGCACCCCGCCCGGCGCTGCCTCGGTCGAGGAGCAGCAGGTCAGCCGCTTCTTCGCCAGCCTGACGATCCGAAAGCCCGCTTGAGCGCCCGATTGACGATGCGCCCTTTTGAGGGCACCATCGGGGCATGATCCCCCTCCTGCTCGCCCTCTCCTGCGCCGGTTCGTCCAAGGGGGGCGACAGCGCCTCCGAAACAGATGGCGGCGAGACCCAGACCGACGGGGGAGGCACGACCGCGGGTCCGCTGGAGGTCGATGTGCTGGTCATCGGCTCCGGCCCGGCGGGGCTCTCGGCGGCCTGGGAGGCGGACCAGGCCGGCGCCCGCGTGCTGGTGGTCGAGCGGGACGAGAAGCCGGGCGGCGCGGGGCACTACGCCCGCCACCTGATCGGCGTCGGGACCCGCTTCCAGGACGAGGCCGGGGTGGTCGACAACGCCGACCAGCTGATGATGGAGTGGCCGGCCATCTCGAACGGAGGCAGCGCCACCGATCCCTGGGTGCAGGCCCTGGCCAACGACTCCGACGATGTGCTGCACTGGCTGGTCGACGAGCTGGGCGGGACCTTCGAGGGCATGATGAACGACACCTCCGCGGGCCAGACCCGGCGGGTCCATTCGATCGGATTTGGCACGCTGGGGCCGGTCGAGGGCCTGGTCCTGGCGGTCGGGGACCTGGTCTGGACCTCCACCGAGGCGACCGCGCTGCGCTTCGACCCGGAGGATCCCTCCCGGGTGGCGGGCGCCTTTGTTCGCGACCTCAACACCGGGGAGGATCTGGAGGTCATCGCCCGCTCCACCGTGATCGCCACCGGCGGCTTCGCCCGCGACTTCGACCGGGTCCGCGACGCCCGGCCCGAGCTGGAGGGCGCCTTGCTGGTCTACGAGGCCAAGCCCAGCAGCGACGGGGGGGGACACGCCCTGCTGGAGGAGGCCGGCGCGGACTTCCAGAACATGGAGAACCACGGTTTGTACCTGAACGGGACCTACGACCCGCGCACGGGCCTGGGCGAGGAGGGGGTGCTGCTGGGGCAGCTGATGTTCAGCGTGATCGCCGACCTGGAGGGCAACCGGGTGGGCGACGAGTCGCAGGTCCTGCTCTTCTCGCAGGTCGACCTGCTGGCGGAGGCGCCCGACAAGCGCCTCTTCGCCGTCTTCGCCGAGAGCGACTTCAACGCCCTGGCCTTGACCTCGATGGCCGACTCCTTCGGCCTGGGCGATGGCACCACCCTGACGCCCTCCGAGCTGATGCGCCTGGGGGGGGCCGTGCGGGCGACGGACATCGACGGGGTGCGGACCCTGACGCCGATCGACGCGGACGGACTGCAGGCCACCCTGAACCGCTACGGCGAGCTGGCCGCCACGGGGGTGGACAGCGACTTCGGCAAGCAGGGGACCGCCTTGCGGACGGTGCTCTACCCGCTGGTCTTCGTCGAGCTGGCCGCGGGCTCGGCCAAGAGCTTCGGCGGGGCCCGCCTGGACGAGCAGGCCCGGGTGCTCGACGCCGACGGGGCGGTCATCCCCGGTCTGTACGCGGCGGGAGAGGCCGCCGGGATGCTCGGCACACCGGCGACCGGCCAGGGCTTCGGGGGCTCGGTCACCGCCTGCTACCTGACCGGCCGGGTGGCGGGGCGCAGCGCGGCGGCTGCGGAGTAGGCGGTGGGAGCCTCGATCAGCCAGGGCCAGCGCCTGCCCTTCGTCGACACCCTGGGCCGAATCTTCTCCTACGCGAACAAGCTGGTCTTCCTCAACACCCGCTTCGAGGATCACGAGCCCGATCCGCGGGTGGTCCAGGCCCTGCACCGGTTCGTCGACCACCACGGTCTGGACGGCCTGCACATCCGGCTCAACGAGTACAATCCGCTGGACGATCTGCGGCGGCTGCTGATGAACGGTCGGGTCAACCTGCTGCTGCGGCTGGGCTTCGGGTTGCCGACCTGGCTGGCGACGACCCTCTCGGTCGGGCGCCTCTTCGGCGGGGATCATTACAACCCCTGGTCGGACACCGTCCACCTCTTCTCCAGCCATATGGGCATCGCCCTGCACGAGACGGGGCACGCCCTGGACTTCCGGCGCCGCAGCCTGCCCGGACTGTACGCGCTCACCCGCTACATCCCCGGGGTGGCGCTCTACCAGGAGTACCTCGCCAGCCTGTACGCGATCGAGTTCATGCGCCAGCGCGGCATGCACGAGGACGAGCTGCGGGCCCTGCGCATCCTGTACCCGGCCTACTCGACCTATGTCTTCGGGGCGCTGGTCGAGCTCTTCCCCTCGGCGGGGGTGCGCGGCTTCCTCTTCCCGGCGATCGCCCTGGGGCATGTCCTGGGGGTCACCCACGCGCAGCGCCGTGAGGCGGAGCTCTCGCGAGAGCTGGCGCAGGCCCCCTCGGTCTCCGTCCAGTGGAAGGAGGAGCTGGGCGAGGCCCTGGCCGAGGTGAACCCCTCCTCGGAGCGAGGGCGGGATCTGTGGGGCGTCTTCCTGGGCCTGAGCGCCGGATCGGCCCTCTGCGGGCTGGGGGCGCTGCCAGGGGCCTGGGCGGGCTATCGGCTGGTCCGCAGGTCGGAGCCTTCGGGGCGCGCTACGCTGCCCTGATGCCGACCACGCTCCACCGCCGCCGCCTCCTCCAGGGCCTCGCCGCCAGCTCTCTCGTGGGCCTCTCCCCGCACGGCCTCGCCGCGGGCGAGCGCCCCGATGTGCTCTTCATCAGCATCGACGACCTCAACGACTGGGCGGGCATCCTGGGCGGGCACCCCCAGGCGAGGACGCCGAACCTGGATCGCCTCGCGCAGAAGGGCCTCTCCTTCGACAACGCCCACTGCGCCGCGCCGGCCTGCAACCCCTCGCGCGGCGCGGTCCTGACCGGCCGGCACCCCACGCGCAGCGGCCTCTACGACAACCAGCAGCCCTTCCGCGGGGCCATGCCCTCGGTCAAGACCCTGCCCCAGCTCTTCCGCGGGGCCGGCTACAAGGCGTTGGGCTGCGGCAAGATCTTCCACGCGGGCGACCCCGCCTCCTGGGACGAGCACGAGCCCGAGGGCGGCTGCGGCATGCCCAAGGGCGCCGGGCGGGCCTTCCCCTCGGACGGCAAGCGGCCCCTCAACGGCATCTCGGGGGCCGGCTCCTTCGACTGGGGCGCGGGCCGGTCCGGCCGGGACGGGGCCACCAGCGACGACCGGGTCGCCGACCAGGTGATCAAGTGGCTCAAGAAGGAGGACCAGCAGCCCGTCTTCATCGGCTGCGGCTTCTTCCGGCCGCACCTGCCCTGGTTCGTGCCCAAGAAGTACTTCGAGATGTTCCCCCTGGACTCGGTGCAGCTCCCCGCCGTGCGCGAGGACGACCTCGACGACGTCCCCGAGGCGGGCAAGCGCATGGCCCGCCTCGCCGACCACCAGAAGATCGTCAAGTCCGACCAGTGGAAGGAGGCCGTCCAGGCCTACCTCGCCGCCGTCGCCTTCGCCGACGCCATGCTGGGCCGGGTGATCGACGCCCTGATCGACCAGGGGCGGGCCCGCAAGACCATCGTGGTGGTCTGGTCCGACCACGGCTGGTCGCTGGGGACCAAGTTCCACTGGAAGAAGTTCGCCTTGTGGGAGGAGTGTACGCGGGTCCCCCTGGTGCTGAAGGTGCCCGGCCTGACCGAGAAGGGGGCCGTCTGTTCGCGGCCGGTGGGCCTGCTGGACATCGCGCCGACCCTGCTGGATCTGTGCGGCATCGACATCCCCGAGGCCATGGACGGACGCAGCCTGCGTCCCCTGCTGACCGACCCGCAGGCCAGCTGGGACCGACCGGTCCTGACCACCCACGGCCGCGGCAACCACGCCCTGCGCAGCGAGCGCTGGCGCTACATCCACTACGCCGACGGGTCCGAGGAGCTGTACGATCACCAGTCCGACCCGAACGAGTGGACGAACCTCGCCCGCGACCCGGGCAGCGCCATGGTCAAGGCCGAGCTGGCCGCCTTCCTGCCGAGCAGCGAGGCCGCCGAGGCCCCCCAGGGCGAGCACGACTGCGAGCCGGTGGGGGACTGAGGGTGCGGATCACCTACCTCGTCGCCGCCCCGGGCGTCCCCGTCCAGGGGCCCAGCGGCGCCAGCGCCCATGTGCGCGGGCTGGTCGGGGGGCTGCGGCGGCGGCACGAGGTCCGGGTGGTGGCCGCCCGGAAGACCGACCACCGCGGCAGCTTCGGCGAGGAGCTGCCCGAGGTGGTCGAGACGGGCGTGCCCGGCTGGCCCTCCTGGCTGGACGGCTGGCGCGAGCTGCGCGAGGTGCGGGCCTCGCGCCGGGCCTCCTGGAACGTCATCAAGCACGCCCGGGTCAACCCGCCCCCCGAGCTGGTCGTCGAGCGCCACTCTCTGTTCTCGGACGCCGCCTGGCGGGTCGGCGACGCCCTCGGGGTGCCCTGGGTCCTGGAGGTCAACGCCCCGGCCCTGCTGGAGCGGCAGCGCTTCGAGCGCGTGCGAAAGCCCGAGCTCGCCCGCCGCTGGGAGGGCGATGTGCTGCGCGCCGCCCCCGTCGTCGTCACCGTCAGCCAGTGGCTGCGCGACTGGATGGTGCGCGAGCACGGCTGCCGCAAGGTCGTCGTCGTACAGAACGGCACCGATGCCCGGCCCGGAGACCGCTCCCGGGGCCGGGCGACCCTGGGCCTGGGCGGCGACGAGCCCGCCATCGGCTTCGTCGGCTCGATGAAGCCCTGGCACGGCGTCGGGCGGCTGGCCCGGGTCGCGCGGGCTACTGGCGCTCGCCTCGTCCTCCTCGGAGAGCAGCGCGATCCGGCCTCCTTCCTGGCCGAGGGCGAGTCGCTGCCCCAGGACCTGATCTGGACCGGTCACCTCTCCGGGCCGGCGCTCTGGGACGCCGTCGCGGCGCTGGATGTGGGTCTCGCGCCCTACCCGGAGTCGGCGCCGCCCTGGTTCTGTCCGCTGAAGATCCTCGACTACCGGGCCCAGGGCGTGCCGGTGGTGGCCAGCGAGGTCGGCGAGTGCGCGGCCCTGGTGGGCGAGGGGGGGACGGTCGTCCCGCCGGACCAGGACGAGGCGCTGGTCGAGGCGGTGCGGGCGGCCAGGGATCTGGGCGAACCGCTCTCGCTGCTGATGATCGACATCGAC
>DDSR01000339.1 GCA_002343455.1 Deltaproteobacteria bacterium UBA2385 | reverse complement strand
GATCGTGGCTGTGGCCGTGATCGTGGTCGTGCCCACCCCCGTCGTCGTCTTCGGCGCGGGCATAGGGGCCGCGGGACACCGCCTCGTCCGGGCGCTTCAGGCCGCCGGCGGCCGGGGTGTAGCTGGGCCCACCGCTGGACTTGGGCGCCTTGGACCCGGTGACGAAGCGCACCAGGGTCTTGGCCAGGCGTAGGGGGGCGCGAACGAGCTTGCTGATCATGGCAGACCTCCGAAGTCAGCCGACTAACCTGTGCTGCTATCGAAGCAGGAAGCTATTTCATCGGCATGAGCGTCCTCCTCCTCGACGGCCCGGTCGGCACGATGCTGAACCGCATGGGCATCGCCACCCCGCCCCCCGGCTGGTCTGCCGGGGCCATCGCCTCCTCCCCCGCGGCCATCCGGGAGATCCACCGCGCCTACGCCCAGGCCGGCGCCTGTGTGCACACGGCCAACACCTTCCGCACCCAGCCCCGACACTTCCCTCAGGAGTGGCGCTCGCTCCTCCGCCAGGCGGTGGGCCTCGCCCGGCAGGGCTGCCTGCCCGGCCAGGTCGTCGCCGGCAGCATGGCCCCGCTGCTCGACTGCTACTCGCCCTGGCTCTCCCCGCCGGAGCCGGGCCCCGAGCACGCCCAGGTCGCCCAGGCCCTGGCCGAGGAGGGCGTCGACCTGCTGCTGGTCGAGACCTTCCCCCACATCGGCGAGGCGCTGAGCGCCGTGGAGCAGGCCCTGGCCACCGGTCTTCCGACCTGGCTGGCGCTCACTCCAGGCCCCGAGGGCGACCTGCTCGGCCCAGCCGAGGTCGCACGCGCGGCGGTCCAGGCGGCTGAAATGGGCGTGGAGGCGGTGCTGGTCAACTGCCTGCCAGCCCGTCGGGCCCTGGAGTGGCTTCTCCCCTTGCGAGAGGCGGTCCCGGAGCTGCCGGTGGGGGTCTACGCCAACGCCGGTCACCCGAGGGAGGGGCTCGGCTGGGAGGCGGATCCCTCGCTGGCAGGGGCTGCCTACGCCGAGCTGGCCAGGCAGTGGGTCGAGGCGGGGGCCCGCATCGTCGGGAGCTGCTGCGGCACCGGGCCAGAGACGATCACGGCCACCCGAACGCTGCTAGGCAGGCAGCTCAGCCCAGACGTCGCCGGATGGCGGGCAGGAAGGCGAAGGCCGGCAGGGCCAGCAGGAAGCTGAAGGCGAACCAGCCGGGAAAGCCCATCGCGCTGGCGCCGTAGCCGCTGACCGCGCCGCTCAGCGTGCGGGTCAGGCCCATCAGGGCGGTCAACAGGGCGAAGCGGGTGGTCGCCTGAGCTCCCCCGGTCAGGGCCATCAGCACCGCCAGGAAGGAGGCCGTGCCCAGGCCGCCGGTGAAGCTCTCGGTCATGCTGGCCGCCCAGACGGCGGGCCGCGAGGTCCACACGGCGGCCCCCAGGTAGCCGAGGTTGCTGAGGGCCTGAACCCCGCCTAGCACCCATAGGCTGCGGAAGAGCCCCATCCGGCTGGTCAGCTCGCCACCGACGAGCGCCCCTAGCATTGTAAGGGCGGTGCCCAGGGTGATGCTGACGAGGCCGAGCTCTTCGACCGAGAAACCCCTCTCCAGCCAGAAGGGCTTGACCATCGGGCCCAGCGAGGCGTCGCCCAGCTTGAAGAGCAGGATGAAGACGATGACGCCCAGGCTGTTCAGAATTCCTTGGCCACGAAACCAATCTACGAGCGCTGCCAGCCAGCCGCCGGCGGGAGGCTCCTGGCTCCGGGGCGCGGCGGGGGCGAAGGGCAGCGGGATCAGCAGCAGCAGGGCCAGGACCCCCACGATGGCGAAGACCTGGGTCCAGGGCAGCAAGCCTCCCAGGGCCACGGCGCCGCCGCCCGCCGCGATCATCGCCGCCCGGTAGGCGGCCACCCGCAGCCCGTTGACCCGACCCTGGTGCTCGCGGGGGACCGTGCTGGCCGCCCAGCCGTCGACGGCCAGATCGTAGGTGGCGCTCGCGGTCGTCAGCCCCAGCAGCACCAGCCAGAGGGCCGGGCTGAGGCCCAGGTGCGGGACCAGGATGGTGGCGCTGGCGACGCCGAACAGGGCGGCGAAGGCCCAGCGTCTGGCGTGGCCGGTGCGGTCGACCAGGGGCGCCCAGAGCGCCTTCAGGCTCCAGGGCAGGCTGATCAGGCTGGCCAGGCCGATGGTCTGCAGGCTGCTGCCCTGCTGGTGCAGCCAGACCGGGATCAGCTCGGCCACTACCCCCATTGGCAGGCCCGCGCCCAGGTAGAGCGAGAGGACCAGCAGCAGCAGCCGGGGAGTGGGTGGTCTGGGCGTCGGCGGAGGGGGGCTCACGGAGGGCATCATGCACCAGTCTGACCTGGACCTGCCGCCGTCTGACCTCTGTCTGACTTGGACCTCCCGGGGGCCCTGAGGCGGCAGGACCTGCGCTACCTCTTCGCCATCACCGAGGAGGTCTCATGAACCCGCTGCCCCCCCTCTCCACGACCCTGCGCTCCCGCCTCTCATCCCCCTTGGGCGAGCTCAAGGACCGCTACGAGGTCGTCGTGGTGGGCAGCGGCTACGGCGGTGGGGTCGCGGCCTCTCGCCTCGCGCGCGCCGGTCGGCAGGTCTGTGTCCTGGAGCGCGGACGGGAGTTCCAGCCGGGCGACTTTCCGGACAACGAGGTGGAGGCCGTCGGCGAGAGCCAGGTGCACGCCCCGGCCGTGCCCGGGGGACGGGTGGGCTCGCGACTGGCGCTCTTCGACTTCCTGGTCGAGGGGGACGTCTCGGTGCTGCGCGGCTGTGGCCTCGGGGGGACCTCCCTGATCAACGCCGGGGTCGCCCTGGAGGCCCGGCCCGAGGTCTTCGCCGATGCCCGCTGGCCCCAGGCGCTGCGCGACGACCTGGGCGGGCTCCAGAAGGGGATCGAGCGAGCCCGGGCGGTGCTGCAGCCCCGGACCTACCCCCAGGACTGGCCCCGGCTGCCCAAGCACGAGGCCCTCCGTCGCGCCGCCAAGGCCATGGGCGAGCCCTTCGTGCGGGTGCCGGTCAACATCTCCTTCGACGACCACGTCAACCCCTTCGGTGTGCGCCGCGCGCCCTGCAACCTGTGCGGGGACTGCGTGACGGGCTGCAACCACGGGGCCAAGAACACGGTCGCCACCACCTACCTGCCCGACGCCTGGAACCACGGCGCCGAGATCTACACCGAGATCTCGGTCTCGCACATCGAGCGGCGGNNCGGCCTGTGGGCCGTCTGCTGCGAGCTGGTGGAGGCCGGGAGGGAGCGCTTCGAAGGCGCCGAGACGGTGGTGCTGCTGGCCGAGGTGGTCGTGCTCGCCGCGGGCACGCTGGGCTCGACGGGCATCCTGCTGCGGTCCCGGGCGCGAGGGCTGCCCCTCTCGGACCGGCTGGGCGGAGGCTTCAGCGGGAACGCCGACGTGCTGGGCTTCGGCTACAACTGCGACCATCGGGTCGACGGGGTCGGCGCGGGGGCGGCGCAACCCGACCGGCGGCAGCCCGTCGGCCCCTGCATCACGGGGATGATCGACGGCCGGACCGACGCCCGCGGGATCGAGCAGCAGTGGCTGCTGCAAGAAGGAGCCCTGCCCGGCGCCATCGACGCGATCTACCCCTCGGCCTTCCGCGCCGCGGCCGCCCGCTGGGGCGTCGACACGGACGCGGGGGTGCGGGACGGCCTGGCGGAGCGCAAGCGGGAGCTGCGGTCGAGGTTGCCCGACGGGGCCCGGCAGGGGGCCATGGCCCACACGCTGACCTTCCTGGGCATGGCCCACGACTCGGGGGCCGGGAAGCTCCACCTGGACGAGGTCGGCGCCCTGCGCATCGACTGGCCCGAGGCGGCCGGGGAGCGCGGCGTGCGGGTGCTCAACGAGCAGATGACCGCGGCCACCGCGGCCCTGGGCGGCACCTACGTGCCGAACCCGCAGTGGAGCAACCAGGTGCGCGCGGGGCTGATCTCCGTCCACCCCCTGGGGGGCTGCGGGATGGGCGAGGACGCCCGGTCCGGGGTCACCGATCACAAGGGCCGGGTCTACGCCGGGACCGAGGGCGCGGAGGTACACCCGGGGCTCTACGTGGCCGACGGCAGCGTGATGCCGACCCCGCTGGGGGTCAACCCCCTCCTGACCATCACGGGCCTCGCCGAGCGCAGCGTCGCCCTGTTGGCGGCCGATCGCGGCTGGACGATCGACTACGATCTGCACCATCGGCCCCGACCTCCCCGTCGGCGTCCGCCGCCTCCCGCGGTGGGCATTCGTTTCACGGAGCGTATGGCCGGCTTCGTGACCCTCTCGGCGGATGGGGCCGAGGCCCTGGACCACGCGACCGCCTCGCGCACCGGAGAGGCCCTGGGTCACGAGCTCTCCTTCGTCCTGACCGTGCAGAGCGACGATCTCGAGGGCACCCTCGCCGACCCCTTGCGGACGATGCGCCTGGTCGGGACGGTGCAGGCCCCCGCCCTCTGTCCGGACCCGCTGCAGGTGCGCGACGGGCGCTTCCAGCTCCTCTCCGAGGATCCTGAGCGCCGGGACACCCGCAACATGGTCTACACGCTGCGCATGGTAGCCCCCGACGGTCGGGTCTGGCACCTGCGGGGCGTGAAGTTCGTCCGCGACGACGGGATCGCCGAGCTCTGGGCCGACACCACGACGCTGCACGTCGACCTCAGCGACGAGCGCGGCCTCATGGTCGCCCGCGGGCAGCTGCGCATCGGGCTGGCCGACTTCAGCCGCCAGGTCCGGACCATCAAGGCGACCGGCACCCGCTCGATCCGCCAGGGGCTGCTCGCCCGGGCTCGCTTCGGGCGCTTCTTCGTCGGCTCGCTGTGGGAGACCTATGGCGACATCTTTGCCCGACCCACGGTCTTCGAGCCGGAGGCGGCCCCGCGCAAGCGTCGCCCGCTCCGCACCGACCCACCCGAGGTCCACTACCTGCGGGCCAGCGATGGCACCCCCCTGGTGCTGACCCGCTACCGCGGCGGCGACAAGGGCCCCGTGATGCTCGTCCACGGCCTGGGGGTGTCCAGCCGCATCTTCACCGTCGACACGATCGACACCAACCTGGTCGAGTACCTGGTCGCCCGAGGCTTCGACGTCTGGCTGCTGGACTACCGGTCCAGCATCGAGCCCGGGGCCGCCCACCTCCAGGCTGCCGCCGACGTCATCGCGGCGGTCGATCTGCCCGAGGCGGTGGACCGGGTGCGCAGCCTCACGGGGGCCGAGAGCGTTCAGCTCGTGGTGCACTGCTTCGGCGCCACGGTCTTCTACATGTCGATGCTCTCCGGCGCGCTGCGGGGGGTTCGTTCGGTCGTCAGCTCGCAGGCGACGCCCCACGTCGTCGGCGCGCCGCAGGTCCGACTGAAGTCCGGCCTGCACCTGCCCGGCGCCCTCGACGCGCTGGGGGTCGATGGCCTGTCGGCCTACACCGACGCCGACGCCCGCTGGTGGGCGCGGGTCTACGATCGGGCGCTCTCCATGTACCCGGTGGAGGAGGAGGAGCGCTGCAAGAGCGCCTGCTGCAAGCGCATCACCTTCATGTACTCCCTGCTCTATGAGCACGACCAGCTCTCGGTGGCCACCCACGACACGCTGCACGAGCTCTTCGGCCTGGCCAACGTGACCGCCTTCCGGCACCTCGCCCGGATCGTGCGCGCCGGCCAGCTGGTCGACGCCCAGGGGCGGGATCTCTACATGCCGCACGTCCACCGGCTGGCCCTGCCCCTGCGGATGATCCACGGCGCCGAGAACGCCTGCTTCGACCCCTCCGGGAGCGCCCGCACGCTGTCCTGGCTGCGCCGCCACAACGATCCCGGCCTGTACTCCCGGGTGGTGATCCCCGACTACGGCCACATCGACTGCATCTTCGGCGAGCGCGCCGCGCGGGACGTCTACCCCCACATCGTCGAGCACCTGGAGAGCACGCTGTGAGCACCACCCACGACGCGGTCGTCATCGGCTCCGGCTTCGGCGGGGCCATCGCGGCCTTGCGGCTGGCCGAGGCCGGTCACGAGGTCCTCGTCCTGGAGCGCGGCCGCCGCTACCGCCCCCAGGACTTCCCCCGGGACGTCCGGGACACCGACGCGCTGCTCTGGCGCCGCCCCGAGCGGGGAGGGCGCGGCCTCTTCGACCTGCGCTTCCTGTCCGGCATCGCCACGGCCACCGCCGCTGGGGTCGGCGGCGGCTCGTTGGTCTACGCGGGGATCCACTACCGGCCGCAGGCCAAGGTCTTCGAGGACCCGCGATGGCCGGCCCCCTTCACCCTGGACAGCCTGGGGCCCTACTACGACCGCGTGGCCGCCGACCTGGGGGTCGCGCCGCTCCCCGCCGGGATCCAGGTGCCCAAGCGGGACGCCTTCCACCTCGCCGGCAAGGCCCTGGGCCGGCGCACAGAGGACCCGCCGATGGCCATCGGCTGGGATCGCGTTCAGGGTCCTGGGGAGGGGCGCCGTCCCTGCCAGCTGTGCGCGGAGTGCGAGTACGGCTGCACCCATGGCGCCAAGAGCTCCCTGGACCTCACCCACCTCGCCCGTGCCGAGGCGATGGGGGCTAGGGTGCGGGCCGGGTGCCAGGTCAGCCACCTCGCGGCCGCCCCGGGCGGCGGCTGGGAGGTGCACTACCGCGACCTCGACGCGCGCCAGGACAAGGTGGTCGTCGGACGTCGGGTCGTCGTCGCCGCGGGCACCTTGGGCAGCAACGAGCTCCTGCTCCGCAGCCGGGACCTGGTCCGCTCCCTGCCCAAGCTCCCGGCCGACCTGGGGCGCGGCTACTCGGGCAACGGAGACTTCCTGGGCAACATCCAGAACGTGACCCTGCCGCTGGAGCCCTGGAGGGGGCCCGACGTAACCTCGATCATGTGGCACGAGGACGACGAGGGTCAGGGCTTCGTGGTCGCCACGCCCACCTTCAACCAGGCGGTGATGGAGGTCCTGGCCAGCCACGGCCAGCCCCCGGCGCGTCGCCTCGGTCCGCTGGGCCCGCCCCTGTGGAGGCGCCTGCCGGGCCTGCTCTCCGCCGGCCTGCGCTCCGGCCTGCTGGCTCGACCGCTCGCGCGGACCATGCCCGGCGCGGGCGCGGCCGAGCGGATGACCACCGTCTTCGCCATCGGCCGGGACAACGCCGGCGGACGCCTGCTGCTGCGCCGCGGGAAGCTGGACATGGTCTGGGACTATGCCCGCGAGAACCGGGCGCTGATCCTCCGCCAGCGCGAGGCCATGCAGGCCCTGGCCCAGGCCTACGGGGGCAGCTACGCCGACTTTCCCACCTGGGGCCCCTTCCAGCGCACCCTCACCGTTCACAACCTGGGCGGCTGCGCCCTGTCCTCGGATCCGCAGCGCGGCGTGGTCGGAGTCGACGGGCAGGTCCACGGCCACCCCGGCCTCTACGTCGCGGATGGCTCCGTCATCCCCACCTCCATCGGCAGCCACCCCGTCTCGACCATCTCGGCGGTCGCCGAGTGGATCGCCGAGCGGGTCGTGGCCAGCTTCGCCTGAGCCAAGCCCTCCTCCCCCTCGGAGCCCCCCATGCCGGATTCCCTCCCGACCCTGAGCGGCCTGCCCCTGGTCGGCTGCCTCCCCGAGCTGCGTCGCGACCGCTTGGGCTTCTTGCTGCGCGCCTGGCACGAGGGCGGCGGCTTCACCCGCGCGCCGGCCGTGCGGGGCCGCTTCCTCTACGTCGTCACCGACCCGGAGGTCGCCCGCGACGTGCTGGTCCGGCAGGCCCGCCGCTTCAAGAAGTTCGCGGCGCTCTCGACCTACTCCCGCCCGATCCTGGGCGAGGGCCTCATCACCAGCGAGGGCGAGGTCCACCGGGCCCAGCGGCGCCTGATCGCCCCGAAATTCGGCCGGCGAGACCTGGGCACCTACGCCGCGACCATGGCCCGGCACACCGCGGCGCTGGTCGAGGGCTGGGTCCCCGGACGAGGCGTCGACATCCACGCCGAGATGACCCGCCTGACCCTGGCCATCGCCACCGAGACCATGTTCGGCGCCGCCTCGGGGTCCTACTCCCGGGCCGCCAGCGCCGCCGTCCACGCCGCCACCGACTACATCGCCGGCGAGGTCGGCCGCCTGCTGCACCTGCCGGTGAGCTGGCCCCTCCCGCGCAACCGCCGCATGCAGCGGGCCGTGCGGGCGCTCGACGAGATCGTCTTCGAGATCATCCGCCAGCGGCGGGCCGATCCCGGAGACCAGGACGACATCCTCCAGCGGCTCCTGGACGCCCGGGACGAGGACGACGGGCGAGGCATGGACGATCAGCAGGTGCGCGACGAGGTGATGACCCTCTTCGTCGCGGGCCACGAGACCACCGCCAACGCCTTGACCTGGAGCCTCGACCTGCTGGCGCGCAACCCCGAGGTCCAGCGGGCGCTGTCCGAGGAGGTCCGGTCCGTGGTGGGGGACGGCCTCCCCGGCCTGGAGCACCTCCCCCGGCTGGGCCTGGCTCGCCGGGTCTTCGAGGAGAGCATGAGGCTGTACCCGCCCGCCTACATGGTCGGACGCGAGAGCCTGGAGCCGGTGGAGGTCGGCGGCCACAGCCTGCCGGCGGGCGTGACGGTCCTGGTGAGCATCTACGGCCTGCACCGCCGCCCGGACCTCTGGCCCGATCCCGAGCGCTTCGACCCGGGGCGCTTCTCCGAGGAGGCGATCGACGCTCGCCCGCGAGGCTGCTACCTGCCCTTCGGCGACGGCCCGCGGGTCTGTATCGGCAACCACTTCGCCATGATGGAGGCCCAGCTCGTCCTCGCCGGCGTGGCGCAGCGCTGGCGCCTCGTGGCTCTCCCGGGGCCTGCGGTGGCGCCAATGCCCCGAGTCACCCTGCGGCCGGGCGGTCCGGTGCGGCTGCAGGTCGAGGCCGCCGGCTGAGCCTCCCTGGGGGTGCTATGGACTCCCGGCGAGGTCACCGTGCGAAGCTTCCTCCTCTCCCTGCTCCTCCTCGGCTCCTTGCCCGCGATGGCAGGCAAGCGCGGCCCCGTCGTCGCCCTGACGGTGGCCCCGGCCCAGCTCGGCCTGCCGCAGGTAGAGCTGACGGGGGACGTGAAGCTCAGCGATCGCTCCAGCGTGGCCGGCATCCTGGCCTTCAACCTGGAAGACGTGGTGCGATTCCACCACGCCGGCGGACAGTATCGCTACACCTTCACCGGCGACTGGAGCCGCGGCACCTTTCTCGGCGGCGAGATCGTGACCGGCGACGCCAGCTGGACCCACGAGCGCGACGACGGCGTGTCGGCCGGCGCCTTCGTCGGCGGGCGCTACACCTTCGCCCCGGCGCTGACCCTGGAGGGCGCCGTCGGCGGTCGGGGCTGGTGGGCCGGTCGGAAGCTGTACCCGGGGGTGATCCTCAACCTGGGGATCGGCTGGAGTTTTTGAGGGCCCCTAGCCCTTCACCCCACCCGCCGTCAGCCCCTCCACCAGGTAGCGCTGCAAGGCGAAGAACAGCGCCATCACGGGCAGGCTGACCAGGATGGCCCCGGCGGCGAAGCGGCCCCACTCGGTCCCGAAGTCGCCGACGTAGCCCTGCAGCACGACCGGCAGGGTGAAGCTGCGCTCGTCGCCCATGAAGGTGGCGGCCAGGATGAACTCGTTCCAGGCGGTCATGAAGCTGAACAGCCCGGTGACGACCAGGGCGGGCCGGGCCAGGGGCAGGACGATGCGGGTGAAGATGGTCAAGCGGTCGGCGCCGTCCATGCGGGCGGCCTCTTCCAGCTCGCGCGGGATGGTGTCGAAGTAGCCCTTGAGGTTCCAGGTGCAGAAGGGGATGGCGGTGGTGGCGTAGACCAGGGCCAGCCCGGTGAGCGAGTCGAGCAGGCCCAGCTCGTCGAGCAGGATGTAGAGGGGGATGGCCATGACCACCCCGGGGAACATCTGGGTGACCAGGAAGAGGCTCATCCCGGCGTCCCGGCCGGGGAAGTTCCAGCGGGAGAGGCCGTAGCCGGCGGTGCAGGCGAGGCCGATGCCGACGACGCTGGTGATTAGCGAGACGAAGAGGCTGTTGAAGAGCTGCCGCCCGAAGAGCCAGCCGCCCGCGGCGTCGCGGGTGCCGACGACGTCGGCGAAGTTCTGCAGGGTGAGCTCGGTGGGGATGAGGCTGGGGTCCATGCTGAAGGCCTGCCCTGGGGTCAGGGCCATCTTCAGCACCCAGAGCACCGGGTAGAGCGTGGCGAGGCTGATCAGGACCAGGACGGCGTGCACCAGCAGCTGGCGGGGCAGGGAGGGGGCCTGGGTGGAGGGCGTCGCCATGGGACCTCGAGCGCGGGGGGCATCTTCGCACAACGCATTAATGCCTGGTGTGGAGGCGAGGATGAAGCGAGGACTGGGGCTCACCGAGGTGTCGGAGCAGGATCTGGTCAAGGCGCTCAAGGTGGTGCACCAGGAGCAGCTCCGGACGCCGTTGAGCCTGCCCGAGCTGACCCGCTGCGGCTTGCAGCACTGCGCCGAGCCCATGATGGCGGCGCTCCGGGGCCTGGACGACGCCGGGCTGCGCGCGGTGTTGGTCTGCGTGCTGGCCGAGCGCCGGGCCGAAGATGCCTGAGTCCGCAGGCCCCTCGCTGAACATCGAGCTCAGCCCGCGCTGGACCGAGGCGGCCCTGCACGCGCTGGACGCACATGAGTACGACTTCCAGGAGTTCAAGGGCAGCCTGTGGCTCTCCCGCGACCGCGAGGTGGTGGGCGCCTTCCTGCACATGCTCTCCAAGCAGATCAGCGCCTTCTCCAACGGCGCCGGGGGCCGCATCTTCATCGGCTTGGACGACGAAGGGCGCATCGACGGGGGGGTGCCGATGGATCTGAAGCCGGGGGGCACGCGCTCCTGGCTGGAGGACATCATCCCGGGGACGGTCAGCCCCAGCCTGCGCAGCTTCAACGTCTACGAGGTGCCCGGCGCCGAGGGATCGGAGATCCTGCCCGGCAGCGCCGTCTACGTGATCGAGATCAACCCCTCCGAGGACGCCCCCCACCAGTCCAGCGACCACCGCTACTACCTGCGCATCGCCGGGAAGAGCCGCCCGATGGGGCACATCCACGTCGAGGACGTGATGCGGCGGACCCGGCACCCGCGGGTGCGGCTGGAGCGTCTGAACCCCTTCGGGGAGGCGGAGCACCTGGACACCGACCCCCGCGGACCGAAGGCGCAGCTGTGCTTTCGCGCCTCGCTGGTCAACGAGGGCCGGACCCTGGCCACCCATGTCGGGGTCGAGCTGGTGATTCCCCGCCCCCTGGTCAACGGCGAGGTGCGCTCCCGGATGCTGGCCGATGGCGGGCTGACCCTCTCCCAGGACCCCGGCGCCCTGACCTTCTTCCGCTACCATCCGACGCCGCTCTTCCCGGGGCAGCACCTGCAGGTGGTGCAGCTGTGGATCGCCCTGCACGGCAGCAACGCCGCCCTGGTGGAGGGACCCGAGGGGCTGGTGCGCTGGCGGGTCTTCGCCGACGACGCCCGGCCGGTCGAGGGCAGCGTAGCGCTGAAGGAGTTCCGGGTGGTGCGCCGCTCGATGGCCTGGCTGAGGCGCAAGGCCGCCTCGCCCTCGCCCTCGCCCGCGCGCCCCGGCGCCCGCAAGCCGACCCGCAGCAAGGCTCGACGCAAGCGCGACGAACCCGCCTCTTCCAGGTAGACTGCCGCTCCTCTCTGGAGGTCTCCGTGCCCGATCTGAGCCACTCGCGTACCCCGGCGGTCAGCCGTTCTCCCGCCACGGCCCACACGGGGGAGGCCCAGGGCGGCGCCGAGGCGGTCGACGCGCCGCAACAGGACAGCCGGCCCGCTCTCGCCAAGGGGCGGCGCTACGTCTTGACCGCCGAAGACAACCAGGGCTACGAGTCAGCCACCTGGACCAAGGTGGCCAAGGACCACGGGATGCTGGACAAGCACCTGGTCGCCTTCAACCAGCACGTCGGCACCGTGGACGAGGGGCTCAGCGAGCACGGGCTCCAGCCGGTCCCCCGGCTGGACGCGGGGGTGGAGATCTACATCCCATCGACCGACGAGATCCTCTTCTCGCAGTGCAGCCACAAGGCCGACGGGGACCTCGCGCGGGCGACGGCCCTGTTCAATGGCATCGCCCAAGGGCCCCAGCTGGCCGTGCTGCGCACCGCGCGCGAGCGGGCCAGCGGCGCCGTCGGCGTCGGCTACGGCACGCCGGGCGACAAGGGCATCTTCTACACGCAAAACCCGGCCCTGGCGGGCGCCTCCGAGAAGCGCAGCCAGACGATCGACGGCGAGAAGGAGTACCGGGTCAACTGGGGGTCGGACTTCTGGAAGTGCTCAGTCTTCATGCACGATGTCGTCTACTCGGCCGGCTACAAGCCCGATCTGACCGACAACAAGCACTACCGGCTGGCCGGGCACCTCCAGCTCTCGGGTCAATACCGCGAGGTGGCGGTCAGCAACGCCCGTCCTGGCAACTGCTGGCAGCGCTTCGGCGGCACCCGCTCGGACGAGTCGCACAACGCGGTGCTCTCCAGCTTCGTCGAGGTCGAGGACCTGGGCGACGACACCGAGAAGTGGAGCTTCACGATCATCGGCGCGGAGTCCGATCGGGCCGCCGAGAGCGAGCGCAGCCACATCATGAAGAAGGGCACCAACGAGACGACCGACGGCAAAAAGATCCGCTTCTTCGATCCGAAGGGCAAGCGTTGATCCTGTGGGGCTTCGGGTCCTTGGCGGCCCAGGCGGCACCCACCCCGGCTGAGCGCCCCGATGCAGTCCTGGACATAGAGGTCCGCTCGGCGGAGGGCGGGCCCGCCCAGGCCGTAGTCCTGGTGTTGATCGACTCCTGGCGTGGTCGGGTCTTTGCTCCGGCGGAGGCGCTGGTGGACCCGGTCAGCACGATGCTGCGCCTGCGAACCCACCGACAAGCAGGCTGCGAGGCGCTGGCCTTCCGTGGGCACCGCCTCTCGGCTCACGAAGAGCGGGGCGACACGGTCCTGACCTTCACCTTGCTGCTCGAGCGCTGCCCCGAGGGCCTGAGCGGGTGGTGGCATGAGGAGCGCATGGAGGTCCCGACCCGGCTGTGGGCGGTCCGCGGCAGCCTGGAGGGAAACGAGCTGCGACTCGACCTGAGCGAGCGGGTCGACCCAGGAATCCCCGGAGAGGAGCTGAGCGTACGCGGTCAGGCCTGGTTCGCGAGGAAGCGCTGAGCCTGAGCTCCTCAGCCTCGACGGCGACGCAGGACCAGGGGGGCAACCAGGGCGAGCCAGGCGAGCGCTGCGGGCATGGAGCCGATGGCGCTGCATCCGCCGCAACCGCCGAGCACCAGGCCTCCCTCGCCGTCGAGCTTGGGCGCGTCATCTTCCCCACCGTCCCCGGAGGCGCCGCCGTCGCCGGAGGTGCCGCCATCGCCGGTGGTCCCGCCGTCGCCGGAGGTGCCCCCGCCGTCGCCGGAGGTGCCGCCGTCGCCGGAGGTGCCGCCGTCGCCGGAGGTGCCGCCATCGCCGGTGGTCCCGCCGTCGCCGGCTCCGCCGT
>DDSR01000422.1 GCA_002343455.1 Deltaproteobacteria bacterium UBA2385 | reverse complement strand
TTCGATGTGGCTGGGGTCTCCCTGACGGGAGCCCGCGAGAACAACGAAGACTCGCTTCGACTGCTGCCCGAACACGGGGTCTTCGCCCTGGCGGACGGCATGGGAGGCCTGGAGAAGGGCGAGTTGATGTCCGCCGCCGCGGCCCAGGCCATGGTGGTGGCCGCTCCCGACCTCGCCGAGCTGGCGCGTCGCGTCGACGGGCAGGCCTCTCCCGGAAACCGACGGGCCCTCTTCGATCGGGTCGAGAACCTCTTCAACGAGACCGCCCAGCGCCTCTACGACCAGGCCGCAGAGGCCGGCCTGCGCATGGGCACGACCCTGACAACCGCCATCCTGACCCCGGACCGCCTGGTGCTGGGTCATGTCGGCGACTGTCGGGTGCTTCGATTGCGCGGGGCCGAGGTCACGGTCCTGACCAACGACCACTCCATCGCCGCCGCCCAGCTGCGTCGCGGCCATATGACCGAGGCCGAATACCGGCAGAGCCCCAAGCGCTCCCTGCTCTACCAGAGCCTCGGCCCGGTCCCCGAGATCGAGGCCGATGTCATCGAGGCCGAGCTGGCCGAGGGCGACGTCTACGTGATGGCCACCGATGGGGTGTGGGCCTGCATCTCGGACGAAGAGCTGCGCCAGGCTGGGAGGATGAAGGACCTCGACGCCGCCGCCCGCCACATCTGCCAGCGGGCGATCGAGAACGGGTCCGACGACAACTGCTCGGTCATCCTGCTGCGCATCCACGACATCGCCCGCTCCCAGCCCGACGGGCTGATCCGCTCGCTGGCGGTCTCCCCCCTGTTCAAGGACTACGAGGAGGCCGATCTCCGCCTCCTGGCGCCCTTCCTGTCGACCCGTGACCTGATGCAGCGGGACGTCGCGATGCGGGAAGGCGAGTTCAGCGAGGAGATGTTCGTGATCGTCTCCGGTGCGATGGAGGTCAGCCGCCAGGGCATCCCCCTGGCCCAGCTGGGACCAGGAGCCCACTTCGGCCAGCTCGCCCTGGTCAGCGAGGCCCCCGCCGCCGCCACCGGGACCGCCCTCTTCCCGACCCGGCTGCTGGTCCTGCACAAGGACGGGGTCGCCGACCTCTGCCGCCGTCGCCCCGAGCTGGCCACGCGCTTCCTGCTGACCCTGCTCTCCGACACGGCCGAGCGGCTGGTGGAGTTCACGGCGCGCATCGGGCGGGCCGAGGCGACCCTCTACCAGGGCTAGGCAGCTCCCCTACCGGCGCTAGGGGGACCAACTAGCACAGCTAGCCGCGGAGGCTTCCGACCAGGGCTTCGACCTCGTCGATCGCCTTGGGCGCCGCCGCGGTCAGCACGATCGGGTCCGCCTCGGTGCAGAGCACATCGTCTTCGATGCGGATGCCGATGCCGCGGAAACGCTCGGGCGCCTGCTCGTCGTCCAGCGGGATGTACAGCCCCGGCTCGATCGTCTGGACCATCCCCGGGCGGGTCCGGCGGCTGTCGCCGTCCTCGACGTAGGCGCCCACGTCGTGCACGTCCATTCCCAGCCAGTGGCCGGTGCCGTGCATGTAGTACCGCTTGAAGCGCTCGGTCTCGATCAGGCGGTCGACCACCTGCTCCTCGCTGGCGTCGGCCGGCAGCGGCTCGGGGAGGCCGTGCTCCAGCTTGTCGCCCAGCGACTCTTCGGCGGCGCGGTCGTAGGCCAGCAGCCCCAGGCGGACCATGCCGGTGGTCAGGATCCGGACCGCGGTGTCGTGGATCTCCTTGTGGGTGACGCCCGGCCGGACCCGATCGATACAGGCCAGCTCGGCCTGGAGGACCAGCTCGTAGAGCTCGCGCTGGGCCGGGCTGAAGCGGCCGCTGACGGGCCAGGTGCGGGTGACGTCGGCGGTGTAGAAGTCGAACTCGCAGCCGGCGTCGACGCAGACGAGGTCCCCCTCGCGCAGGGCGTCGCGGTTCTCGACGTAGTGCAGGATGGTGGCGTTGGCGCCGCCGCCGACGATGGTGCTGTAGCCGGGACCGACGCCGCCTCGAGCCCGGAAGTGCCCGTCGATGGCCGCTTCGAGCTGGTACTCGAAGACGCCCGGAGCGGTCATCGCCATGGCGCGGGAGTGGGCCTCGCAGGTGATCTCGGCGGCCTTGCGCAGCAGGTCCAGCTCGGCTTCGGACTTGATGATCCGCAGCTCGTGGATCAGCCGCGCCGGGTCGATCAAGGTGTCGGGCATGTCCAGGCCGTGCTTGCGGGCCTTGCGCCGGCCGCCGCGGATGGCCCCCATGACCAGCGCGTCCATGTCCGGGTCCTGCGCCACCGGGTAGTGCAGGGCGCGCATCCCCATCAGGAGATCCGGGAGGCGGGTGCTGAGCTCGGTCCAGGGCCAGGCCGCGTCCGCGCCGAAGTCGGCCACCGCGCCCTCCGGACCGGGACGCCGTCCCTCCCAGGTCTCGCGCTCGGGGTTGCGGGGCTGCACGAACATGACGAAGGGCTGCTCGGCGCCCTTGCGGAGGAGGATGGCCGCTTCGGGCTGCTCCCAGCCGCTGAGGTACCAGAGGTCGCTGTCCGGCCGATAGCGGTACTCGGTGTCGTTGCTGCGCACCCGGTGGGGCGAGGCGAAGAGCAGGACACCTTCCCCCTCGGCCAGGGCGTCGAGCAGGTTCTGGCGGTGGAGACGGTGAAGGGCCGGGTTTCGGAGGGTGGACATTCCGGCCGCCTAACGCGGGCCCTCGCAAAGAGGATGACCGCGGACACGCGAGAATGGTAGAACACTCCCCCCGAGGAACTCATGGCCCCACACGCTCACACCGCCCCTCAGTCCATCTTCGACGGTCCCGTCGTAGTCGTCGGCGCGGGGGTGGCCGGCCTGGTCACCGCTCACCTCCTGGCCGAAGCCGGCGCCGAGGTCGTGGTCATCGAGAAGCTCGACCAGGTGGGCGGCCTCGCCCGCAGCTACATCTACGAGGACCGCTACGTCTTCGACTGCGGCCCGCATCGCTTCGACACCAGCAACCCCAACGTGAAGTCCTACCTGGAGCGGGTCCTCTCGGAGGGGGGGACCTTCTTCCCGCGCAAGTCCGAGGTCTACTTCAAGGGCAAGTACTACGGCTGGCCGATCAAGCCGCAGAACCTGGTTCAGCTCCCCCCCGACATCGCCGGCAAGGCCTTCGTCGACCTGGCCCGCAACAGCAGCCGCCAGTACGGGGAAGGCTCCTTCGAGGACTACATCCTCCGCCAGTACGGCCCCACCCTCTACGAGCACTTCTTCCTGGGCTACAGCAACAAGTTCCTGGGCATCCACCCCCGCGAGACGCACAGCGACTGGGCCAAGGTGGGCATCAACCGGGCCATCCTGGACGACAACGCCCAGATGCAGAACCTCTTCCAGCTGCTGAAGTCGACGCTGCTGCAGTTCGACAAGAAGCCGCAGCACTTCCTGTACCCGACCGGCGGGATGCACGAGGCCTGGGCCAGCGTCTCCGCGCAGATCCGGCGCCTGGGTGGACGCATCTTCACCGGCACCGGCGCGCGGATGGAGGGCGCCAACGGCCGGGTCCACACGGTCTGGGCCGGCAAGGAGAGCTTCCACCCCTCGGCGGTGGTCTGGACCGCGCCCATCACCCTGGCCAGCCAGCAGCTCGGCCTGCCCGTGCCGGACCTGACCTACCTGGGCCTGTTGCTCTACAACGTCGTCGTGAAGGAGGAGGCTCCCCGCGACTACCAGTGGTGCTACTACGGCGCCTCGGACCTGTTGATCAACCGGGTCAGCGTCCCCCGCTTCTTCTCGCCGGCGACCTGCCCGCCCGGGATGACCGGCTACTGCTGCGAGGTGACCTGCATGGAGGGCGACGAGCGCTGGCGCTCCGCCGAGCGCTTGATGGACTGGGTGATCGACGATCTACGCAAGGTCGGGCTGGTGCGCGACCCTCGCAATGTGATCGAAGCGCGGGTCGAGCGGGTGGGGGACAGCTACCCGATCTACCGCAAGGACTACCCGGGGCAGCTGGAGCAGGCCCGACGCGGCCTGGCCGGCTTCAGCAACCTGCACCTCGCCGGTCGCACCGGCCTCTTCTGGTACAACAACATGGACCACAGCATCGAGAACGCCATGCAGCTCAGCAGCCGCCTGCTGCGGGAGTCCGGGCGCGCCGAGGCGAAAGAAGAGCAGCTGGCCCGAGGCGCCTGAGCTCGGCCCCGAGCCGCTACAGCTGGATCAGCAAGGAGAGGGTGTGCTGGTGGCGCAGCTTGCCGTCCTCCCAGCCCGCCGGAGCCTGGTCGGCATGTCCGACGACCAGCTCGGCCGCGTAGTCCAGGCTGACCTGGGGGGAGAGCAGGCCGAGGCCCATGGTGGCGAAGTCGCTGTCGCGATCTGCGTCGCGCCGAAAGCCGCCGCGCAAGGCGACGGTCTCGGCCAGGACGCCCTCGGCGCCCATGCCGAAGGCGAGCTCGACGGGCTGGTCGAAGGCCCCGGTCAGGAGGTCGACCTGCCCGCTGATCCCCACCTCGGGGATGGGCCGCAGCGCCATGCCCGTCCCGAAGGTCAGCGGGCTCTCGACGTTTGATGGGACGATCAGGTTGTCGGCGACGAAGCTGAGCACCAGCTCCTCGCCCGGGCCCACGCGTCCGGCGACGCTGAGGTTTCCTTGAAACCAGCTCTCGGTGTCCGAGAAGCGGGTGGCCCGGTTGTGCCAGGAGAGCCCCAGGCCCAGGCCCAACCGCCGATCGGCCAGGGCGGCGCTGAGCCCGCCGCCCAGGATGGAGCGGGCGGTCGGGTTGCTGAGGTCGGTGCCCGGCTCGATCCAGCCAGGCAGATCCCGCAGGTGGGAGATCGGCTCGGAGAGCTGGTACTGCCAGCCCAGGCCCATGGCGACGAGCCCGGTGTTGCTGTCCATGGCGTAGGCCTTGAGGCCCTTGAGCTTGTCGGGACCCAGCTCGCCGCTGGCCTGGATCTGGTAGCGCGCGGTCAGGCCCAGCAGGGCCGGGGCGGCCAGGACGCTGCCCAGGCCATGGGTGCCGGCCCGCGCCGTGCCCCCCTGGGCGACGGTGTCGGCCCCCCCGGGCGAGGGGTTGGCGGCGAGGGCGAGGCCCGATCCCCCGAAGAGGCCCGGCCCACCGAGCAGGAGCAGGATGGCGGAGAGGCGTCTGAAGCCGGGCACGAGGGCTCCGCTGGACAGGAGGAAGCGCACCGCTCGGCCTATGGCGGGGCACTACCAGGGGCAACCCGCCGCCTTGGCCCCCTCGTCCCCTTCGGGGCGAGAGCGCCGGCACGTTATGCCAGGGCGGGGCCCGTGCCAGCGAAGGCTCCCTCCCCAATCGGCTCAACGGATCCCCCGTGCCCAGCACCGTGCGCACCGCCGTCCTCCCCGTCGCGGGCTTCGGCACGCGCTGGCTGCCCATCACCAAGGCTGTTCCCAAGGAGCTGCTGCCCATCCTGGACCGGCCCTGCATCGAGTACGCCGTCGTCGAGGCCGTCGCCGCCGGCATCGAGCGCATCGTGCTGGTCACGACCCACGGCAAGGAGGCCCTGGCCGACTACTTCGACACCAACCCCGAGCTGGAGCGGCACCTCGAAGAGCAGGGAAAGACCGATCTGCTGGCGATGGTTCGCGGCATCACCGGGCTGGTGGACGTCGTCACCGTGCGGCAGCGGGAGGCGCGCGGGCTGGGGCTGGCCGTGCTCAGCGCGCAGTCGGCCGTCGGGGACGAGCCCTTCGCCGTCCTGTTGGCCGACGACCTGATCGACAGCGAGGTCCCGGCGATCGGTCAGCTCGGCGCGGCGACGCCGCCGGACATGGCCGCGGTGGCCCTGATGGAGGTGCCGATCGAGCGGGTCAGCCAGTACGGGATCTGCAGCGGGCGCTGGACTGCAGAGGGGCATATGTTGGTTGATCAAATGACCGAGAAACCAGAGCCCGCCCAGGCGCGCAGCCGTCATGCCATTGTCGGGCGCTACATCCTGCCGCCGGACATCTTCACCATCCTGGAGCGTACCCCCCGGGGACGAAACGACGAGGTCCAGCTCACCGACGCCCTAGCGGTGCTAGCGGGCCAAGGCCGGGTGATGGGGATCTGCTTCGAGGGCCACCGCTTCGACGCGGGCAGCCTGCCCGGATGGCTGGAGGCCAACCTGCACTTCGCCCGGCGCCGGCCCGAGCTGGCGGCGCTGCTGGCCGGGCAGGAGGACCCCGGGTGAGGCCGATCGCGACACCCCAGGCGCGGGTCCAGGTCGCCCCGGCCCTGCCCCTCTTCGAGACCTTCACCTACAGCGTCCCCCCGGCCCTGGACATCCGCGTCGGACACGCGGTGATGGTGCCCTTCGGCGGGCGGCAGGTCGCCGGCTACGTCGTCGCCCCAGGAGATCCCGCGGTCGCCGAGGCGCGGCTTCGACCGGTCAGCCGGCTGCTGGACGTCGAGCCCGCCTTCGACGAGGGCCAGCTGGCGTTCATGCGCTGGATCGCCAGCTACTACCTGTCTCCCCTGGGCGAGGTCATCGCCACGGCCCTGCCCGCCGGCCTGAAACGACACGGCCGCCGGGTGCTGCGCCCGACGGACGAGGCGGTGCGCGAGCTGGCCCGCCCCCGCATCGTCGAGGACGAGCGGATCCAGGTCCTGCGAGAGGTGGTGGCCCGTCCCGGCCTGAGCTCCGGCAGCCTGGCCCGGCGGCTGCACGGCGAGATCGAGGAGCAGGCCGTCGCCCGCGCCCTGGCGGCCCTGCTGAAGGAGGGGCTGCTGCGTGAAGAGGAGCAGCAGGAGGGCAACGCCGGTCGGATCCAGACCGTTCGCCTCAGCGGGCCCGAGGCGGCTTCGGCCCCGGTTCGCGGCGCCCGGATGAGCTCGGTCCTGCGCACCCTGTCGGAGGCCGGAGGCGAGCTCGACCTCGCGGTGCTGGTCGGGCGAGAGGGGGGCGGCGCGCGCGAGGCGGTCAACCGGCTGGTCGAAGCCGGGCTGCTGGTCCGGGCCGATCGTGAGGACCGGGGACGAGCGGACGCGTCGCTGCCCGCCCCCTCCCCTCCCCCCCCTCNNCCCCTCTGCACGGCGCCCAGCAGCAGGCCGTCCGAGCGATCGTCGAGGCCGGGGGGCACCGAGCCTTCCTGCTGCATGGGGTCACCGGCTCGGGGAAGACCGAGGTCTACCTGCACGCCGCCGAGGAGATCCTCCAGCAAGGGCGCCAGGTGCTGGTCCTCGTCCCGGAGATCTCGCTCACTCCACAGCTGACCCATCGCTTCCAGGCCCGCTTCGGCGACGGGGTCGCCGTGCTGCACAGCGGGCTCAGCCCCGCCGAGCGGCATCGCCAGTGGCGGCGGATCCGCGCCGGCGAGGCCACGGTCACGGTCGGGGCCCGCAGCGGGCTCTTCGCCCCCTTCACGCGGCTGGGCTTGATCGTCGTCGACGAAGAGCACGACGACTCCTACAAGCAGGACGACGGCGTGCGGTACCATGCCCGGGACCTGGCCGTGGTGCGGGCGCGCATGGCCGACTGTCCGGTGGTCCTGGGGACCGCGACCCCCAGCGGCGAGTCCTGGCAGAACGCCGCCGAGGGCCGCTACACCCTGATCCGCCTCCGCGAGCGGGCCACCCCTCGCCCCGTCCCGGCGATCGAGCTGGTCGATCTCCGCGGGCGACCGCCGACCTCCCCCCTCTCGCAGGAGCTGACCTCGGCCCTGGAGACGACCCTCTCGGCCGGCGGCAAGGCCATCGTGCTCTACAACCGGAGGGGCTACGCCCCGGTGGTCGAGTGCCCCGGCTGTGGCCACAGCTTCCTCTGCCCGAGCTGCGGAGTGGGCCTCGTCCTGCATCGACAGCAAGGAGGCCGCCAACAGGGGGGGCGCCTGCAGTGCCACCACTGCGGCTACCACCAGCCTCACGAGCCGGCCTGTCCCGCCTGCGGCACAGATGTGGAGGTGCTCGGCCACGGCACCGCCCGGGTCGAGGAGTCCTTGCTGGAGGCCTTCCCCGAGGCGCGCATCCTGCGCATGGACGCCGACACCACCCAGGCCCGCGGCAGCCACGCCCGCATCCTCGACCGGTTCCGCGACGGCGAGGCGCAGATCCTGGTGGGGACCCAGATGGTCGCCAAGGGCCACGACTTCCCCGATGTCCAGCTCGCCGCCGTGGTGGGGGTCGACCACCTGCTGACCATGCCCGACTTCCGCAACGCCGAGCGGGTCCACGCCCTGGTGACCCAGCTGGCGGGGCGAGCCGGCCGGGGCTCCATCGCCGGCCGCGTCCTCGTGCAGACCCTGCAGCCGGAGCATCACGTCTTCCAGCAGCTCGTCCAGCCCTCCCTCCCGCAGGCCCAGCCCGACGCTCCCGGCGGCGCCTTCGAGCTCGAACCCGTCTTGGACGGCTTCCTGGCCTCCGAGATGCTCCAACGCCGCCTGCTGGGCCACCCGCCCTTCGCGGCCCTGGTGCTGCTGCGGGTGGAGGGTGCGGACGCGCCGGCCGCCCTGGCCGCCACCCGGGAGCTGGCCCAGGCCCTGCGCGGCGACGCTCCGCGCGGACCGGTCCGGGTCCAGGGCCCGGTGTCGGCGCCGATGGCTCGCCTGATGGGGCGCTGGCGGTACCAGCTGGTCATTCGGGCGAGCGACCGGGGCCTGCTGCGCCGCTGGTTGAGCCAGCGCGAGGCCCTGCTTCGGCGCGCTCCGGGCAAGGGCCTGCGCCTGACCGTCGACGTCGACCCTCGCAACCTGATGTGAGCAAATCGGAAAC
>DDSR01000211.1 GCA_002343455.1 Deltaproteobacteria bacterium UBA2385 | reverse complement strand
TGGTGCAGACCGCGCTGCCGCAGCGTGCGATCACGAGGCGCGGATTGCAGCGAATGGGCGCGGGTTTGGAGCATCGACAACAGGCCGGCGAAGCGGCCGAAGGGGTTGCGGGCGCGGCGCCCGACGGCGCGATCCAGGGCCTGGGCCCAGCTCGGGGTGAGCGCGTCCAGGGCGCCGTGGGCCTTGGAGACGGCGACGGCCTGGAGCAGCCCGCCGCCGCCGGGGGCGAGGGCGGCCTCGGCGGCGCGCTCGATGGCGGCCTCGACGGCGCAGGTCTGCCAGCCGTCGAGCTGCTGGCCGACCTCGGCGCGGCGCAGGGCCTGGTCCACCTCCTCGGTGACGACGACGGCCCGCGCGCCGCCGGTGGCCCGGCCCGCCTCGTCGGCCTCGGTGAGCACGGCGCGCAGCACCCGGGCGGCAGCCACGTCGGAGGGGGCCTCGATGTCCGGCTCGACCTGGGTGCGTGCGGCGGCGATGCCAGCGGGCAGCACCCAGCCCCGCCGCGGATCCTCGTCGGCGGGGCCGGCCTTGGTGCCGCGTGGGGCGGCCGATGCCACGGGCTCCTCGACCCCGGCGTACTTGGCCTGCTCCCCGTAGAAGTCGAGGATGCCCCCGGCCGCCTCGGCGATGGCCCGGCGCACGTCGGCGTCGGCGAAGGCGTCGGCCATCTGCGCGGCGATCTCGGCGCCGGTGCCCTCGCTGTCGTCGTCGCCCTCGGGGTCGATGAACTCGTCGTCCTCCGAGGCGCCGACCGACTCCGACTCCTTCTCGACCTCCTCGACCAGGTCGGCGAAGGTCCACGCGGCGCGGTCCTGGAGGCTGTCCCGGGCGGCGTTGAAGGGGTAGCCGCGCTGGCCGGGGCGGACGGTGGTGGTCAGGTCGATCACCACGTCGGCCTTGAGGTTGCCGCGCTGGGCGGGGAACTTGACCTGGAACAGCCCGTTGAGGCGCAGGTACCAGGCCCCGCCACGATCCCCGGGCGGGCGGCGGTACGCCTTGACTGCGGCGGACGTGCCCTCGCCCCAGGGGCCGTCCACGGCGACGCGGGAGCCGCCGCGCCGGCTGAACATGGGCCGGACCTCCTCGCCGTTGAAGACAAAGGTGAAGCCGGGCAGGTCGTTCGGAGGACGCGCACTACCATAACGCCCCGTCGGATATCAACATGATTCGACGTAAGCCATTGACGTGTCAAATTTCAATGACTTCCCCCTGCACTATTGGCGCACCTTGATTCCCGACGGGGCCTAACTGGAGCCTGCCGTCCTCTCACAATCCGCCATGAACGCAGCGGCTCCTTCTGCGCCGGACTCAAGGCACGACCAAGTCATCCCCGGGCGCAATGGAAACGACTCCCAGATCTTCGCCATCACAGAATATCCGGTGAACTCCATCCGGCACTGCTGTGGGGCATACCGTCAGCCAGGATGTTCGAGGCGGTCCCTCATCCGCACGAAGCCAACACTCGTCTCCGGCTGAAGTGGCCCCGTCAGATTCACAAACATATGCGACCGGCTGAAACCTATCAATCTGATTGCACTTTTCGGTGACTCCGCTCACCTCGACCTGGCCCCTGGCAAACAACGCCTCGTCTTCACACAGCAGGAGCACATCTGCCGAAGCACCAGGAGAGGCGCCTACCTGAAAGGGCCGGCCGCGTACGTAGTCAGATGTGCCGGCCGAACCTGTTTCGGCATGGTCTACCCATGAAACCGAGAGTTCGCATGGCCCGGTCGCTTCGTCAAACCACAAGCAGACCTGACCCAGAGTCGGCAGAAGGTCAACCTCAACGTGCAAGGCTCCAGGGGGAACATGGACCCGGGCTTCGCCAGAATCCAACTGCGCCAGTATCGTGGCATCATCTACCGCCTCGCAGCTCCACACTCCGGGGCGCGTCCAGGCGCATGAGTTATATGCTCCACTCCGCGGCGGCATGGCCACAACCTTCGTGCGGCCAGTACATGGCTTGCCTTCTACCCAGCAAAACACGTCAATTTCTCTCGCACGTTGAAGATAGACATTGACGTGGTCACCTGATATTTCGTGCGGTGGAAGGTCCCCTCCCATCCAGCCTGGCAGCGAGAATCGAATGTTCCATGGCAGGTCGCTTCGGACCAGCACCTCGCCGGCCGCATTCGTTGTCGAATAGCTCCGGTCCCGATTGGCACCAAAGACAAGAACGCCGGGCAATGGCAAGGCCGATTCTGCGTCCCGAACGGTCACCATCACCGTAGGGATCGGGGCAAGTCGAAACTCCCGCCTAACGAGTTCTTGCCCTTCGTCATTCACTGTACGGCCAACATCCTCGCATCTTTGACTGCCAAAGGCCACGTTTAACGACGCACAGGGGAGTCCTGAGATGAGCAACGGTTCTCCGGTCGACCACTGAACCTCCCTGATGGCAGGATAGCGGTCGACTTGGTGCTGCGGTCGAAACTCTAACCATCCGGTATCGCCGCACTCTTGGGTGGACGTAACGGTCGCGAGCACCGCGCATGTGGGTTCACATGGAAGTTCGGCGCGGGTACCTGTTGTGGTCCGGCCAGCGTTGAACCCATTCAGCCAAACCAAGGCTGATACATGCCCTTGGACGACTCGATGGAAGCCAGGGGAGAGGTCGCGGAAGGTGCATGAGTCCATAGAGTCGCAGCGTGCCTCAAGGGCGGCTGGACCTTCCGGTCCGAGGGCGTTGCCTTCGCCTGGACGCCATACCTCAACCGGTTGGTCAATTCCTCTACACGGTTCAACAATGATCGCGGCCAATGGGAGTTCGCCAGCTTCCTGGGGATGGCCACTGGTTGGGGGCTGAGATGTGGCACTCCCTGGAGCCTTCAGCTCAGGTGCGTCCGAGAGTGGTCGTCCCCCAAGTGAAGATGCTGGACCCCCGCGCTGTCGAACCGTGGCGATGACGGCGAACACCGCGGCAAGCCCCAGGAGGACCTGGGGCCACCGCCGTCGGGAACGCGTCTTGGGCACCCTCAGCCCGCGAGGGTTCCTGCAATGCAGGTGGCCAGATTCGATCCACCATTGCCCGCGCCTTCACAGCATTCGCTGGCCGGAGCACACTCCGCCCACTGCTCGCACGAGCCGTCGACGCACCCCTCGTAGGTGATATCGCAGAAGGCGTCCAACCCACCCTCGTTCTCGCAGTGCTTCTCAATGACCTTGGGAGTGTCGGAGCAACCAGAACAGCCGCCGCTGTTGCTTCCGCCACCACCATCGCCGCCACCGCCCTCGCCGCCACCGCCCTCGCCGTCGTTGGACCCTCGAATGAGGCGGTCGAGGAAGCCGGGACGGGAGACTGGGGCCGCGCCAGTCAGGCCACTGGCGCGGTTCACGTAGGCGAGGGCTCCCATCGGATTGGAAAGCAGTGCCATTTTGGCCTCCTAGCTCTTCAGTTCGAGATCGAGGACGAGACTGACCCGGGCCATCTCGACTGCCGTCCCAGTGGCCTGGCGAATGCGCACGCCGAAACGGATCCCGCGCTTGAAGTTCCCGACGGTGGTGTACCAAGGCGTCGTATCCGTGGTGTCAGCGTTGACCCATGCCTGACTGAGCACGATCGGAGCTTCCCAGGTGATGCCGTCGTTCGTCGCCTGAAACACGACCTCAACCTCAGCGTTGATGGTGCGGTTTTCGACGGTCAAAGTCGCGCGGACAGCCTTCAGCATGGGCACAATTTCCATGATGTTGCGCCCGGTGAACACGAAGACCTCACTGATACCCTGGTTGGTCGCTCCCCCCTTGCTCCAGACGGGCTGGTAGCGGGCGGCGGTCACGGTGCGAACGGGCGGAGTGCATGCCATGGTGTATCTCCCCTGGATTGATGGAACCGGTGCCCCACGCAATGGCGGCTTGGGGCCTTCGAATCGGAACACGAGTACCGTCGCGCCGCAAGGGTGGTCACGTGATTGTCACAATGGAGGCGGAACAGCGTGTCGAATGGTGTCTTTGCCTCAACGCGGTACTCGCCGTCGGAGAGCAGCACACAGCCGTGGCCCATCCGGCGCAGCTCGCGGTCGAGCGCGTCGGTGTAGCGGCGCACGGCCGAGGTCTCCTCGACGCCCTCGAAGGCGGCGCCGCGGTCGGCCAGGCGCGAGGGGCGCCCGGCGTGGCCGATGGTGGCGGCGATGATCACGCGACCGCCTGGCCGGTGAAGGTGCCGGCGGCGAAGAGGGGGGCCGGGTCCACGATCCGGCCCGCGGCGTCGTAGACCTGGAGGTGCAGGTGGGGGCCGGTGCTGCGCCCGGTGCTGCCGACGAGGCCGAGGGTCTGCCCGGCCTGGACGCGGGCGCCCGGCGCCACGAGCACCCGCGAGAGGTGCAGGAAGGCCCAGCGCCGCGTCGGGGACTTCACGAAGACGGCGTTGCCGTTGATCTCGCCGCGTCCGGCCCCGGCGTGGTCCACCCGGTCCACGACGCCGGCCTCGGGGGCGGTGACCGGGGTGCCCTCGGGGGCGGGCAGGTCGATGCCGTCGTGGTGGCGGCGGTCGCCGTGGATCGGGTGGATGCGCCAGCCGAAGGGCGAGGAGAGCCGCAGCCAGCGGGCCGGCAGCGGGGGCAGCGGCCAGGAGGCGGGCACGCGGGCGCGGGCCTCGGCCGAGCGGGGGGCCGCCGCGGCGAGGAGCAGCAGGAGCCCACCGGCCCCGCCGAGCAGGAGCGCGGGTGCGGGCATCAGGCCGCCTCCCCCACGGAGTCCTCGCCATCGACCTCGGCCCCGGACAGCAGGTTGCGGGGGATCGCCCGCCCCCACCACCAGCGCCCGGCCTCGGATAGCTCGCCGAACTTGAGCCCAGACGCCGGCGCGGCGGCGAGGAAGGCCCGCCAGCCGGCCTCGGTGGGTGCGAGCACGGTGATCCCGGCAGTGCCCGACGCCGCCCCGGCGTTCACGACGCGCAGGCCAGCGGGGGCCATGACGGGGACGCGCTGAGCCTGGGCGTTGTAGTAGGAGACCTTCGACAGGGCGGCGACGATGCGCTCGCCCATGAGGCCCCACAGGCGCTCGACCCAGGCGTCGGGGGCCTGCTGCCAGCCCATGCCCGGCCAGTCGCCCTGGTAGCGCAGCCGGTTCTCGGCGTGCTGCTCGAGGGCGCGGACGGTGAAGCCCTCCTCGTCCTGGGGCCAGTCGGCGCCGAAGTGCTCAGGCCGAAGGGCCGAGAGCCGCCCGTCGTCAGACTTCACGAGCTTCCAGGTCGCCTCCCCGGCCGCCCGCAGGGCGATCTGCCCGTCACGGGTGACTTGGCCGAACTCGACGTACTCAATCCGGTCGGCGTTCCAGGCGCTCGGGATGCCGACCCGCAGACCCTCGTAGACGGGGCCGCCGCCCTCGGGCACGAGCACGGGCTGCTGTCTGACCACCCCGGCGTATTGGGCCCAGGGCCAGGCCTCGGGGTTCATGCGCCCCAGGTGCTTCAGCCGTTCCTCGGCCTCACCGCGCAGGCGGGCGGCCTCGATGGCGTCGCGGGTGCGCTCGGCCCCCCGGAAGCGCGCGTTGATGGCCCGCAGGAGCTTGCTCGCCTCGCTGGCGATCTTCTTCTTCGCCTCGGCCTCCCGCTGGGCGCGCACGGCCTCGAGTCGGGCCCGGGTCTGCTCCGGGTTCCGGCTGATGAGGAGCAGGATTTCCTCGGGCCCCATGTCCATCTGG
>DDSR01000213.1 GCA_002343455.1 Deltaproteobacteria bacterium UBA2385 | reverse complement strand
CTGGCCGCCGGAGAGCTGGTGGGCGTAGCGCTTGAGGAACTCGTCGTCGTTGGGCAGTCCTACCTCGGCCAGACCGTCGCGTGCGCCCTGGAGTCGCGACTCGGCAGTCCCGATGCCACGCAACTCCAGCAGCTCGACGATCTGCTTGCCGATCCTGATCGCCGGGTTGAGCGCGGAGGCCGGGTCTTGCGGCACGTAGGCGATCTCCTCGCCACGCAGCTGCCGGACCTCCTTCCAGGGCAGCTTGAGCACGTCGCGGTCCTCGATGAGCACCTTGCCGGCCGAGATGATCGCGCCGGCCCGGGCGTAGCCGAGGAGCGAGGTGCCGACCGTGGTCTTGCCGGAGCCCGACTGACCCACCAGGGCCACCACCTCGCCCGGCGCGATGCGCAGGTCGACCCCGGCGACGGCGTGGACCTCCTGCCGCGGGCTCCAGGGCCAGGCTCCGGCCCGGTGGAAGCGCTTGTGCAGGTCGATCAGCTCGACCACGGGGGCCTCGTCGGTCCAGGTCGGTCGCGTGATCATGCCGCCACCTCCCCGGCCGGCGGCGCCGGGAGCACGACCACGTCGTCGGCGATGCGGTCCACGGTGCTCTGGTGGTGGCTGATCAAGAGCAGACCGGCCTGGTGGACCTGGCAGACCTGGATCATCAGCTCGATCACGCTGCGGCGAAGCACCGGGTCCAGGCCGGTCTCGGGCTCGTCGGCGATCACCAGGCGCGGCTTGGGGGCGATGGCGATCGCCAGGGCGGCGCGTTGAGCCATGCCTCCGGAGAGCTCGGCGGGCAGCGCAGCCGCGGCGCGGGCGGGCAGGCCCACCTCCGCCAGCAGGGATCGCACCTCGGCGCCGACCGAGGCCGGGGCCTCGACCCGACGCCCGATGGCGATGGCGAGCTGCCAGCCGATCGTGCGGCCGGGGTTCAGGGCCGAGGAGGCCGCCTGCGGCGAGTAGCTGACGTAGGCCCCGCGCAGGCTGCGGGTGGCCTCCAGCAGGCGGCGCTGGGCCCGCTCCCCTCCCCCCACTACGCCCTGGAACCAGTCCTGCGGCCCCAGCGCCGGGTACCGCAAGCTGCCGGCGACCAGGCCCGGGATCACGTCCAGCACCCCCATCGAGGCGCGGGCCGTCAGCGACTTGCCCGCGCCGCTGGGGCCGACCAGGGCCGTGATGCGGCGGGGGCGGACGATCAGCCCGACGTCGCGAATCAGCAGGCGGGTGGGCGCCTGGATGCTGAGGCCCTCGACCACGACCAGCGGCTCGCTCATCGGGCCCTCGCAGCGGCGCCGATGGAGAGGCTGACGACCGCCACCAGGCTGATCAGCGCCAACCCCAGGGCCAGGACATGGGTGGTGGGGACGTCGAGCACGATGGAGCGGTAGCCCTGGTAGAGCAGATCGGCCCAGCTCATCATGCTGTCGGGGTGGGTGAAGCTGGGCTGGTCCTCGACCACCGAGAGGTAGGAGAGGGCGATCTCCAGGAAGACGACCTGCATCATCACCTCGGCGCCTTGCCTCACGACCACCGGCCGCAGGTTGAGGGCGACGACGTGCCAGCCGAAGATGCGTGAGGCCGAGAAGCCATGGGCCCGAAGGGCCTCGACGAAGCGTGTCCCGCCCAGCCGCTCCGCCACCGAGGCGGCCTCGTCCATCGCCCCCGGTGCGGCCAGCAGGGCCCAGGCGATGGCCATCGGCAGCAAGCTGCGGTCGTCGCGCGGGACCAGCAGGGCGACGACCAGGATGACCACCATCCGCGGCAGGGAGCCGACGACCTCGCTGGCGATCTGCACGGCGGAGCGGGCCCAGCCTCCTCCCAGGCAGGCCAGCAGCCCTCCGCCGACGGCCATGAACATCACCAGCAGCCCCGCGACCATCGCGGGCAGGGCCACGACCCAAGCGCCCTGTCGGGCGTAGTCGAGCAGTGGCCGACCGCGGTGATCGGCGCCGAAGGGGGGCAGCTCCAGGGGACCGGCGTAGGCGAAGTCGACCTCGGGCGCCGGCAGGTGAACCGGAGCGGTCGCGGCCGCCCAGCCCAGGGCCAGGATCGCCAGCAGGGCCACAGCCGCGTAGGGCCAGCGCAGCAGCCGACCCTTCATGCGCCTGCCCCCTCGCCCAGATCGGGCGAGCGCCGCACCACCAGGGCGATCAGCACCTCGGCCATGGCCTGGAGCAGCAGGAGTGCGCTGGAGATCAGCGCGAAGATGGTCGCCGAGGCGAGGACCACGCCGAAGTCCTGGAGCAGCGTCCCGCCCCAGAGCAGGTCCCCGACCCCGTCAATCCGCAGGATGGCCTCGACGATGACCGCGCCCGAGAGCAGGTGCAGGACCCGCCCTCGCACCTGGCCGGCCAGGGCCGGCGCGACGTTGGGCAGGGTGTTGCCGAGCACACCCTCGCCTCGCAGCAGGGCGATCCCGACGTATCGCTGACGTGCCTCGGCCTCGAAGAGGGCCCGAGTTCCGCCGACCGCGCCGGAGAGCGCGCCGTCGGCGAGGCCCAGCACCAGGGCGCCGGCGATCAGGCGGGCCCAGGAGGCCGCGTCCCCGAAGGAGGCCGAGCCCCAGCGCAGCTCGACCACCGCCGCCGCCACCAGGGCCAGCACCAGGGCCGGGACCAGCCCCAGGACCTGGATCACCGGCCCGAAGCCCCGGGGCAAGGGCCCCAGCGCCGCCCGCAGCGTGCCGATCGTCAGCGGGATCAGGGCCAGGGCCAGCAAGATGAGGGTGTTCGGCAGCGCGTCGCCGATGAGCTCGTTGACCTGCACCCCCTGCTGCAGGCGCCAGGAGCGACCCAGGTCGCCCTGGACGGCGTCGCCCAGCCAGGCGCTCAGGAAGCCCTGCGGGCCCTGGTCCAGGTTCCAGCGGGCCGACAGCACCTCGGTCGACCCGCAGGACTCCGCCGGACAGATCAGGCTGGCCGGATCGCCGGGCAGGGACCAGATCAACAGCGTGATGATGGTCGGGACGAGCACGGGTAGTGCCAGCGCCGCCAGGACCCGCACCATCGGCCTGATCCACCAAAAACCCACCCGCTCATCCCTCCGGTGTCCGGCCCCGCGAGGCCGGAGGTCCTATCGGCCGTACTTCCAGGAGTCGATCTCGGTGAAGTAGTAGTAGGCCGAGATGATGTTGCCGCGCACCTCGGTCCGCCAGGCGCTGCGTGTGTCGAGCTTCCAGAGGAAGAGGTAGGGCAGGTCCTCGGCGACCTGGGTGTGCAGCTTGTGGTAGGCGTCCCGCGCGGCCGTGTCGGTGACGGCCCGATCGTAGGCCTGCAGCGTCGCGTCGACGTCGGCGTTCTTGTAGTTGAAGAGGTTCAACTTGCCGGCGTTCCCGGTGCGGCTGTGGAAGAGGTGGTTGACGTCCTCGTACAGGCCGAAGGACCACTTCCCGATCAGCAGGTCGTAGTCGGTGGCCTTGCCGGTCAGCACATTGGTCTTCCACTCGTCCGCGCTGATCTTCAGGTCGTTGCGGTCGAAGCCGGCGTCGCTGAGCTGGTTGCCGATGTAGGACAGCAGGTCGGGCGCCTCGTTGTTCAGCGGAGCCAGCATGCCGACGCGCAGCGTGATGGGCGCGTTCTTGTAGTGCCAGCGCCCGCCCGTGTCCTTCAGCCCGGCCTCCTCGAAGAGGGCCTTGGCCTGGGCCTTGTTGCTGCGGTCCACCGTCGGGACCGCCCGGTTGTAGTAGGGGCTGGACTGCACGAAAGGCCCCGAGATGAACTCGCAGGGGCTGTTCTCCTCGCCCGCCTTCACGCCGATCGTGAACTCCCGCAGGGCCGTGCGGTCGATGGCCAGGTTCAGGCCCTTGCGGACCCGCGGATCGGCCAGGGCGCCCTTGTTGGTGTTCAGGGCGATGAACCACCAGCTGCGCAGATCGTAGGACTTGAGCGCGACCTCGTCGTTGCTGGACAGGTCCGGCCGGTAGGGCGGCGGCACGGCGATGATGCCTTGCACGCCGTTGTTGATGATCGTCTTGACCTGGACCAGCGGGTCGCCGGCGTCCTGCAGCTGGAGCTGGGCGACCTGCGGGGTGTGGTGCACATTGGCGAAGGCGTCGAAGATCGCCCCGCGGCGGCCGCGCGAGCCCTTCATCGGGCCGGTGCCGATCGGCTTGGCGCTGAACTCGAGATCCGGCGAGATCGCCGTGCTCTCGAAGGCCTCGCGGGGCAGCAAGGCGAAGCCGAGCCGCTCGCGCGGGTTGTGGAAGACGCGGTTGAAGCTGATGGTCGCCACCTGCCCGCTGGTCACCTCGCAGCCGGTGATGAACTGCCGGTACTCCTGGGCCACCGGGCTGGGCGTGTTCTTGTCGAGCATCGCGTCGACGGTGAAGCAGAGGTCCTTGGCGTTCATCGGCTTGCCGTCGTGCCACTTCACCCCGCTGATCAGCGTGATCCGGACGCCCTTGCCGCCATCGACCAGCTCGTAGCGCTCGACGATCCGGCTCTTGAGCTCGTTGGTGATGGCGTCGTGGAACCAGAGCCGATCGAAGACCAGCTCCTGCGAGCGGTAGTCGACCATGGCCGAGGCGTAGAGCGGGTTCATCGAGGTCGGCAGGCTCTCCTCGAAGTAGGCGAGGGTCGATCCGGTGCCGAGGGCGGCTACGCCGAGCGCGAGGCCCGCCCGGAGGGCGGCTGCGATGGGGGCGTCTCGAAGGGCCATGGGGTCTCCTCAGTGGACCGGGGCAGCGGGCGCCGCGTTCCGGCTGGTGCGGATGTGCAGGAAGTCGAGAGAGTAGCGTGCTGCCTGGAGGGCGGGGTAGCGACGATGAAGTCGATGGACGAGCTCCTGAGCTCGCAGCGCGTTGCGGTTGCCTGCATCCCAGGCAGCCACCGAGATCAAGAATACCGGATCGGCAGCGCCCTCGACCGAACGGTCCAGCGCGTTGACCCGCAGGACACCCGCGTCGCGGTACTGGTCGTTGGCGTCGGCGACGATCATCGCGGCGCGCAGGGCCGCCACCGAGGCCAGTCGGGCGAAGGGCGGATGGAAGGACTGCTCGCCCCCGCCGGCCTCGCGCATCGCGGCTTCGACCTGCTGGCCCAGCCAGGCCGCCTGGTCGAGCATCTTGTCCGGCACGACCTGGCCGTCCACGATGGCGGGGGCCACGACGGCCGCCAGCGGGCTGGACGCGAGGTGCCGCTGCACGGCAGGAACGCCCGCGGTCGAGGCGTCGGCGAGGAAGACCAGGTCGGCGCCGGAGAGGGCAAACCCGGCGAAGATCCAGGAGTCGTCGACGGGGATCGCAAGCTCGGTCGCCGGACCAGCCTCGGCGGGCAGGCTCCAGGGCGCCAGGAAGAGGTCGATCACCGCGGCGTCGGCCGGGACCGCCGCTTTGGCCGCGGCCTCGTGGGCGCGAGAGAGCAGGTAGAGCTGGGTCGGATCCCCGAGCTCGACCGTGCGGGCCTCGGCGCTACGCTCGGTCAGCCGGAACTGCGGGTGAGGCCCGCCGTCGGGGTTCTGCCCCGCCATCACCTGGACCCCGGGTCCCGCGAGCCCCGCCAGGGCCGCATCTGGAGGCCAGACCGCCCCGGCGTCCAGCCAGCTCTGCCAGGCGGCGGCGGCCTTCACGACCTCGGCGGCGGCGTCGGGGGGGAGGCTGGCCAGCGCGGCCCGGGCCTCGTCCGGCTTTCCCGCGAAGGCGGCGTCCACCGCCAGCAGGTAGTGGACCTCGAGCGGATCCTCGTCGACGCGGGCCTCGCCGAAGGTGTGGCGGGCGGNNGGCGCCCAACAGGGCCGCCTGCCGGTAGAAGGCCGCCAGCTCGGCGTGGCGGCGGGCCAGGCCGCGGGCGCCCGCCTCGCCGGACGAGGCGAAGGCCTGAAGGGCCTGCCCTTGCTCTCGCTGGAAGTGCAGGGCCCAGCCCGACGCGGACTCGAAGGGCGCCCGGGCCTCGTCCCGGGCCATCCGCACCTGCCAGGTCGTCGCCAGCAGCTCGGCCGAGAGCACGCCGGCGGGGTCCTTCTCGGCGGGCGGCGGGCTGTCCGTTCCGCAGGCCGCCGCCATGCTCACCAGGACCAGGGAACCCGCCAGGGCGCACCGGATGGAGGAAGCCTTCATCATCCTCCGCAGAACTCCTTGTTGCCCGCCGCCGAGACGCACAGGGCGAGGGCCGTAGCCGTGTCCTGGCCGCTGGCGCGGGCGTAGTCCAGCCACTCCCGGGCGAAGTCCTTGGTCTGACCGCGGGCCCGCTCGGCCTTGGACTCGTTCTCTTCCGAGCGGTCCTCGACCACCTTCTTCTCGGCGTCCTCCCAGATGCGGTTGGCGGCCTGGGCGCGGATCTTGTACAGCCCCGAGACGTTCTTGATGTAGGTCGCGCCCTCCCACTGCTGCTTGTTCTCCAGCGCGTAGTCCGCCCAGCGGATCACCCCGGTCGCCCGGCCGACGCCGCCGCGGGAGAGGTGCAGCGCGTACTTGAAGCAGAGGTTCGGATCGCTGCGATCGATGCTCTCCAGGTGGCGCTTCATCAGCTTCTCCCACTCGCCCTGGTCCCGGCGAGCTTCGGCGTCTGCGATGAGGACGCGGCTGATCTTGTCCTTGGAGGTCTGGCTGGCGTTGGCGGCGAGGCTCTTCTCAAGGCAGCCGCGGACCGGGGCGCCCAGGTTGCCCATCATCGCGGGCACCTCGAGGGCGACCAGGTTGTCGCAGGTCGCCGGGCCGGCGGCGGGGGTCTCGGG
>DDSR01000326.1 GCA_002343455.1 Deltaproteobacteria bacterium UBA2385 | reverse complement strand
GGTCATGGCCGGTCCAGGACGGGGGAGGGCGGGGGAGGGCGGCCATCCTACCCCCCCGCGCCGCACAATGGGGAGGCGCTCAGCGCAGCGTGTGGTTGTAGGCGCTGAGATCGGGGAAGGTCGGCCCCTCGTCGTAGCTGAGGCGGTAGATCTGCCAGGTGCCCATGACGCGCTTGACGTAGTGGCGCGTCTCGCGCAGGGGCAGGGCCTCGATGAACTGGTCGGTCGGCCGGGCGGGGTCCAGGGCGATCCACTTCTCGAGGTTGCCCTCGCCTGCGTTGTAGGAGGGGGTCGAGAGGAAGAGGTTGCCCTTGAAGCGCTCCACCAGCCCCTGGTAGTAGCGCGAGCCGATGCGCAGGTTGAGCAGCGGGTCGCTGACCAGCAGGCTGTTGTTGACCTTGTAGCCCATCTTCCCGCCCACGCTCTGCGCGGTGGCCGGCATCAGCTGCGAGAGCCCGATCGCCCCGGCCCAGCTCTTGATCGCCGGGTTGAAGCTGCTCTCCTCGCGCACCAGGGAGTGGAAGATGCGGGCGTCCCAGGTGTAGCCCTCGGTCGCCGTCTTCACCTCGGCCCACCACTTGTCCGGGTAGGCCATGCGGATGATGCGATCCCGGTCCGGGCCCAGCGTCTCGGGCGGGTGGGAGAGCAGGTAGTGGTGTAGCCGATCGTGGACGGCGAAGGGCTCCGTGGCGGCCAGGATGCTGGCCTGGATGGCGTACTCGCTGGGGCTGAGCTGCTCGCTGTCCTGCTGCTGGAGCTCTCCCAGCGCCTCACGGATCAGCCCCAGCCGCGCCAGGGCGAGGCCCCACTGGTTGCTCTGGACCTCCATCCACTGCGGCCGCACGCTCCAGCCGCCCAGGTCCGGGGAGGCAACGGGTCGCGAGACGGTGGCGAGGCGCTCGGGGGCGAGCTCGTAGAGGCGTGACGCGGCCAGCAGGGCGTAGAAGCTGGTGGGGTAGTCGCGGCAGAGGGCCAGCAGGCGCTCGATGCCCTCGGCCCGGGCGACCGGGTCGGGGTTCTGGAAGGTGGGGTCCCCGACCGTGGGATGGACCCGCCAGCGCCCCGCCCAGTAGCGGGCCCCCAGGGCGTGGACCGGGTCGGCGTTGATCGGGACCGTGCGGATCGAGCGCTCGGCCCAGTCCAGGGCCTTGGCCGTGTCCCCGCCCAGCCAGGCGGTCCAGGCGAGGCGCCAGAAGCCCTCGGCGGCGAGGTCGCCGTCGGGGTAGTCTCGGACCTGGGACTCCCACCTCTGCACCGCGAGGGCCTCGTCCCCGGCCTGCTGCCAGGCGATGCCGGCCAGGGCGAAGCCGTCGTCGGCCATGCTGTGCTGCGGGAAGAGCGCGGGGATCTGCTCGTAGGCCCGGGCCGCGCCGGCCCACTCCTTCTTGCGCTCCAACGACTTGCCGGCGACGTAGAGGGCCTTGCCGCCGCGGTCGTCGTCGAAGCCCTTGCAGCGGGCGCCGGCCGGCTCGAGCACCTGGGCCGCCAGCGTGACGTTGTTGCGCTTGAAGTGGCTGCGCCCGTGGGCGTACAGCCCGACGCAGGCCTCCACCGAGGGCTTGTCGAAGGAGGCCAGGACGGGCGTCAGCAGGTCGTTGACCTCCTTGAAGGAGCTCAGCCCCATCAGCGCGTCGGCCCTCCAGGCCTTGTCGGCGGCGCTGACGCTGTCCCCCAGGGCCGCGGTGGCCTGCCGCCCCTCGCTGCTGGCCGGGTAGTGCCGGTAGAGCCGCACCAGGTAGGGTCGGGCCGCGGGCGAGGAGAGGCCCGCCCGGTTGGCCAGCGCCCAGAGGGCGATCTCGTTGCCGGGCGAGGGATCGGCGCGCTCGACCAGGGCCTCGTAGCTGGCCTTGGAGTCGGCCGTGCGGCCCGCCTCGAAGAGGGCGCGCGCCTGGCTGAGGCGGGCGCGGGAGGCGATGGCCGAGGAGGGGTCCACCTGGGCCAGGAGCTGGGCGGCCTCGACCGGCTGGCCCGTGGCGAGCAGCGCCTCGCCCAGGACCAGCAGCTTGTAGGGCTCGGGCGCGTTGCGTGAGGCGCGGACCAGCTCCTGCAGGGGGAGGGCCTCGGCGGCGCGGTCGGCGTGGACCAGGCTCCAGGCCAGCAGGAAGCCGTGGTCGGCGGCGGCGGCCCCGGGGATCTCGGCCTTGGGCGTCGCCTGCAGGGCCTTGACCGCGTCCGCGTGCTTGCGGGTGCCCAGGGCGAGGCTGAGCTCGGGGCTCATCGGGACCGCCCGCTCCCAGCTGCTGTCCGGCAGCAGGACGGTCTCGACCACCGCAGAGCCGCTCGGGCTCGCAGGAGCTGCCGGGCCGGCCGCCTGGGCAGAGGTCGCGCCCGGCGCGAAGGCGAAGCGGAGGGTCAGGCCGGCGAGGACGAGGCCGATCGCCCCGAAGAGCAGTCGAGCGCGCGCAGGCTGCACGGTTCACCGGAGGATGGGAGGGTCGGGGAGGGGAGGAGACACGGGGAGCCGCGCCTCGCGAGGGACCCCGATAGTAACCCGGAAGTCCGGCGAGGTTGTTCCCTGGGATCGGGCCGCGTTCGGGCCGAGGAGGCGCTGTGCAGACTGGTTCCCTGGACCCCGCGGACAAGCGGCGGCTGGGCCTGTTCCTGGTCGTCCTGGCCCTGATCGTCGGCTGGGATCTGCCGATCCTGCTGCCCCTGCGCATCCTGGTGGTCGTCTTCCACGAGGCCGGCCACGCGCTGATGACCCTGGCCACCGGGGGCGAGGTCCTGGCCGTCTCGGTCAGCCCCGACGAGGGCGGGCTGACGATGAGCCGAGGGGGCTCGCGGCTGCTGATCCTCAACGGCGGCTACCTCGGCAGCATCGCCGCGGGCGTGGTCCTGCTCCGCCTCGCGCGCAGCGATGGGCGAGGCCGCCCGATGCTGGCCCTGCTGGGGCTGGTGCTGGTCGGGGCGGCCCTGGTCTGGTTCCGGCCGATCCTCTCCTTCGGCTTCTTCTACGCCCTGCTGGGCGGGGCCCTGCTGGTCCTCCTGGCGGCGCGGGTGCGGCACCAGGTCGCCGACTGGATCGTGCGCACGGTCGGCCTCTTCAGCCTGCTCTACGGGCTGCTGGACGTGAAGTCCGACGTGCTGGACCACGGCCTCCAGGCGGGCGCGGTGCGCTCGGACGCGGCCATGCTGGCCGAGGCCACCGGCGTCCCGGCGCTGGTCTGGGGGCTGGGGTGGGTCGTGGTCGGCCTGCTGCTGGTGCTGCGGCTGCGGCGGCACATCTTCTGAGCACCTCGGAAGCGGCCCTCAGTCGATCCGCTTCCACTCCGGCTTCTTCTCCTTCACCGCGCGCTCCTTGGCGCTCGCCGCGCCGGCCTGGCCGAAGTGCAGGCCGAAGCCCCCGCCAGCGTTCACCTCCGGGTCCTCGCCGCGCTGCCCAGCCCGCAGCTCGGTCTCCAGGAAGTAGCGCGGGGTGAGGTAGGCGCGGAGCTGGGCGCCGAGGCCGGCCCGCCCCAGGACGGGGATGCTGCGGTCCAGGGCGGTGTCCAGGTGCAGGCCGCCGTACAGGAAGAGGCCGGGCCGGAAGCGGCCCTGCTCGGTGATGCCCCAGGTCAGGCGGGTGCCGGTGTCGATCAGCAGGCTGCCGTCGGGCCGGGTCAGGAAGCCCGTGCGGTCCAGGCCCAGGGAGAAGCCCGGCTCGATCACCCAGTCGGCGCTCAGGCCGGCGCTGGCGATGCCGGCGGTCTGGGGGGAGGCCTCGGAGAGGTGCCAGAGGGTGCCGTAGCCCAGGACCAGCCCGGTGACCGGGCGCCTGCCCTCGTTGCGGTGGTGCTGCCAGGCGTCGGCGGCGGCCCAGCCGCGCAGGCCCTGGGCCATCATCAGGCCCGGGGTCAGGCCGCCGGCCATCATCCCGCCCCAGCCCTCCAGCGAGTCCCCCCGCGCGCGGGCGATCGAGAAGGAGCCGCCGGTGGTCAGGGCCCAGCCGCCGAACATCGCCGCGCCCCGGGTCCACTGGCCGTTGTAGGCCTGGCCGGCGCCCGGCAGCAGCGCGCTGGCCGCCGCCGCGATGGCCGGGCTGTGCCGCAGATCCGTGCCCTTGCCCGGCTCGCGCTCGCGGGGGCCGTCGCCGCCTTGCAGCCGGGCGCCCGCCTGCATCAGGGTCTCGCCGCTCCACTCGGCGGCGCGGCCGAGGATGCGGTTGGGGCGGAAGGGCTCGTCCGCTGCGGGCTCCTCGCCCGGGGGCGCGGCGTGGACCGGCTCCTCGGCCTCGCCCTTGAGCGCCACGCTGCGGTCCGCCGCGCGAAAGGCCATCGCGGGCACCGTCAGATCGGCCCCCTCGCTCAGGCCGATGCGGCCCTCCTGGGTGTCGCCGCCGACCCGCAGCTGCAGGCGGTAGGTCCCCGCGGGCAGCGCCAGCACCGTCTCCTGGCCCTCGCGCTTGGCCACCTCGGCGACCGGCTGCTCGTCGGGCTCGCGCAGGACCGTCAGCACGCCGGCCAGCTCCGAGGGCAGGCGCAGGCGGGCGCTGGCCCGGCGCACATCGGTCAGCGGCAGATCCCCCTTGCCCTGGATGCGGAAGTCGTAGGAGGGGTGCTGGGTCCCGCCCAGGGTGCCGCCGGTGCGGGCCACGGTGCGCTCGTAGGCGTAGGCGTAGGCCTCGTCCAGGCTGACCAGGCCGTTGCCGGAGTCGGCCGCCCCGCGCAGGCCCGAGACCAGGTAGTGCGTGAAGAAGGAGCCCTGCAGGCGGTCGCTCTCCTGGGCGGACTCGTCGGCGCTGGCGGCGGTCAGCCAGGCCTCTCCCCGGGCCGAGAGATCGGCCTCGTCCATGAAGGCCGGGGCCATCGCCAGCCCCTTCAGCCGCGTGATCTCGCCCGAGCGGCAGGCGTCCAGCACGCCGATCTTGACCTCCGAGGGCATCGCCCGGACCTCGGCGCGGAGGTGGTCGAAGGCCAGGGTCTGGTCGACCAGCCGCAGGCCGCCGTGATCGGCGTGGCCCGAGTAGTAGAAGAAGAAGAGATCTTCGGCCTGGGTCGTGGCCAGCTCGCGGTGCCGGGCCAGGGCGATCTCCAGATCCGCGGCCGAGGGCGAGCGCAGCACGGTGATGTTGTCGGCTTCGAAGCCGCCCACGTCGACCAGCACCTCGGACATGCGCCGGGCGTCCTCCTCGGCCCACAGCAGGCTCTCCAGGCCGGGGACCGGCGCGTTGTTGCCGACCAGCAAGGCGTGGCGCACCACGTCTGCGGCCGCCGGGGCGTGCAGGGCGAGGGCGAAGGCGAGGATCACGGGGGCCCCTGGGACGAGGGTGGCTGCAGTCTGGCAGATTCCATGCGTCCTCGCTCTCAGCGCACCTTGCGCAGGAGGATGCGCTCGACCAGGACGCCGGGCAAGGCCTCGCCATTCATCGCGCGGCTGGCGGCGGCACGATCCAGCGGCTCGTCGCTCAGGACCAGGATCAGCTCCTCGTCCCCCTCTTCGCCGTCGAGGGTCAACGCGAAGGGCGAGAGGGTCGGGGCCGTCGGGTCCAGGTCGAAGCGTCCGACGGGCCCGTCCCGATCGCCGACCCAGGCCTCGACCCCCAGCCCGGCGGGCAGGCGGAGCTGGATCCGGTCGCCCGGCCGCAGGGGCTCGTCCTCGCCCAGCAGCCCGTGGCCCTCGACCAGGATCGCCAGGCCGGGCTGCTCCAGGATCAGCCCGCCCTTGAGCCGGGTGTCGTCGTTGGGGACCAGGCCGGGGGGCGAGGGCCAGACGCGCACGGCGACCAGCGCCAGCGCCACGGCCAGGGTGGGGATCAGGACGGGGAGGGCGAGACGACGCAGGCGCTGCCAGAGCGAGGGCGCGGCCGGCTCGGGGAAGACCATCCGGGGTGGGGCGGCCTCGAAGGCGCGCCGGAAGGCGGTCTGGGCCTGGTGTCGCGCGCGGCAGGCCTCGCAGGAGCCCAGGTGGGCTTCGGCGCTGGCCTGCTCGGCGCTCGAGAGCTCGCCGTAGCGGAGCCGGTGCAGGAGCAGGGTGGAGAGGTGCGGCTCAGGCGTCATGGGGCCCCCGCGGAGGAGGAAGAGGGGAGATCGGGCGGAGTGCGCTCCCAGCCGGACCAGCCGGGCAGGCGTGCGCGGGACTCCTCCCGGAAGCGGCCGAGGCGCTTTCGGACGGCGGCGCCGCTGATGCCCAGCAGCTCGCCGACCTCGTCCTGGGTCATGCCGTCGAGGAAGATGTGGACGACGCAGAGCTGGGTGCGCTCGTCCCAGCCCTCCAGCAGCACCGTGAAGAGCTGGCGCTCGGCCATCCGGTCCAGGATGCCGTCCCCGACGGGGAGGTGCTCGTCCTCCATCCGTTCGACCAGGTCTTCGGGGTGGCGTCGGCGGGTGCGCATGGTGTTCAGGCACTGGTTGGTGGCGATGCGGTACAGCCAGGTGCTGGGGCTGGCCGCGCCGCGGAAGGAGTCGGCGTGGCGGTGCACCTTCAGAAAGACCTCCTGGCAGGCGTCGGCGGCGTCGGCTTCGTTGCGCAGCATAGAGAGGCAGCGGCCGTAGAC
>DDSR01000366.1:168-8971 GCA_002343455.1 Deltaproteobacteria bacterium UBA2385 | reverse complement strand
CATGCCGCCGGAGAGCTGGTGCGGGTACTCGTCGATGCGCGTCTCGGCCGAGGGGATGCGCACCTTGTTGAGCATGGCCAGGGCGATCTCGCGGGCCTCGTCGTCGTCCTTGCCCTGGTGCAGGGTGATGGCCTCGATGATCTGATCGCCGACCGTGTAGACCGGGTTGAGCGCGGTCATCGGCTCCTGGAAGATCATGGCCACGTCGTTGCCCCGCACCCGGCGCAGCTCGGGCTCGGGCATGGTGACGAGGTCGACGCCGTCGAGCAGGATCTGTCCGCTCTCGATGCGGCCGGGGGGCTGGGGGATCAGCCGCAGGATGCTCATCGCGGTGACCGACTTGCCGCAGCCGGACTCGCCGACGACGCCGACGGTCTCGCCGCGATCGATGGTGAAGCTGACGCCGTCGACGCTCTTGAGCACGCCGGCGTCGGTGTGGAACCAGGTCTTCAGGTCCCGGACCTCGAGCAGGGCCATCAGCGCCTCAGCTTGGGGTCGAGGGCGTCGCGGGCGCCCTCACCCACGAGGTTGAGCAGGCTGACGGTCAGGAAGATGGCGAAGCCAGGGGCCAGGATCAGGGTCCACAGCCCGGTGGTGCGGCCGGTGTTGAGGATCTGGCCCCAGCTTGGGACCGTGATGTCGCCCAGGCCCAGGAAGCTCATGGTGGACTCGACCAGGATGGCGCTGGCGACGCCGAAGGTGGCGCTGACCAGGACCGGGCCGATCGCGTTGGGCAGGATCTCGCGGAAGATGATGGTGCTCTCGCGATGCCCTACGGCGCGGGCGGCGGCGACGAAGTCGAGGTTGCGCAGGCGCATGAACTCGGCGCGGACCAGCCGGGCGGGTGTGGTCCAGGCGACCGCGGCGATGATGATCATGATGTGGAAGATGCTGCGGTTCTCGATGAAGGCCGCCACCGTCAGGATCAGGAAGAGCGAGGGCACACAGATGACGACCTCGATGATGCGCTGGATCGCGGTGTCGATCTTGCCGCCGTAGAAGCCGGCCACGGCGCCGATGATGGTGCCGATGGTGATGTAGAGAGCGACGGCGAAGACGCCGATGGTCAGCGAGATGCGGGTGCCGTACAGCAGGCGGGTCAGCACGTCCCGGCCGGCGTTGTCGGTGCCCAGCGGGTGCTTCAGCGAGGAGGGGGCCCGGGTGGAGCCGATGTCCCCGTCGCGGAAGGAGTAGGGCAGGGGCGGGTAGACGGCCAGGACCTCGACGCCCTGGGCCTGGAGCTCGGCCTGCAGCTTGGGGTAGACGATCTTGGGGGTCTGGACCGGGAAGAGGTGGACCAGGGCCAGGACCAGCAGGACGAAGGCGCCGCCGCCCAGCATGGCCCGGCGGTGGCGGGTGACCCGCTCGGGCCGGGGCAGGAGGCGCGCCCGGCGCCAGGCGATGGCCACCCCGACCGCCGCGAGGCTGCCGGCGGTCAGCAGCACGTTGAAGAAGATGTCGACGCCGTTCTCGAAGAAGGTGCGATCGAAGAGGCTGCTCAGCCAGGGTGAGCTCAGGCCCTCACCCGGGACCTTCCACAGAAAGGGCTTGTTGTTGGCCAGGAAGGGCACGTAGACGGCCAGCAGCACCAGGCCCAGCAGGCCCCAGAGCGAGGCCATGGCGATGCGGCGCTTCCGGAACTGTCCCCAGACGATCTCGACGTAGGTCGGATCCTCGGCGGGCGGGAGGGGCGTGGGCTCACTCAAGGCTGATCCGGGGGTCGACGACCGCGTAGGAGAGGTCGGAGATGAGGATGCCGAGCAGGGCCAGCAGGCTGCTGGCCAGCAGCACCGCCATGACGGCGTTGTAGTCGCGCAGGTTGATGCTGTTGTAGAGGTACATGCCCATGCCGGGGATGTTGAAGACGACCTCGATGACCACCGAGCCGGCCACCAGGCTGGGCAGCAGGCTGCCGAGCAGGGTCAGGATCGGGATCATGCCGTTGCGCGCGGCGTGCTTGAGGATGACCATCCACTCCGACAGACCCTTGGCGCGGGCGGTGCGGATGTAGTCGGCCCGGATGACGTCGATGACGCCGCTGCGGGCGTAGCGGGAGAGCGAGGCCAGGGCGACGCTGGTGTAGGTGGCGACCGGCAGGACCAGGTGCCAGGCGATGTCCAGGACCAGGTCCAGCGTCGTCGTCGGCGCGCTGCTCATGGTCTGGAAGTTGCCTGTCGGGAAGAGCGAGAAGGGCTCGCCCTCGGTGAAGAGCTTCAGCAGGACGGTGCCGGTGAAGAAGGTCGGCAGGCTGTAGAGGATGAAGAGCACGACCGTGGTGGCGGCGTCGGCCTTGCTGCCCTGGCGGACGGCGCTCCAGATGCCGATGGGCACGGCGATCAGGTAGGCCAGGATGACGGAGAGGGTGGAGAGCGTCAGCGAGTACTTCAGCTTGCTGAGGACGGTGTCCATGACCGGGCGGCGGTCGACGGTGGAGACGCCGAAGTCCAGGTGCAGCAGGTTGTCCCAGTACTTGGCGAAGCGGGTGTCGAAGACGAAGCGGCTGAGCTTCTGTCCGCCATTGAGCTCCAGGCGGGCCTGCTCGCCCTGGTACCAGGCCTTCCAGGCGGGGATCGCCTCTTCCGCGGGGGCGAGGCCCAGCTCCTTGACCTGCTGGTTGGCGGCGGCGATCTCGCGGTTGCGGGCCCGGGCCTCTTTCGGGTCGCCCCGCCGGTCGTTGGCGAAGCGCTGCTGGGCCGAGACGGGGAGCTGGGCAAGGGCCAGGTCGACGACGGCGGGGTCGTTGGAGTCGAGCAGGGCGACGAGGTGCGGCACCAGGTACTCGCCGTGGTCGTCGACGGCCTCGGTGGAGGCGATGCGGCGGGCGGGGGGCAGGCCGTCCACCCGCCCGTTGGCCTCGAGCAGCAGGGTCTGCACCCGCTCGGTGCTCATCCAGGGCCGGGTGTTGAGCAGGATCGGCTTGTCGAGGTTGAACTGCTCTTTGAAGATGCGAAAGCTCTCCTTCTGCTCCTGACCGCCCTTCTCTCCCCCGCCTTCGCCCGCCACCGCGCCCGGCCGGCCCGGCGCGATGTTGAGGACGAGGAAGATCAGCAGCGAGATCATGAAGAAGGTCGGAAAGACCAACAGCAGGCGCTTGATCGTGTACTGGAGCATCGGTCCCTGGCTCCGGAGATCAGCGGCCCGGCTCGGCGCGGAAGGAGAAGTGGCGGATGTCGCGCTCGGGGAAGGTCTTGGCGAACTCCAGCGGGTTCATCCAGTCCCAGTAGAGCACCGGGCGGCTGCGCTGGTAGACGAAGGTGTAGGGCTGCTCCTCGTGGACCAGGGCGTGGAACTCGTGGCAGAGCCTGGTGCGCTCCTCGTTGTCCAGGGTGCGGCGCAGGGCCTCGGCGATGCGGTCGGCGTCCTTGTTGCGGAAGCCGACGCGGTTGCTGCTGGGGTTGCGGTCGGCCTCGGTGCTGTGCCAGATCTGCATCAGGTCGGTGTCCCAGCCCAGGACCCAGGCGCCCGAGTAGACGTCGAACTCGCGCTCGTCCATCTTCTTGAGCATGGTCGACCACTCGACCGCGCTGGGCGTCATCTGTACGCCGATCGAGAGCAGGGCCTCGCGGTAGACGCTGGCGACGGTCTCCCACTCGGTCGAGGAACCGTAGATCATGAAGGTGAAGCGGAAGTCGACCTTCTGGCCGTTGATTTGCTTGTCGCGCACACCGTCGCCGTCGCTGTCGGTCCAGCCGGCCTCGTCCAGCAGGGTCCGGGCGGCGGCGAGGTCGTAAGGCCAGGGCTGGATGCTGGCGTCGTAGCAGGGCTGGCTGGTGGCGAAGGGCCCGCTGACGATCTCGCCGTTGCCGTGGAAGACGTTGGCGATGATGCCCTCGCGGTCCAGCGCCATGGTCAGGGCCCTGCGCACCCGCTTGTCCGAGAACATGGGCCGGTCCATGTTCCAGCCCAGGTAGAAGTAGCCGAGGGTCGGGTGGCTGGCGAACTGGATGCGGGGGTCGCCCAGCAGCACGGTCCCACCCTTGGCGCGCACATCCTTGACCTCGGTCTTGTACTGCTCGGGCTGGATCTGGGTGAAGTCGATCTCGGCCGTCTTGAGCTTGCGCACCCAGGCCTGCTGGTCGGTGACGACCTGCATCAGCACCTGGTCGAAGGAGGCCGGCTCGCCCCAGTACATCGGGTTCTTGACCAGCTCGATCTTGACGCCCTGCTCCCAGACGACGAACTGGTAGGGGCCCGTGCCGATGCCCTTCTGGTTGTACCAGTGCTCGTTGAACTTCAGGCCCCAGGTGGCCTCGTCGAAGCGGTTGCCGTCCTCGTCGTACTGGAAGAGCCAGCGGGGGACGGGCGTCAGCTCCAGCAGCATCGGCAGGTTGGTGGAGAGGACCTCGGAGAAGCGCACCTCGACGGTGTGATCGTCGATGACGGTCCAGCCCTCCAGCGCGGCGAAGTAGTTGCGCAGCGAGCTGACCCGGCCGCTGGTCTGGGGGTTCTTCAGCACCTCGAGCGCGAAGGCGACGTCGTCGGCGGTGAAGGCCCGGCGGCCCTCGGGGCCGGCCCCCTTGAGCCAGTCGAAGCGGCCGGAGGCGAAGTCCACCGTCGGCAGGTGCCACCAGACGCCCGGTCGGAGGCTGAGGCGGAAGGTCTTCTGGTCGGCGGTCGTCACCTTGGTGACCAGCCGGGGCTCGAAATTGTCGGGGTTGTCGAAGGCCCGCTCGGCGAGCTGATCGCCGATGTAGAGGTTGTACTCGCTGACGTCGGCGCCGTTGGCGACGTAGGGGTTCAGCCCGCGCGGGTCCGACTGGATCTGCATGCGCAGGGTCTGCCCGGGGATGCTGCTGCCGGGCTTGACCCGAGGCGCGGTCGGGCAGCGGAGGAGGTTGTCGGGGCTGTCGACGCAGTCGCCGCTGACCGCGGAGGCGGCCCCTCCGCCGCCAGAGCTGGCCATGGGCACGCCCGCGGCGAAGCGCTGCTCCAGCGAGGTCAGGCGGGCCTGCGTGTCGACGAGCTGGCCCTCGACGTTGTGAAGCTGGGCGCTGTTGAAGAGCGCGATCAGGACCAGCAGGCCGACCCCTCCGGCGATGACACTGGACTGCACCATCTTGCTCATGCGGGAGAACTCCGTGGCGGGCGATCAGAACCGCTGGGCTAACGGGTTCCGCTGGCGCGTGACGCTCCGTCGCGGGCGTCGATCAGCGCGGCTGGCCGAAGAACACATAGACGGCCGCGCGCCAGTCGGGCTCGACGACGTAGCGCGAGACCATCGCGAGGTCGGTGCGCCCGTCGCCGTCGAAGTCGCCCCGCACGACCTGGTCGCCCAGGCGCTGGCCCTCGAAGTCGCCCAGGATCCGCAGGTCCAGGTCCTCGACCGTCATGGCCTCGGGCCACTCGCTGCGCCCCAGCAGCACGCCCACGAAGCCGGCCTCGTCCAGGCCTGCCACGGTGGCCCCGGGCGAGGTGAAGATCAAGTCCTCGCGCCCGTCGCCATCGAAGTCGCCGACCTCGTCCAGGCCCGGCACGCCGGGCAGCTCGAGCCCTCCCTCGGCCGCCTCAATGCGCGTGGCGAGCTCCTCGATCCCCACCGAGGAGGGCCAGCTCGCTCGACCGGGGACGATGGCCAGGGCCTCCTCCTCGTCGGTGGAGAGGCTGGCCAGCAGCTCGCGGTGCCCGTCGCCGTCCAGGTCCCCGCTGGGGCTGGGGCGCCAGTCCGTGCCGCTGAAGAGCTGCAGCTCGCAGTCGACGGCGGAGAGCTCTTCGGGCCAGGCCTCGCGGCCCAGGCAGACCACGGTCTGGTCGGGATCGCCCGACAAGCGCAGGCTGATCTCGCCCAGCCCGTCGCCGTCGATGTCCGGCCAGGGGGTGTTCGAGCTGAAGTGCGCGGGGCCCCCGGAGGAGAAGACGGTCATCCGCTCGCTCAGCGCGAAGGGGCCGTCGACGAAGGAGGGGCCCCCTCGGATCAGCAGGCCGTGGGTGGCCTTGGGGCCCGGAGACCGCTCGAAGAGCAGATCGGCGTAGGAGTCGCCGTCGACGTCGGTGCTCCCGCGCAGGGTCAGCTCGCCCCAGCCCAGCGAGCCGCGGATATCGGCCTCGGCGAAGGTGGAGAGCATGTCCTCGCCCCCCAGGGCGCCTCCGCCTCCGACGAACCACCAGGTCCCCTGGTCGAGGCCGGCGTTGACCACGATCAGGTCGTCGAAGCCATCGCCGTCCAGGTCGCCCGGGCCGGAGCGCAGGTTGTTGCTGAGGCCGTCGCCGGGGAGCAGGATCACATCGGACTCGCTGGCCAGGATGCTGGCGCTGAGCGGCTCGCTGCGGCCGTAGAGCACCATGGCGGGCAGGTTCAGGCCCTCGCCGCTGCTGCCATGGGTCATGCCGAGGTCGGCGAGGCCGTCCCCGTTGACGTCGCCGATGGTCACCACTCCGCCGAGCTCGCCGTCCTCGAACTCGCCGTCGATCCCGGGCAGGCCGTCCAGCTCGATGCCGGCCCTCCAGCGCTGTCCGGCCACCAGGTAGACGCGGCCGAGGTTGCCCGCGGCATAGGGCACGCCGATGGCCAGGTCGTCGCGGCCGTCGCCGTCGGTGTCCCCGGGGACCTCCAGGGTCAGCATCGAGCGGTACTGGTCGGCAGGATTGCTGACCCGGGTGTCGGCCTCCTCGATGGTCGCCGTCGAGCCCCAGGACCAGCCCGCCTCGCCCCCGTCCCCGGTGGTAGGGAGGTCGCCGCCGCCGTCGCCCTCGTAGCCGGTGTGGGGGAAGGTCGGCCCGGTCGCCTCGGGCGCGGGCTTGTCGGGAGAGCAGGCGAGGATCAAGGTGGGGACGAGCAGGTGCATGGGACCTCCTGCCCCCAGTATAGACCTGCCCTCAGGGCTGACCGTCGATGATCGCGTTCAGCGTCGCGCTGGGTCGCATCGCCCGGCTGGCCTTGACCGGATCGGGCCGGTAGTAGCCGCCCAGGTCGACCGGCGAGCCCTGCGCGCCCAGCAGCTCTTCGTTGATGGTCGTCTCGTTCTCGGCCAGGGCCTTGGCCAGGGTGGCGAAGCGCTCCTTCAGCTCGGCGTCCTGGTCCTGCGCCGCCAGCGCCTGGGCCCAGTACAGGGCCAGGTAGAAGTGGCTGCCCCGGTTGTCGATCTGGCCGACCTTGCGGGCGGGCGAGCGGTTGTTGTCCAGGAAGAGGCCGATGGCCTGGTCCAGCGCCTGGGCGAGGACGGTGGCCCGGGCGTTGCCGAAGCTGGCGCCGAGGTGGTCGAGCGAGGCGGCCAGGGCGGAGAACTCGCCGAGCGAGTCCCAGCGCAGGTAGCCCTCCTGCTGGAACTGCTGGACGTGCTTGGGGGCGCTGCCGCCCGCGCCCGTCTCGAAGAGGCCGCCGCCGGCGAGCAGGGGCACGACCGAGAGCATCTTGGCCGAGGTGCCGATCTCCAGGATGGGGAAGAGGTCGGTCAGGTAGTCGCGCAGCACGTTGCCGGTGACCGAGATGGTGTCCAGGCCCTCGCGGATGCGCTGCAGCGAGAGGCGCATCGCCTCGACCGGGGCCAGGATGCGGATGTCCAGGCCCTGGGTGTCGTGCTCGGCGAGGTAGGTCTGGACCTTGGCGATGAGCTGGGCGTCGTGGGCCCGGTTCTCGTCCAGCCAGAAGACGGCCGGCGCGCCGCTGGCCCGGGCGCGGCGAACGGCCAGCTTGACCCAGTCGCGGACGGCGACGTCCCGGGTCTGGCAGGCGCGGAAGATGTCGCCCTTCGCCACCTCTTGCGAGAGCAGGGTGCGGCCGGTGCCGGCGTCGATGATGCGGATGGTGCCGACCGCCGGGGCGACGAAGGTCTTGTCGTGGGAGCCGTACTCCTCGGCCTTCTGGGCCATCAGGCCGACGTTGGGCACGCTGCCCATGGTCGCCGGGTTCAGGGCGCCGTGCTCGCGGCAGTCCTCGATGATCGCCTGGTAGATCCCCGCGTAGCAGCGGTCCGGGATCATGGCCTTGGTGTCGTGCAGCTTGCCATCGGGGCCCCACATCTTGCCGGAGTCGCGCACCACGACCGGCATCGAGGCGTCGACGATGACGTCGTTGGGGACGTGCAGGTTGGTGATGCCCTTGTCGGAGTCGACCATCGCCAGGGCCGGCCGGGTCGCGTAGACCGCCTGGATGTCCTGCTCGATGGCGGCGCGCTCCGCGGGGGGCAGGGCCTTGATCTTGGCGAGGACGTCGCCCAGGCCGTTGTTGGGGTTCACGCCCAGCCGGGCGAAGGTCTCGGCGTGCCTGGTGAAGACCGGCTCGAAGAAGACCGTGACCGCGTGCCCGAAGAGGATCGGGTCGGAGACCTTCATCATCGTGGCCTTGAGGTGCAGCGAGAACAGCACGCCGTCGGCCTTGGCGCGCGCGATCTGCTGCTCGTAGAACGCAACCAGCGCCCGCCTGCTCATGCGCGTGGCGTCGAGGATCTCGCCGGCCTTCAGCGCGGTCTTGTCCTTCAGCACCTTGACCGCGCCGTCGGCGGCGACGAACTCGATCCGGACGTTCGTCGCGGCGGCCACGGTGACGGACTTCTCGTTGGAGAAAAAGTCGTCCTGGCCCATGGTCGCGACGCGGGTCTTCGACGCCGGCGACCACGCGCCCATGGAGTGCGGATGCTTCCGCGCATAGTCCTTCACCGCCTTAGGCGCCCGGCGGTCGGAGTTGCCTTCGCGCAGCACGGGGTTCACCGCCGAGCCCTTGACCTTGTCGTAGCGGGCCTTCGCGTCCTTCTCGGCCTCGGTCTTCGGCGTCTCGGGGTAGTCCGGCACCTTGCACCCGTGCGCCTGCAACTCGGCGATGGCCTCCTTGAGCTGCGGCACCGACGCGCTGATGTTGGGCAGCTTGATG
>DDSR01000366.1:0-161 GCA_002343455.1 Deltaproteobacteria bacterium UBA2385 | reverse complement strand
CTCGGGGAACTGCGCCAGGATCCGGCCCGCGAGGGAGATGTCCCGCGTCTCCACGTTGATGCCGGCGTGCCGGGTGTAGGCCTGCACGATCGGCAGCAGGGAATAGGTGGCGAGGGCCGGAGCCTCGTCGGTCTTCGTGTAGATGATGGTGGTAGCCGCGG
>DDSR01000431.1 GCA_002343455.1 Deltaproteobacteria bacterium UBA2385 | reverse complement strand
CCCCGTCGCAGTCCTGGTCGATGCCGTCGTACCAGGTCTCGGTGGCGTCGGGGTTGATGCTGGCGTCGGTCGGGTCGCAGTCACCCTCGGCGAAGGTGAAGCCGTCTCCGTCGAAGTCGTAGTCGTTGTCCAGGCTGATCCCGGTGGCCCCGGCGCTGGCGCCGCAGCCCGGCGTGCCCGGGGAGACGTCCACCGCGCAGATCAGGCCCGACTCGTCGTAGTACTGCCGGATGAAGCCGCCGCCGCCGCTCCCGCCGCCGTCGTCGACCGAGCCGCCGCTTCCGCCGCGGGCGTAGATCGTCCCCGTGCAGCTGAGCTCGTTGGCGACCAGCAGCACGCCGCCGCCCGCGCCGCCGCCCGTGGCGTCGTTGTTGTAGGTCGTGCCGCTGTCGCCGTCGGTGACGATGCTGCCCTCGATCGTGATCGAGGCCGCCTGCAGCCAGATGCTTCCGCCGCCGTTGGCGCCGTAGCCGCCGTCGTCTCCGTCCGCGCCGCCCGCCGCGCCGCCCGCCGAGCCCATGCTGTGGCCGATCACGCTCTCGTCGGCGTAGGCCACGCCGCCGGCGCCGTCGGTGCCGGTGCAGCCGTCTCGCGAGCCGGTGCCGCCGTCGCCGCCGTGCGCGCCGCCGCCGCCCGAGTCCAGGTAGCCCGAGCCCCCCTGTCCGCCGCCAGGGCCCTCTCCGGCGGCGTTGAGCTGCCCGCGGTACCCGCCGCCGCTGGCCACGATGCTGGAGGTCGCGTCCACCCAGATGCTGTCGGCGACGATGGCCAGCATGCCGGTGCTGCCGGTCCCGTCGTAGTCGTTGACCGTCAGGACGCTGCCGTTGAGCAGCGTCACCGACTCGTAGACCAGGGTCCCGTCGGCGGCGAAGGACTCACCGTCCAGGATCAGGTCGGCCGCTTGCGAGCGAGAGGAGAGAGCCAGGAGGAGGATCAGCGCGTTCATGGGTGCCTCGGGACAGCGTGGCTGGCCACTATCGGCGATTGTGAGCGCGATGTCAACGGTTGTCACGGTGATCGGCGCCGTGATCCGGAGCCCTCAGCGGGCTACCATCCCGTCTCCCCGCGAGGTGCCCCCCGTGTTCCGCCGCATCCTGGTCGCCAATCGAGGAGAGGTGGCCGCTCGGGTCCTCCGGACCTGCCGCCGCCTCGGCATCCACACCGTCGCGGTCGCCGCCGACGTCGACCGTGACCTCAGCTACCTTCGCCTCGCCGACGAGGTCGCCCCCATCGGCGACCGGCGGGCCTACCTCGACGCGCCTCTGCTGGTCGAGGTCGCCGAGGCCCACCGCTGCAGCGCCCTGCACCCCGGCTGGGGCTTCCTCTCCGAGAACCCCACCTTCGCCGGCCTCTGCGAGGCCGCCCGGGTCAGCTTCGTCGGCCCCTCCTCGGCCAGCATGCGGCTGATGGCCGACAAGGCCCAGGCCCGCCGCACCATGGCCAGCCTGGGCCTGCCTCCCATCCCCGGCTGCGACGAGGGCATCCCCGACGCCGCGACGGCCCAGCTCATGGCCGAGCAGGTCGGCTACCCCGTGCTGCTCAAGGCCATCTCGGGCGGCGGCGGGCGAGGAATGAGGCGGGTCCACCGGCCCCAGGACCTCGCCTCCACCTTCGCCGAAGCCTCCGCCGAGGCCCAGGCCGCCTTCAACGACGGTCGCCTCTACATGGAGCGGCTGATCGAGGGCGGGCGGCACATCGAGCTGCAGGTCCTCTCCGACGGGCGCCGGGCGGTCATCCTGGGCGAGCGCGAGTGCTCGGTTCAGCGTCGACACCAGAAGCTGATCGAGGAGTCGCCCTCTCCGGTGCTGGACTCGCAGACGCGGGCCGAGGTCTTCCAGCGCGCCGCCGCGGCGGTGCAGGCCTTGGGCTATCGGGGGGCGGGCACCATCGAGATGCTGCGCGATCGACAGGGCGCCTTGTGGTTCATGGAGATGAACACCCGCCTGCAGGTCGANNGGGCTGGATCTCGTCGAGTGGCAGCTCCGCATCGCCGCCAACCAGGAGCTGCCCGCGGACTTCGGGCAGGCGCCACCCCAGGGCCACGCCATCGAGTGCCGCATCAACGCCGAGCGGGTCTCCCAGGACTTCCGGCCGGTGCCGGGGCCGCTGACCCGGCTGGTCCTGCCCGAAGGGGAGGGGATCCGGGTCGACACCCACCTCGCCCAGGGGGACCGCGTCTCGCCCCACTACGACTCGATGATCGCCAAGGTGATCACCTCTGGGCCGGACCGACCTGCGGCCCTGGAGCGCATGCGGCAGGCCCTCGACCAGCTCCAGGTCGAGGGGGTGCCCACGACGGTCGCGCTGCACAAGGCCGTGCTGGCGCACCCGCGCTTCTGCTCGGGCGACTACGACACGGCCTTCTTGGAGGAGGCCATGGCCAGGGGCGAGATCGTGCTGACGGAAGACGGCACCGGGGAGGAGGCATGAAGATCCGGCTTGGGCTCGCGGGCAGCGAGCTGCCCGTCAGCGCGGGGGAGAGGGACGAAGACCGCGCCCACCTCGCGGCCTTGGAGCAGACCCTGGAGTCCCACCGCGCGGTGGTCCGCGAGGGCTGGGGCGCCGAGAAGGTGCACCGCAAGGGCAAGCTGACCACCTGGGAGCGGGTGGAGCGGCTGGTCGATCCGGGCGGGCGCATCCTGCCGGTCGGAACGCTGGTCAACTGGGGGCGGTCCTTCGCGGGCAGCGAGCGGCAGGCGCCGGGGGCCGGTGTCCTGACGGCATTCTGCCAGGTCGAGGGCCGCTGGGTGATGGTCATCGCCAACGACAACACCGTCGCCAGCGGGGCCTGGTGGCCGCTGTCCCCCGAGAAGATCCAGCGCGCCCAGAAGATGGCCCTGGATCTGCGCCTGCCGGTGGTCTACCTCGTCGACTGCTCGGGCCTCTTCCTGCCCGAGCAGAGCCGCTCCTTCCCGGGCCTGACGGGCGCGGGCCACATCTTCAAGAAGAACGCCGAGCTGGCGGCCGCGGGGGTCCCGCAGATCGCCGGGGTCTTCGGCGACTGCATCGCCGGCGGCGGCTACATGCCGATCATCAGCGATCGGGTCTACATGACCGAGCAGGCCTACATGGTCATCGCCGGCGCCGCGCTGATCAAGGGGGCCAAGAGCCAGCACCTGACCAGCCTGGACATCGGCGGCCCCGAGGTGCACGTCCACCAGAGCGGAACCGCCGATGTGCGGGTCCCCGACGACCTGACCTGCCTCGCCGCGATCCGCCGCGAGCTGGCCGGCCTGCCCGGCAGCGCCGTGGCCTTCTATCGGCACGGGGTGGAGCCCGAGGAGCCCCTCTTCGACCCCGCCGAGCTGGCCGACCTGCTGCCCCGGGACCACCGGCAGGTCTACGATATGCGGCAGGTGCTGGCCCGCCTCGTCGACGGCAGCCTGGTGCACGAGTTCCTGCCCGAGGTCGGCCGCGAGGTCCTGACCGTGGTCGCCCGCGTCAGCGGCTTGTGGATGGGCTTCGCCGCCAATGTGCTGGAGCCCCAGCCTCATCCCGAAGGTCGCGGCCACCGCCCCGGCGGTATCCTCTACCGCGAGGGCATCGCCAAGCTGGCCGCCTTCAGCCGGGCTTGCAACGACGACGGCATCCCGCTGGTCTGGGTGCAGGACATCGCCGGCTTCGACATCGGTGTCGAGGCCGAGGCCCTGGGCCTGCTGGGCTACGGGAGCTCGCTGATCTACGCCAACAGCACCACAAAGGCCCCGGTCTTCACCTTGCTGCTGCGCAAGGCCAGCGGGGCCGGCTACTACGCCATGGCGGGGCTGCCCTACGAGCCGGTGGTCCAGCTCTCGTCGCCCCTGGCCCGCCAGAGCGTGATGGAGGGCCGCACCCTGGCCATCGCCGCCTTCAACACCAAGCTCGACGACGATTTCCAGATCGCCAGCACCGACCCGGTCGAGCGGGCCCGGATCGAGGCCGGCATGGCCGCGACCGCCGCCCGGATCGAGGCCGATATGGACCCCATCCAGGCGGCCTCGCGCATGGACACCGACGAGGTGGTGCGCGTCGGCGAGCTGCGGACCTGGCTGGTCGCCCTGGCCGAGATGGCCTGGCAGGCCACCGGCTACCGGCGGACCAAGAACCCGCGGATCTGGAGCCTGCACGACCTGGAGGTGCTCGCCTCCGGTCGACGGGCCGAGGCTGCTCCTCAGCAGGAGGCGTCGACGGCGCGCTCCTCGCAGCAGGAGGCGCCCGAGCCCGGCGCCGTGCCCGTGCTCTGCCCGATGGAGGGCACGGTCTACCTCCGGCCTGCGCCGGACCAGCCCGCCTTCGTCTCGCCCGGCCAACAGCTGGCCGCGGGCGATCGATTCGCGCTGATCGAGGTGATGAAGACCTTCAGCGCGGTCCGGGCGCCGGTCGCGGGGACCCTGCTGCGGGTGGACATCGCCGACGGCAGCGCCGTGGATCGGCAGCAGGCCCTGGCCTGGATCCGTCCGCTGACGTGATCCGGCCGGATCCGGGTCGGATCACGGCCGGCGCAGGGGGGCTGCGGGCCTGCGGGAGGCCTGCTCGCCCAGCTCGACCAGGGCCGCCCGGATGGCCGGCTGGTCCAGGTACTCGGCGCCGATGCTGCCATCCGGCCAGCGCTCCAGCCGGTCGTACTCCCAGTTCAGGAACATGCCCGTCTCGGGCACCGCCAGCATCACCGCGCCGTACTCGCGGATCTCCTCGGCGCTCATCGGGTAGAAGCCCGGGCCGCGCCAGCCCGGTCGACCGGCCCGCCCGTCGCCGCCGTCGGCGATGTTCAGGCCGCCGATGATGCCCAGGCCCAGCTCCAGGGCGCGTGCCCGCTCGGTCTTCGCGTAGACCTGGACCGAGCCGTCGCGGGCCTGGTACTGGTTGACGCAGGCCTCGAGGTGCCGGTAGACGCCTCCTTCCGGGCGGGGGAGGTGGGTGGCCTGGGCCCGCACGAAGGTCATCAGGCCCGGGAACCGCTCGCGGCTGGTGCGGGCCAGCTCGTCGAGCTCGGCGGCGGTCGGGTCCTGGCCGGGGAAGGTGAGGATGTCGTCGAGCAGCATATGACCGACCAGGGTCCCGTCCTCGATGAAGGGCTCCAGACCGGCACCCTTCCAGCGGTCGAGGCCGCGCTTCCAGGCCTCCAGATCGAAGTCACCCTCGCGGGTGTAGGCGGCGTGGTCGCCGGCGAGGCGCAGGCTGACCCGGACGCCAGCCTCACGCGCCGCGGGGAGCAGGGTCCCGACGGCGTGGGCCGGCTTGTCGCTGGCCACCTGGAAGACGGTCATCGCCAGGTCGCTGCGGGCCGCGCGGAGGGAGCTGGCCTCGTGGTGGCCGTTGAGGCCCCAGTAGCCGTAGAGCAGCCCCTCGGGCGCGGCGGCCAGCGGCAGCCGCTCGACCTCGGCCGGTCGGGCCTGGCAGGCGAGGAGGAGGAGGAGGAGGGTCACGGTCCCCTTCTAGCCGGACGCCTCGTGCTACGCTTCGGCCGCGGGGCTCGATCGCAGAGCTCCACCTCCTGGAGAGCCACCCTCGATGCCGAGCCCAGCCCGCTCCCTGGTCGGAGCCCTCGCCGCCAGCGCCCTCCTCGTGCTGCTCAGCGGCGCCCCCGCGCACGCCTTCGGGGACTGCGCAGAGCCGTACACCGCCGCCCAGGTGCAAGAAGACCTGGGCTCCATGACCGTGGCCCTGCGCGAGCTGGACGAGGCGGCCTTCAACGCCGCCGGCCTGCGGATGGACGCCGGCCTGCCCTGCCTGGACTCGGCCTTGCCGGTGGCGGCCTATGCCACGGCCTACCGCCTGCTGGGATCCTGGCGCTACATCACGGGCGACCAGGACATCGCCACCCGCTGGTTCCGCACGGCGATCGAGGTCGACGGCAGCTTCGCCTGGGACGTCAACGACCTGCCCGAGGGCCACCCCATGCGCAGGGCCTACGACGGCGAGCGCGCCATCGCCGCCCAGGCGCCGGTCGCGGTGCGCGACATGGTCCTGGACGCGCCCTCCGGGGCCGAGGTGCTCGTCGACGGACGGCCCCTGACCGCGCCGGCCCTGACCACGGGCAGGCCCCACCTGATCCAGGTCGTCGACATCCAGACCCGCGAGGTCCGCCAGGGCTGGATGATCGACGGCAATGCCATCCCCAGCGAGATCATGGTCACCCAGGCCGAGGCCGACGCGCGGGCCCAGGCCCTGGCCGAAGCCGAAGGCAAGGGCAAGAAGAAGGACAAGAGCAAGACCCAGGCGGTGAGCTCCACCACGGTCTCCGAGACCGACGTCTTCGCGGTCCAGACCGTCAAGCGCACCCGGCCCCTGGCCAAGACCCCGCTGCTGATCACCGGCGCGGCGGGGATCGTGGCCAGCGGCGTCATCTACGGGATGACCTTCCCGGCTCACCAGAAGTTCGAGGACGCCACCACCACCAACGGCCTGTTGACGGCCCAGACGGCGACCAACACCCTGGTGATCGCGGCGGGCGCGACCCTGGCCGTCAGCGCGGGCTTGGGGATCGTCGGGATCCGCCTGGACTCCAGCCCCGGCCTGGTCCTTGGCCGCCGATTCTGATTCCGCCGGTCCCGGGGCGGGGCTGAGCGGGACGGTCTGGATCGCGGCGGCGGAGGCCGAGCCCGTGGCGGGCCTGGGCGAGTGGATCGGCCTGCCGGTCCAGGCCAGCGGTGCGGGCCGAGGGGGCGCCCGCCGCGCGGGGCTCTGGCTGAGGGCCCGCAGGCCCTCGGCCGAGGCGGACCTCGAGCGCGAGCTGCGGGCGATCGAGCTGCTCGCTGCGGGCGATTCGGCCTCCCCGGGGCTGCGGCTGCTCGATCGGCTCGCCGGGTCACCGGGCGGCGCGGTGGTGGAGCGCTGGCAGGAGGACCTCGAGGCCTTCTGGATCCGGACGCTCCACGAGCCCGAGGGCTTTCGCCTGCTCTGCCTCGCGATGGCGGATCTCTGCCGCCGGGTGGCCGACTGGTCCGCGCTGGCCGCCTCCTCTCCCGAGATCGCCCGCCGACCTCCCCGGATCCGGCCCCGCTCGGTGCTTCGAACCCAGGGCGGGCGCTGGGTGCTCTCGGGCTTCGGGGCGCCCCTGCCCACCGAGCTGATGTCCGCGGGCGACGAGCAGGGCACCGAGATCATGGCGGCGACCAGCCACTTCCAGTCGCCCGAGGAGCTCTTCCTCGCCCGCAGCGACCACCCGCTGGCCGCCAGCACCTGGTCGATCGCCGAGTCCTTCCTCAGCCTGCTCAAGCTGCGGGTCCTGAGCCTCTCGACGGCGGGCGGTGGCGGCCTGGAGATGCCCACGGCGGGCACCGACAGCCCCCACCTCGGCAGCCACCGCGCCTCGCTGGTCGAGGACCTCTGGCGACGCAAGCCGGCGCTCTTCGCCGACCGGGCCCTCGATCCCCGGCAGTTCCTCTACCCCGACCGCCTCCCCGAGCGGGATCGCCGGGCGGTGGCCGAGGCGATCACCGGGCTGCTCGGCGGAGGGCAGCAGCTGGCCGAGGGGCGCATCGAGCGCGAGTGCTTGCGACTGCTGGACAGCGCCCTCTCGATCGAGCCCTCGCGCCGCTACCTGGACCCGCTGGTCCTGGCCGGCGACTTCGAGGGCCTCGCCCGCTCCTTCCACGAGGCCCGGGTCCAGGTCTTGGAGCGTGTGCCCCGGCCTCGCGCCGAGGACGGAGGCTCGCGGCCCCTGGAGGATCCCACCGAGGAGACCCCCTTCGTCGAGGCCGCGACCGTGGTGGGTGACCTGCTGGGCGACCTGCAGGGAGACGAGGCGACCGTCGCCGGCTCCTCCCGGCCGGGCCCCGTGGAGCTGGTCGACGAAGCAGAGGTGGACGAGCCGGCGACCGCGCCGCCGGACAGCCCGGCGATCCCACGGGCCGCCCCGCGCGCCAGCTCGGTCTCGGCCGCAGCGGCTCCGGCGCCCGGCGTGGCTCCGGCGGGCGGCGTGGCTCCGGCGGCCTTTCCCGGCTGGGTCCTCCCCGGGATGGGGATGCTCGCCGCCGGGCAGCTCCTGACCCTGGGCCTGGTGGCGGTGCTCTGGTTCCGCGCGCCCCCGGCCGCAGGCGATCTGTCCGCACCGGCTCCCGGGACGGCCCTGCTCGGCGCGGCGCTGGACAGCCCCGACCCGCTGGAGCAGCCGCCCGCTGTGGAGCCGCCCGCTGTGGAGGAGCCCGCTGGGGAGGAGCCTGCCGCAGAGGAGCCTGCCGCAGAGGAGCCA
>DDSR01000143.1:22310-27213 GCA_002343455.1 Deltaproteobacteria bacterium UBA2385 | reverse complement strand
TGGCCCGAAGGGCCGGAGGGGGGCTGCCTGTTCCGTGCTCCAGTGGAGGCGCCTCAGCTCCCTGGGGGACCATCCCGCAGCGCGGCGGCGATTCGGTCGGCGGCCTCTTCGACCAGGAGGGCGTCCCGACCCTCGACCATGACCCGGACCAGGGCTTCGGTGCCCGAGGCGCGGACCAGCACCCGCATGCCAGCGGCGCGGGCCTGGCTGGCGGCCTCGACCTCGACGGTGGGCGCGCGGACGGCGACGTTGCGGCGCGCTTGGGGCCAGCGGGTCCAGCCGTCGACCGGCAGGGGCAGGCGGGGTCTCCCCTGGGCATCGGCGTGGCGGGCCAGCACGGCGAGGGCCGTGTAGAGGCCGCAGGAGGTGGGCGGGCCCCCGGCCAGGATCAGGTGGCCGGAGGGCTCACCCCCGACGCGGGCGTCGTGCTCGGCCATGGCCAGGGCGACATGGCGATCCCCGACGGGGGTGCGGATCAGCCGACCCTGCAGCGCCGCCTCCAGGCCCGCGTTGCTCATGACGGTGCCGACGACGGGGCCGCCGTCGTCCAGCAGGTAGAGCAGATCGTCGCCGTCCAGCGGGCCGTGGCCCGGGACCAGCATCGTCAGGCGGTCCCCGTCGCCGTCCAGGCAGATCCCGAGCGCGGCGCCGTGCAGCTCCGTGGGGGGGTGCAGCGCGCCGACCTGGTCGTTGATGTTGCGGCCGTCGGGGGCGCACCCCACCCGGACGAGGCGGGCGCCCATGGACTCCAGCGCCGCCGGGGCACACTGGGAGGCCGCGCCGTGGGCGGCGTCGACCAGCAGCAGCAGCCCGGTGAGGTCCAGGCGCGGCAGGCTGGCGAGCCAGGGGCCCAGGGGGTCGGCGAGGGGCTCGATCGAGCCGCCGGGATGATCGGGGCCGGGGCTGCGCAGCTCCTGCTCCAAGGGATCCGGATCGAGCAGCTTGCCTCCTCCCGGAGCCAGGACCTTGACGCCGTTGTCCCTCCAGGGATTGTGGCTGGCAGTGATGACAACTCCCGCCTGGGCGCCGTGGGCCTCCACCGCGCAGGAGACCGCGGCGGTGGGCATGACCCCGCCATCCAGGGCGCGGGCGCCGCCGCGGGAGAGGCCCTCCAGCATGGCCGCCACCAGGGCCGGGCCGCTCTCGCGCGTGTCGCGGCCGACGATGACCAGCGGCGCTTCATCTCCCACCCGCGCCCAGCGGGCGATGGCCGCGCCGATGCCGCGGGCGCCGTCCTCGTCCAGGGGCCAGGAGCCGGCAGGGCCGCGAATGCCATCGGTTCCGAAACGAATCTGCACGGTGTCGTCCTCTCAGCCGGGGCCGTCGGTGGGGGGCTGCACCTCGAAGATGCCCGGCTCGACCATCAGCAGCTCTACCTCGGCCCCGGGCGGGTCGAGCACCACGCGCATATCGACCCCCTCGTCGGAGCCATCGAGGCGATGCCGGCCCTGGGGTGGCACGCCGACGAGCTCCAGGCGCATGGTCTGCGGGCTCAGCTCGGGCAGGGTCCCCACGGGGCCTCGCACCCGCAGCGTAGCCAGGGCAGGTTCGACGACGCGGTTGTCCTGCCCGCGAACCCGGACCGGGACGCCGACGATCCGGGTCTCGCCGATGACGGGCTCGATCTCGATCGTGACGGTCACCTGCTGCGAGCTGGTCTGGTCGAGGCCCTGCAGGCGGTCGGGCATCACCAGCCCGGTGGTCAGGACGTGGTCCTGGTCCAGCCCGCCGATCTCGATCGGCTCGGTCAGGATGGTGCCGAGCCGCTGGATGGTGGCCTGGGGGCCGACCAGGGGCACGGTGTTCGGGGAGACGATGGTCCCCACCACGACCCAGCCGGCGCGGGGCTCGCCGCTGAGCTGGGGCTGGACCTCGACCTCGCGGGTGAGCTCCCGGTCCAGCTCGATCTCGATCGCCGGCGGCGAGAGCTGGACCACCTGGACGCCGGGGGGGAGCTGCTGCACCGTCAGCGCGCCGAAGTCGACGGCGACGGTTCCCTGCTCGGCGTCCTGCAGGTCGACCTGCACCCAGAGGCGCTCGTTCTCCAGGGCCCGCACGGCGCCCTGAGGGCCGTTGAGGGTCGCCACCAGGGTCTTGGGCACAGGCCGGGAGCGGGTCAGCCCTGCGGGCCAGAGGTACTCGATGCGGATGCGGGCGCGGGCGTCCACCACGGTCTGCCCCTGGACCCAGGCCCAGACGGCGATCGCCAGCAGGGCGGCCAGCACCTTGAAGGCGATGTCCTCGGTGAAGGCCCGGCGGAGTCGGGCGAGCAGGCGAGCGGTGCGCATGATCAGCCCGTCGCCGAGGGGGCTCGGGCGTCCCGCCCGGAGGCCGAGGGCTGGAGCATGGCCTGCAAGCGGCTGCGCAGCTCGTTTGCGTCCCGGCAGGGGGTGATGCGCCCCTCGTGCACCAGCGAGACGGTGCCGCGCTCCTCGCTGACGACGATGACGATGGCGTCGGTGTCCTCGGTCAGGCCGACCGCGGCACGGTGCCGCGTCCCCATCATCCGGCTGACGCTGCGGGACTGGCTCAGCGGCAAGAAGACCTTGGCCGCGGCCACCCGGCCCTTCTGGATGATCACCGCGCCGTCGTGCAGCGGGCTGGTGGGGTGGAAGATGGCCAGCAGCAGGTCCTGGCTGACTCGGGCGTCCAGGCCGGTGGCGGGCTCGAGCCAGGCGTCCAGCGTGGCCTCGCGCTCGATGACCATCAGCGCCCCCATGCGGCGGCTGGCGAGCGAGAAGCTGGCCTTGACGAGGTCCTCGAGCATCGAGAGGTCGGTGGCGGTCGAGAAGCGCGGGAAGAGCCGCCCGCCGGCCCCGGCCAGCCCGCGGCGGATGTCGCGCTGGAAGAGGATGATCACGGCCAGCACGATGTAGACGAAGAGCTTGTCCAGCAGCCAGCGGATGGTGGAGAGCCCCAGGCGCTCGCTGGCCAGGTAGAGCAGGACCAGGGCCAGCAGGCCGACCAGGCTCTGGAAGGCCCGGGTGCCGCGCAGCACCCGCATGGCCTGGTAGATGAGGAAGGACATCAGCCCGATGTCCAGCACATCGGCCAGGCCCAGCTCGGTCCAGAGCCAGCCGCTCATGCGGGCGTCCTCCCGATGCGGTCCATGGTCCAGAGCGTGTCGAGGAGCTGGCGGGTGGGTCCGACATCGTGGACGCGGAAGGCCCGAGCGCCACGCTGCCAGGCCAGGGCCGCCGCCGCCAGCGAGGGGACGAGGCGCTGCTCGGTTCCCGGCAGGTCCAGGAGCTGCCCGAGGAAGGACTTGCGGCTGGCGCCGATCAGCACCGGCAGGCCAGTGGCGACCAGCCGGTCAGTGTGGGCCAGCAGTCGGGCGCTCTGCGCGGCCGTCTTGGCGAAGCCGATGCCGGGATCGATCCAGACCTGGGCGCTGCGGGCCCGGGCGGCGCGCTCGACCAGCTGCGCGCAGACCTCGCCGAGCAGGTCTTCGTAGGCGGTGTGCTGGCGCATCGTGGCGGGGTCGCCGCGCATGTGCATGACCACCGTGGCCGCGAAGTCGGCGCTCAGCGCGGCCATCTCGGGCAGGTCGAGGCCGCTGACGTCGTTGAGGATGCTGGCGCCGGCCCGCAGCGCCCGGCGGGCGACCTCGGGCTTGCGGGTGTCGATCGAGACGGTCACGCGCGGGGCCAGCTCGGCGACCATGGGAAGGACGCGACGGGCCTCTTCCTGCGCGTCGACCTCGTCCGCGCCGGGGCGGGTGGACTCCCCTCCGACATCGATCCAGTCGGCGCCGTCGGCGATCATCTGCTCGGCCGCCCGGAGCGCCACCTCGAAGTCCCCGTGTCGACCGCCGTCGTGGAAGGAGTCGGGGGTGAGGTTGAGGATCCCGACCACGAGCGGCCGGTCCGGTGCGGGCGCGGGGCTGGCCATGGTCAGGCTGGCTGACCGGCGGGCAGGTGGGCCCCCATCGTCTCCAGCACCTCGACGAACTCGGTCGAGTCGATCGTCTCGGTCTCGAGCAGGCGGTCGGCGAGGCTGTGCAGGACCGCGAGGTTCGTCTCCAGGATGGCCTGGGCGCGCTGGTCGGCCTGGGTGAGCAGCCGCTGCACCTCGCCATCGACCCGGCGGGAGGTGTCCTCGGAGTGCTCGACGACCCGGCCCATGTCGCGGCCGAGCATGTACTCGCCGCCGGTGTCCATGGTCATGGGGCCCAGGATCTCGCTCATCCCGAACTGGGTCACCATGGCGCGGGCCATGCGGGTCGCCTGGGAGAGGTCGTTGGAGGCGCCGGTGGAGCGCTCGTTGAGGACGATGCGCTCGGCGGCCCGGCCGCCCATGAAGATGGCGAGGCGGGTCTCGAGCTCTTCCGAGGTGGCGCCCACCCGATCCTCGTCGGGCAGCATCCAGGTCATGCCCAGGGCGCGCCCGCGGGGGACGATGGTGACCTTGTGGACCGGGTCGGCCCCCGGCAGCAGGTGGGCGACGATGGCGTGGCCGGCCTCGTGGTAGGCGGTGCGGCGGCGCTCCCGCTCGGGGAGGACCAGGGTGCGGCGCTCGGCGCCCATCGCCAGCTTGTCGCGCGCGGACTCGAAGTCCTCCATCTGGATGGAGCTGCGCTCGCGCCGGGCGGCCAGCAGCGCGGCCTCGTTGACGAGGTTCTCCAGGTCGGCGCCGGACATGCCCGAGGTGGCCCGCGCGATCTGCTCCAGGTCGACCTCGGCGTGCAGGGTCGTGCGGCGGGTGTGCACCTTCAGGATGCCCAGGCGGCCTTTGAGGTCGGGGTTGCTGACGATGACCCGCCGGTCGAAGCGCCCCGGGCGCAGCAGGGCGGTGTCCAGCACATCGGGGCGGTTGGTCGCCGCCATCAGGATGACGCCCTCGTTGGACTCAAAGCCGTCCATCTCGACCAGGAGCTGGTTCAGCGTCTGCTCGCGTTCGTCGT
>DDSR01000143.1:0-22265 GCA_002343455.1 Deltaproteobacteria bacterium UBA2385 | reverse complement strand
TCGACGAAGTCGCTGCCGGAGATGTGGAAGAAGGGCACCCCGGCCTCGCCGGCCACAGCGCGGGCCAGCAGGGTCTTGCCGGTGCCGGGGGGGCCCATCAGCAGCACCCCCTTGGGGATGCGGCCGCCCAGGCGGGTGAAGCGGCGCGGATCGCGCAGGAAGGCCACGATCTCTTCGAGCTCCTCCTTGGCCTCGTCGCAGCCGGCGACATCGTCGAAGGTGACGCTCTTGCCGAACTCGTTGAGCATCTTGGCCCGCGACTTGCCGAAGCTCATCGCCTTGCCGCTGGTGGACTGCATCTGGCGCATGAAGAAGACCAGCACGAAGACCAGCAGGGCGAAGGGGATCACCGTGGTGAGCATCGTCAGCAGCAGGCCGCGGGTCTCGCGCTCGAACTGAGGGACGATCTCCTTGCTCTCCAGCAGGCGCAGCAGGTAGTCGCCGTCCTCGGGGCCGGTGGCCTTGAAGGCGCTCCCGTCCTGCAGGTTGCCGCTGAGGAGCTGCCCCCGGACGGTGATCTCCTTGACCCGGTCGTTGGCGATGTGGTCGGCCAGCTCGGGGAAGCTGAGCTCGCGCGCCCGCGCCTTGGCGTCCTGTTCGTAGACGGCCCAGCCGAGCAGGATCACCAGGGCGATGAAGACCGCCAGCCAGAGTCCTCGAGTGGTGCGATTCATGCCGATCCGGTGCCGTGGTGGGGTCAAGGAGTGACCAGGGTGTGGGTTATCATGAATCGGCCCCGGAGAGCCGGGTAGGGGAGGCCAGGGTGGCAGCAGGGGATTCGGTGATCGCGCTGGCGGGAGGTGGCACCGGTGGCCACGTCTACCCGGCCCTGGCGATGGGCGAGGCCCTGCGCGCCCGTGGCCATCGGGTCGTCTACCTTGGAGAGGCGAAGCGCCTGGAGGGGCGGGTGGCCCCCGAGCGGGGCTTCGAGTTCCACGCGGTCCCCGCGATCGCCTGGCCGCGGGCCGGGGTGAAGAGCCGGGTGGAGTTCGCCCGCGTCCTGGCGGACGCGACCGCCCAGGCGCGGGGGCTGCTGCGGCGCCTGGAGGTGCAGGCCGTGCTCGGCGTCGGCGGCTACATCATGGCCCCGACCGTGCTGGCGGCGGCCTCCCTGGGCATCCCGGCGGCGATCCACGAGTCCAACGTGGTCCCCGGCCTCGCCAACCGCCTCTGCGCCCGGGTGGCGAAGCTGGTCCTGCTGGCCTGGCCGGCGACAGCGGCTCATCTGAAGGGGAGCGCGCGGATCGAGGTGGTGGGCTGTCCGGTCAACCCGCGGATGCTGGACGGGGACCGAGCGAGCGCGCGCGCGCGCTACGGCTTGAGTCCGGCGGGCTCGGTGCTGCTGGTCGTCGGCGGCTCCCTGGGGGCCGCGAAGATCAACGAGGTCGCCCTGGCCCTGGCCCGCGCCGAGCGGGACTTCGAGCTGCTCTTCATCACGGGCCCGCGCTACTTCGACGAGGTCCGAGCGGCCTTGGACCCCGTGCCCGAGGGCGTCTCCCTGGTCGGCTACGAAGACCGGATGGCCGAGGCCTACGCCGCCAGCGACCTGGTGCTGTGCCGGGCGGGCTCCTCCACCCTGGCCGAGCTGGCCGCCCTGGGGCTGCCGTCCTTGCTGGTTCCCTCGCCCAACGTGACCGACAACCACCAGGAGGGCAACGCCCGCGGGCTCGAAGCCATCGGCGCCGCCCGGGTCGTCCTGGAGAGCGAGCTCGACGCACGGGCCCTGCACACCCTGGTCAGCGACCTGCTGTCGGACCCCGCTGTCTTGAAGGCCATGGGCCAGGCGGCCCGCTCGCAGGCCCGCCTGGACAGCGCCGAGCGGGTGGCTGAGCTGGTCGATTCGGTGCTATTGGCCCGCTGACTGGAGGCAGGATGCTGATCCCCATCGTCACCGGGCTCGCCGCCGGTTCGCTGCACGTCGTCACCGGCCCCGATCACCTCGCCGCCGTCGCGCCGATCGCCCTGCGCGATCCCCTGCGCGCCGCGCGGGTGGGGGCGGCCTGGGGCCTCGGCCACGGCCTGGGCGTCGCCGCCCTGGGCGGACTGGGCATGATCGCCCGCGAGGCGGTGGACATCTCGGGCCTGTCGGGTTGGAGCGAGTTCTCCGTCGGCTTCCTGCTGGTCGGCCTGGGGCTGTGGAGCCTGCGCGCCGCGCTGAAGATGCAGGTCCACGGGCACGAGCACGCCCACGACGGCGAAGTCCACCTGCACCCCCATGTGCACCTGGGGGACGGCGCCCACGACGCCGGCTCGCACCAGGGCCACACCCACACGGCCTTCGGCATCGGCGTCTTCCACGGCGCCGCCGGGATGGGCCACCTGCTGGGTGTCGTGCCCGCCCTGGCCCTGCCGGCAGCCCAGTCAGCGGCCTACCTCGTCGCCTACCTCTTCGCCGCCGTGCTCAGCATGGCCGGCTTCGGCTTCCTGCTGGGCCAGCTCGGACGTCGAGCGGGGCCCCGGCCCCTGCGGGCGATGTTGGTCGCCGCCGCCTGTTTCACCCTGGTCGTGGGGGTGGGCTGGCTGGCGACGACCTTCCCGGGGGTTGCCTAGCGATGTTCGGCTAGCGTCGCTAGCCGAACACTGCTAGCCTATCGACCGTAGTTCTTGCTGGCGAAGTCCCAGTTGACCAGCTTCCACCAGGCCGCGATGTAGTTGGGCCGGGCGTTGCGGTAGTCGATGTAGTAGGCGTGCTCCCAGACATCGCAGGTCAGCAGGGCGGTCACCGCGGAGTCCGTCAGCGGGGTCTCGGCGTTGGGGGTGGCGCGGATGGAGAGCTTGCCGGAGCTGTCGCTGACCAGCCAGGCCCAGCCCGAGCCGAACTGGCCGGCCGCCGCGGCGCTGAACTGCTTCTGGAAGTCCTCGAAGCTGCCGAAGTCGCGGGTGATGGCCGCGCCCAGGGCGCCGCCGGGCGCGCCACCGCCGTTGGGGCTGAGGCTGTGCCAGTAGAAGGTGTGGTTCCAGATCTGCGCGGCGTTGTTGAAGACGCCGCCCTTGCTGGTGCGGATGATCTCCTCGAGGCTCTTGCCGGCCAGCGAAGCGTCGGCGGCCACGAGGTTGTTGAGGTTGGTCACGTAGGCGTTGTGGTGCTTGCCGTGGTGGAAGGACAGCGTCTCGGCCGAGATGTGGGGGGCGAGGGCGTCGGAGGCGTAGGGCAGTGCGGGAAGCTCGAAGGCCATGGTGTCGGTTCCTTGGTGGTGAAGGGGACCTGAGCCTCTTAGCCCCCTGGGACGGGGTTTCCAAGAGGCGTGGTGCAGCTCTCCGCGATCGTGCCGACGCTGAACGAGGAGCGGCAGCTCCCCGCCTTGCTCGACCGGCTCCGGGCTGAGGTCGACGAGATCGTGGTCAGCGACGGGGGCAGCGGGGACTCGACGGCGGCCATCGCCCGGGAGGCGGGCGTGAACTTGGTCCAGGGCGCCCACGGCCGAGGTCCCCAGCTGGCCGCCGGGGCGCGCGCCGCGAGGGGGGCGCTGCTCTGGTTCGTGCATGCCGACGCCGGCATCGCGCCGGGCTCGGGTCAAGCCATCCGCTCCTCCTCGGCCCGCTGGGGCTGCTTCGAGGCGTTGATCACCTCCTCCGACTTCCGGCTGCGCTTCACCTCTGACTGGATGAACCGCCGCGCCCGGCTCAGCGGCAGCGCCACCGGCGACATGGGCATCTGGATGCGCCGGGAGCTGCTCGACGAGCTCGGGGGTGTGCCCGAGCTGATGGTGATGGAGGACCTCGTGCTGAGCGATCGGGCGCGGGCGAGGTGTGCGCCGGCGGTGCTCGGTCCGCCGATCGGCATCGACCCGCGCCGCTGGGAGGAGACGGGGATCAGCCGTACGATCCTGCGAATGTGGGCGCTGCGGCTTGGTTTTCGCCTGGGGGTCGATCCCGAGCGGCTCGCCGCGGGCTGGGTGGGGTGGAACCCGAGAGGTGGATTCGGGTCTTAGCCTCCCGTCTATATGGGATGCTGCTGCGGTGATCGCCCTCCTCCTGCTTCTGGTCTGCCTGGTGCCCGAGGCACAGGCGTGCGTTTGTATGGGCTCGCCGCACACTCGCCTCGTCCTGCCGCGCGATGGGGCGGAGGGTTTCCCTACGGATGGGCGGATTCGGGTCCTGTTGCGTGGGGACTGGCCGGCCGAGCTGCGCGAGGTGCTGGGGGCCGAGTACAGGTTGCGGGGGCCGGATGGCAAGCTGGTGCCGTCTCGGACCGAGGTGGAGGGGCTCGACCTGATCCTGGTGCCTGAAGCGCCGCTTGCGCCGAACGCGAACCATGTGCTGGAGCGGCTGTTCGCGTACGAGGACGGTCAGATGGTGGACGACGACCGGCGGATGGCCCTTGCAGGAATGATGTGGCGCAGACGGGATGCCGAAACAACGCGTGGCGAGCTTGTTCGCGCCTGGTTTTCTGAGGTCAGCTTTCGGACGGGCGCGGGTCGGGAGGCCCGAGTTCCATCGACCCCTGGCGTGGTCGAGGCGATCTGGTCGGTGGCTGCCCGGGGAAGCTCCTGTGGACCTGGCGAGACCTTGCGGGTGAGCGTGGCGACCCCGGCGACCCTTCGGGAGACCGATATGATCGGCCTGGAGATCGATCGTCAGGGGATCGTCTCGCAGGTGGCTCACCGCCCGAGCCCGGAGCCGACACGCCGGATCATCGTCGGCGACATCGCATGCGGGGCCGACAAGGTCCATCTCGATGTCGCTCAGCCCCTACGCGTCAGAGCTCTGGCTTTCAGCGCCGCCGGACAGGTCTCGCCTGCAGGCCCTTGGGTCCTGGCGACGCGGAAGGCGGGACAGAATGAGGAAATCGGAGAGCAGAGACCTCACGGGGGAGGACTCGAACCCGCGTCTCCGGCGGCTCTCAAGGCCTGGTCTGCCCCCCCCGTGGTCGAAGGTCGCGCCCCGCCTGGGCCGGCTTCCTGTCCTCAAGGCCTCACTGTTGTGGAGTCCACGACCCTGACCACCCTCAGCCCGCTGGATCGCCGGGAGGGCGAGGTTCTCTTCACATGGAAGGACAGATCCAGAGTGCTGGTGGAGGATTCAGAGACGAAAGCGATCTTCGTCGCAGAGGGGCCCGACGAGAGCGAGCTCGTTCCCGTGGAGTTCGAATCACGTACGCCGCGCGGCCTGGCCATCGTGGGTGATGGGGGCAGGCTGATCGCCGCCAACGAGACCGAGGCATGGGAGGTACGGGTCTGGCGTCCGGGACCTGGCGGCGCGCCCCTCTGGGAGCGACTGATCCAGGAATCCGGTGACGAGGTCCGTCCCAGCCTCGTCGGTGGTAGTGACCGGGTGCTGGCAGGCTGGGGTCGTCGCCGACAGGTCGGTGATCGTAAGGAGATCTGGCCATCCTGGGCCGTGGTGGAGGTGTCAACCGGCAAGGTCCTGGGCCAGGGAGATCTGGGCGCATTCAGTCCGGCCACGAGCTTCGAGTTCCTGGGCTGGGATGGCACACACTTCCTCCTCGCATGGTCGTGGGTCAACGCCAACGCTTACTCCCGCTCGGCGCGAGAGCAGCCCATTTCGGACGCCATCGAGGAGGGCTCCTGGTTCGCAGCCATCTCTGCAGACGGCAGTGTCGAAGCGGCCTTTCGGCTGCCGGGGGACAAGCTTCCCAACGCCATTGAGCGCGTGGCCGGTGGTTGGGTGATCGACTGGTGGGGGCCCCAGGGTCGCCGGGTGGCCTGGCTCGACGAGGAGGGCCGACCCGTGGCCGGCCCGTACACATTCGCGAGCGCGGCACTCGCGGGGGGTACAGTATCTGCGGTCAATGGTGAACTGGTGGCGCTTGTCGGCCTCGATGCTTCAGGTCGGAACGCCATGGCCGTGATCGATCGCAGCGGAGCGCTCTCCCCGGTCCTGTCGATCGACGGCGGGCAAAACTCGCGAATCCTTGGTTTCGAGCGTTGGGGCGAGGGCTTCATCCTCGTCCGGTCCTGGGCCTCGGTCAAGGGAAACACAGGGGGCACGATCCTCGAGACCCTGGCTTGCCGGTCGGACCCTGCTCCTCCCCGCGCGCCGCCCCGGCTCGCACCGTGATCCTGGCAGCCGAAGGGGTAGGATGATGGATCATCCTCCGACCTCGGTTCGCCATGAGAACCGAGATCAGTGGATGACATGCCAAGCCATGACTTCGGTTCGCCAGAGGAACCGATTTGCGAGGATGATTTGTCAAGTCGTCATTTCGGTTCGCCTGAAGCGGGCCGGTTGCAGGGGCACCGCCGCCTACGGTCTTGCGGATGCCCTCCCATGCTGCCTCGGGCCACTTGACCCTCAAAGGCTGCTCCTGAATCCTGAATCCTGAATCCTGAAACCCTCAGAAGGGAACCTCCCCATCCCCCCCCATCCGCTCGTCCTCCTCCAGCAGGTCCACCCCGGTGCGCTGGCCCAGCATCTCCAAAAGTCGCAAGGCCCGGCTGCCGTGAACCGTCAGGGTGGACGGTTCCTCGGTGAAGCGCAGATCGATGCCCAGGTCCGACGAGAGGGCAGCCTCCATCCAGGTCCGCAGGGCCCGACCGGGGAGGTTGCTGCCGTGCAGGCGGAGCTGGAGCAGGGAAGCGGTGACCTCTTCGTGCAGGCGCAGGGCCTGCTCGGTGAGGGGGTTGGCGTCCCAGGGGTAGGCGCGGTCGTCGCTGGCGACGGCCTGGCGGGCGGCCTGCTCGGCGGCCTGCACCAGTGCGAGGTCGGCGACGGCGGGGGTGATGGTGCCGTGCAGGCTCAGCGCGGTGGGCCAGTCCTTGAGGGACTGCATGACCCGGGCGAGGGCGGCGTTGCCGAAGGAGGGGCCCATCGGACCCTGGGCGGGCCCGGCGGAGCCCTCGGCGGCGACGAGGTAGAGACCCGGCTCGTCCAGGAAGGCGGGTTCCGACGGCTGCGGCGCCATGTACCAGCCCCAGGCGTCGAGCAGCGAGCCGAGGTCGGCCTCGAGCTCACGCAGGGCGCGGGTGGCGACCGGCTCGGTCTCCGCCCGGTGGGAGAGGCCCAGCCAGGTGCGGGCGAGCTCGTCTTCAACGGGGGGGCCGCCCCAGCTGGTGGCGAGCTGGAGCGAGGTGGAGCGTCCGGACTCGCGCAGCCAGAGGGCCAGGGTCGGTCCGGCGAGCACGGCCGCGCCGGCCCCGTCCGCCAGGGTGAGCTCGCGGGCCAGCGCCTGACGCCAGGCGGTCGCCTGCGGGAGGATCCAGGGTCCGACGGGGTGGGTCGTGACCTGCGGGAGAGACCAGGGCATGGGCGGCGAGACCTCGGTGACGGCCCCTCCTAATGCCTCCGCGCTCGGAGGGGCTTGCGGTCTTTGGATAACGAGTGTAATCTGAAAACCTCGGAGGCTCTCAGTGCACCTGCTCAGCTACGCCACGGTCCTGCTCCTGCCCCTGCTCTGCGTCCCCGCCCTCCTGCTGGGCGGCGCCTGGGCCTGGCTGCTCCCGCTGGTGGTCTTCGGGCTGGTGCCCCTCGCCGAGCTCTTCCTGCCCGGGACCCGGCGCAACTACGGAGAGCAGGAGGAGGCCAGCCGACGCGCCTCCCGGGCCTACGACGGCCTGCTCTACCTCTCCTCGGCCCAGATGCTGACGATCGGCGCCCTGATGCTGGCGGTCGGCCCGACCTTGAGCGGGGCGGCCCTCCTGGGCGCGTCGCTCTCGGTGGGGATCTGCTTCGGCGCGATCGGCATCAACGTGGCCCACGAGCTGGGGCACCGGACCGCCTCGCTGCCGCGCCTGACCGCGCGGGGCCTGCTGGTGCTGGTGGCCTACCCGCACTTCCGGGTCGAGCACAACCGCGGCCACCATGCCCGGGTCGCCACCCCCGAGGACCCCGCCTCGGCCCGCCGGGGCGAGTCGCTCTACCCCTTCTGGCTGCGCAGCATCTCGGGCGGGCTGGCCTCGGCCTGGTCGCTGGAGCGCCAGCGGCTGGAGGGCGCGGGACAGTCGGTCTGGAGCCTGCGCAACGAGGTGCTCAGCGGCTGGCTGGCGGTGGTCGGCCTCTGGGCGCTGATCGGGCTGCTGGCCGGTCCGGTGGCGCTGGCCATGTTCGTCGGGGCGGGGCTGGTGGCCGTCCTGCTGCTGGAGACGGTCAACTACGTCGAGCACTACGGCCTCGGCCGGCAGAGCACCGGGCCGGGCCGCTACGAGCGCACCCAGCCGCGGCACTCCTGGAACAGCGAGCGCCCGATCGGCCGCGTCCTGCTCTTCGAGCTGACCCGCCACAGCGACCACCACGCCTTCCCGGCTCGCCCCTACGCGGTGCTGCGCCACCACGACGAGGCCCCCGAGCTGCCTACCGGCTACCCGGGGATGATCCTGCTGGCCCTGCTGCCACCGCTGTACCGGCGGGTGATGGAGAGCGCCCTGGTCGAGCAGGCCCGGGCCGCGGCCTGATGCCGCGCAAGGTCGACGCCCAGGCCCGCCGGGAGGAGGTGCTGGACAGGGCCTTCCCGCTCTTCGCCGAGCGGGGCTACCACGCCCTGGGGATGCGCGAGCTGGCCGCCTCGCTGGAGGTGACGACCGGCCTGCTCTACCACTACTTTGAGAGCAAGCCCGAGCTCTTCCGGCAGGCGGTCCGGGCGCGCATCGAGCAGCAGATCGTCCGCGCCCTGGCGCGCCTGTCGGGGGAAGAGGATCGGCTGGCCGGGCTCCTCGGCTTCCTGGCGGAGGAGGAGGCGGAGCTGCTGCAGACCCTGCGGGTGGGGCTGGAGTACCGCCACGCCGACCCCGAGGCGGGGCACTTCATCCACGAGATGCTGGAGCGGTACGAGCGCTCCCTGGCCGAGCACCTGGGCTTGGATCCGGCCACGGCCCGGAGCTGGGTGAACCTCTCGCTCGGGGTCCTGACCCGCCGCCTGCTGGACCCGACGGCACCCGAGATGCAGGTCCAGCTCCAGGCGCTGACCGACCTCGCTCCGGGTCGTTAGCTCCAGGCGATGCGCATCGTCCTCGCCGCCAACGCCCGCATGCCCACCGAGTGGGCCCATGGCGTACAGATCGCCCAGATGGCCGAGGCCTTCGCCCGGCTGGGGCACGAGGTCGAGCTGCTCGTGCCCGATCGCCCCGAGTCGCGGGGGCAGGAGGTGGCGGCCTTCTACGGCCTGTTGGACTGTTTTCGTGTGCGCCGCGTCTCGGACCTGGGGGCGGTTCACCGACGACCCCTGGGCCAGCTTCCGCAGCGCCTCTCCTATGTCGGGGCCGCCCTGACGCGGCTGGCGGCGCGGCAACCGGACCTGCTGCTCTCGCGGGACGAGGTGCTGGCCGCCCTGGCCCGACCGCGAGCGCTGGCTCTGTACGAGCTGCACAAGCTGCCCTCGCGCCGGCTTCGGGTCTGGGCCGCCTGCGCCCGCGGGGCCAGCGGGGTGGTCTCGACCAACAGCTGGAAGCGCGAGCTGTTGGTTCAGCGATACGGCCTCGACCCGGCACGGATCCTGGTGGCGCCCAACGGCACCGATGTCGAGCGGATCCAGGCTGCGGCTGCGCTGCCTCTGAGGGAGCGGCTTGGCATTGCTTCGGACACGAAGCTGGTCCTCTACGCCGGCCATCTGCACGCCTGGAAGGGGGTCGAGCACCTGGTGGCGGCGGCGCCCCTGCTGCCGGAGTCTGTTCACATCGTGGTCCTGGGTGGGCGAGACGAAGACCTCGCGCGCTTCCGGGCCGCCCACGCCGGGCCCAGGGTCCACCTGCCGGGGCCGGTGCCTCCCGCCGAGGTGGCCGGCTGGTTGAAGGCCGCCGACCTGCTGGTGCTCCCGAACATCGGCACCGATCCGGAGTCGCGGTTCCAGACCTCGCCCTTGAAGCTCTTCGAGTACATGGCGGCGGGCCGGCCGATCCTGGCCAGCGACCTGCCCTCGGTCCGTGAGGTCCTCGACGAGCGCTGCGCCTGGCTGGTGGTGCCGGGGAGTCCGGCGGCGATCGCCCGAGCGGCGCAGGAGGCGCTGGCCGACCCGGTCGAGGCCGCGAGGCGGGCCGCCGCGGCCTCGGTGCGGGTGCAGGGCAGGTCCTGGAGCGCCCGTGCCCAGGCGATCCTGGACTTCGCGGCGGGCTTGATGGGTGTAACTAGCTAGTGCCAGGCACTAGCTAGTTACACCCCGGCGGGTCAGGGGGTCCCGACCGCCGCGGTGTTGCCGCCGATCTCGTCGATCTCGGCCAGCAGGGCGTCGATCTCCTGCTGGGTGAGCCGGTCGTTGGCCCGGATCCGCACATCGGCCTCGACCCGGACCAGGTTCTTCAGGGCGCTGATGTCGGTGAGGACGGGGTTGTCCTCGATGTTGAGGTCCTTGCCGATGGAGAAGAGCCCCTCCAGGCCGCTGAGGCGCTCCAGGCTGAGGTGCTCGCGGATGCTGAGGTCGCTGCCGACGCTGCGCAGTCCGGAGAGCCCCTCCATGGTGTGCAGCGAGTCGTTGTCGCGCAGGCTGAGGTCTCCGACGACGGCCTGCAGCGCCTCCAGCCCGTCGAGATCCGCCAGCGAGAAGTTGCTGGTGAGGTAGAGGTCGCCTCCCACCAGGACCAGGTTCTGGAGGCCCTCGACCGACTCCAGGCGATCGTTCTCGCCGATGATCAGGTCGTCGCCGGCCAGGCGCAGGCCCTCCAGCCCGCTGAGGTCGATCAGCCAGTCGTTGTCCCGGATGGACAGGAAACCTCCGGTGCCCTCGAGCGCGTGCAGGCCGATCAGGCTGGCCAGCGAGGGGTTGTCGTGGACCTGGACGGTCCCGGAGACCGTGCCCTGGAGCCCGAGGCCCTCGAGGGTGAAGAGCTCGTCGTTGCCCTCGATCCTCACATCGAGCGCGTTGCTCAGGCCCTCCAACCCGCTCAGGTCGACGAGGAGGGCGTTGTCCTCGATCACCAGCTCGCCGCCGAACTCACTCAGCTCGGACAGGCCGCCCAGGTTGGCCAGCTGGGGGTTCTGGTCCACGATCAGATCTCCCCCGACCCGCTGGAGCGCGCGCAGCCCGTCGACCGAGGCGAGCGCGCTGTTGTGAGCCACCTCGAGGGTGCCGCCGACCGACTGGAGGGTGTCCAGGCCCAGCAGGGAGCTGAGCTGGGTGCCGAAGAGGGTCAGGTCGCCGCCGACCGAGCGGATCGACTCCAGGCCTTGCAGGGTCCCCATCGTGGCGTTGTCCTGGATCCACAAGTAGCCGCCCACCTCTTCGAGAGACGCCAGGCCATGCAGGTCGACCAGGGCGTCGTTCCCGCTCAGCAGCAGGTCGCCGCCCACCGACCGCAGCTGGTCCAGCCCGGCGAGGCTGGCGAGGGTCGAGCCGGCGCCGATGTTGAGATCGCCGCGGATCGAGGACAAGCAGGCGAGCCCGGCCAGGTCGGCCTCCCCCGGGGCGGCGCCGTCGATGGCGTCGATCCGCAGGGAGCCGTCGAGGTGTACGGTGCATGCGCCCATGCAGAAGCCGTCCACCGCCTCCTGGCTGTCAAGGACGAGGTCGACGGAGAAGGTCTGTTCGCCCTGGCCCAGGTAGGGGTTGGCGTCGTCGCAGTCCTCGCCCGCTTCGATGCCGTCGCCGTCGGCGTCCTCGACGATGGGGGTGGGAGTGGTGCCGGTGTCCGACCCGCCGTCGGCTGTGGTGGTCTGACCGTCCTCGGGCGCGGTGTCCTCGACCTTCGGTGTGCAGGCGACCAGCCCGAGAGCCAGCAGAGAGAGCAGTGATCGGGACGCGCTCATGCGGGACCTCCAGGGGATGAGAGGATCCTACGCCATGGAGATCAGGGTCGCGCGACCCCCTCGATCACGCGCAGCAGCTCGCCGGCCATGCGATCATGGCTGAAGTGGCGCAGCGCCCGGGCCCGTGCGGCCTCGCCCATCGCCCGCCTGGCGACCGGGTCCGAGGCCAGTCGCGCCGTCTCGACGGCCATGGCCTCGACGTCGCCGACCGGGACGATCACGCCGCTGTGCACGTCGAGCAGCTCGGTGGTGCCCTCGGTCCGGGTGGCCACGCAGGGCAGGCCGGAGGCCATCGCCTCGATGGTGGAGAGGGGCATGCCCTCCCAGTCGGAGCTGGAGAGGTAGATGTCCGCCGCCCCCAGCAGGCGCCAGACGTCCTGACGGCCTCCCAGGAAGAGGAAGATGTCGTCCACGCCCAGGGAGCGGCTGAGCTCGCGCAGCTCCTGCTCCCGCTCGCCGGGGCCGACGACGGCGTAGCGGAGGCGGGGCTGTTCGGCTCGGAGCCGTGCCGCGACGGCCAGCATGTGCTGGTGGGCCTTCTGTTCGGAGAGGCGGCCGACGTTGATGACGACGATCTCGTCCTCGCCCGCGCCCAGCTCTGTTCGCGCCGCCTGCCGCTCGGCCCCGTGGACTCGACCCAGGGGCCGGCAGTCGACCCCGTTGAAGATGACCGAGGAGCGGGCCGGGTCCATCCCGCCCTCGACCAGCTTGCGGTGCACCTCGGGAGAGACGGCCACGACGGCGTCGACGACCCGCATCAGGGGGCCGACCTGGGAGTAGCGGTCCGCCGGCCAGCCGTGGCCGACGCTGACGATGGGGACCTTGCGGCGGCCCTGGGCGGCGCGGGCCACCCAGGCCACGGCCAGGGAGTTGGCGACGATGGCGTCGGGCTGGTGGCGCTGGATCAGCTCGCGGACAAAGAGGGAGGCGCGGGGGAGATCCCAGCGCACATCCCGCAGCGGGGCGTCGTGGAATTGGACCTCGGGGCCGAGCCCGGCCCGCAGCGGGCCATCGCTGGCGGCGACGGCGACGGAGACGCCCCGCGCCGACAGCCAGTTGGCGATGGTCACGACGTAGCGCTCGGCGCCGCCCAGGTCCAGGCAGTTGTTCAGGATCAGGACCGAGCGCACCGTGGGCGCCGTGAGCTCGACCGATTCTGGCTCCTTGTTGAGGAGGGCCTGTTCCTGGATGTCCCGATCCTGGAGGGCCTGGTCGAAGCGGGCCAGCAGGTCCAGGCAGAGCGAGCGGATCTCGGGGCTGGCTTCGGGGGGAGGGCGCCGTCGGATCGAGCTGGGGCGCACCATGTCGAAGAGCCCCGGGCTGAGCGGGACGGACAGGTGCTCCAGGATGGGGGGGAAGGCCTGGTCCGGCTGGGTGACGAGGTCCTCGTAGCGGACGAGGCGGACCCGCGGCTGCTTGTCCAGTCCCAGCGAGAAATAGAAGCTGTTGCGCATGTACCAGAAGAGGAGCGCGCCTTCGGCCGGGCTCAGGTCGGGGCGGTAGACCCGCTTGATGGTCTGGACAAGCTCGTCGGGCAGCCGCTCGGTGCGCCAGCCCCAGGCGTCCAGCTGCCCGCTGGCGACCGCCGCGGCCAGGTCGCGCTGGTGGGCCCCCCACTTCTGGTCGGCCGAATTCGCGACGTCTTCGGGGTGCCGGTAGATCCAGACGGCCTTGGCCTGGGGAAACCGGTCCAGCAGCAGGTCAGCCTTGTGGCTGTCGCAGATCGGCTTGAAGATCTGGGCCGGGGCCGGGTTCAGGCGGATGAGGGTCCGCAGGGTGCGGTCCGACCGGAGCTGGAAGTCGTGGAAGGCGCTGGCGTGGTTCTCGTGGAAGATACGAGTGTGGGGGCTGTTGTCGAGCACCCGCATCAGCATCTTGGTGCCCGAGCGCTGGCAGCCGAAGACGAAGGAGACCTGCCGGTCGTGCGCCCAGCCGAAGCGGGCCTGGCCGATGGTCTTGAGCTGGCGATGAACGAAGCGAGGGGCCGCCTCGCGCATGCTCCGCAGGCGGTCCGCCAGCGGCTCGGCATCTTCGGGGGGGCGCGTGTTCATGCGGGCACGGGGAGGTGGACGCGACGGGACAGCGCGGCCAGGAGGTCGTGGCCGTCCCAGTAGCGGTGGAAGCTGAGGGCCTGCCCGACGGGCAACATGCGATCGGGGCAGCGGCTGCCGAGGCCCGCGGCGAGGCCGCGCAGCTCGTCGGAGTCGAAGCCGAAGCAGGTCATCGTCTGGTCCTTGCGTTGGACGAGGGGGAGCAGCTCTTGCAGCCTGTTTAGCCGAAGCTGGAAGAGCAGGCCCCCCCCGGGATGAGATCGGGGAAGCTGCTCGACGGGACCGAGCCCGATCAGCCAGAGGCCGGGATGCAGGTGCTGGATCTCCTGCACCGGGAGGTCCAGCGCGCAGGCCCAGGCGAAGGCGGTCGTGGCGCTCACCTGGGAGGCGTCGGGCTGCCAGCCGCGGGCGTCCAGCACCTCGACCAGGGCCCGGCCGAGCTCCTGCCCACAGGCGAGGGCTCCCTCGCCGACCCAGACGAGCATTCGGGGAGAGGCGCAGCCTTGCTGCCCGAAGGGCCAGGCGTCGTTGAAGAGGCCCTCGGCGAGTCGCTGTCTTCCGGGCGGGTCCAGGGCCCGCCAGGCGGCGGTCGAGAGCAGGCAGAAGGACCAGCGGTCGAAGAAGACGAGCTCGGTCGCCGAAGGCGGGACCGGCGCGGCTCGGACGCTGCGCACGGTCTCGTCCGAACCCCAGACGATGCGGAGGTCGCAGCCCGCGGAGAAGGTGGCGGTGAGCTGCTCTTCGTGGCCGTAGCGGACGAAGGCGAGGCTGGAGCGCAGGCCGGCGGGCGCGCGGTCCAGCACGGGCAGGAGGACGGCCAGCAGCAGCTCGCCGAGCGGCGAGGAGCGGCTGCTGAGGCGGACCAGGTCGTGGTTGCCGACCAGCATCGAGAGGGCCCAGGCGTAGACCGCGATGGTGTCGACGTTGGTCGGGGGGATGTGGAAGGCCAGCCCGCGCGGGACCAGCAGGGTCTCCGGGGTGTGCAGGGCCTGGAACTCCTGCTGCAGCCGCTGCAGGGCCGAGCGTCGCAGGAAGAAGGCCAGGGCGACCAGCTCGGGGACGGTGCGCGCCTGGGGGTGGGCCAGCAGGGACTGGCTGAGGTCCTCGGCCAGCGCGAGGCGCTCGGGCGAGAAGGGGCTTCCGGCGGGGGCGGCCTGCAGGGCGGCGATCAGCGCGGGGGCGGAGCAGGGCCCTGGCTCGCCGGGGCCGAGCAGGGTGAGGGTGGTCATGGCGGGGCCCCCGCGCCGCTGGAGGTCGCCGTCGGGCGGGAGACGAGGGTGTCGCTGCACCCGCGGGCTTCGGCGCGGGGCAGGCGCCCGTGGATGCGCCAGGCCCGGCCCCGGGGCGTGTCGGCCCGGTGCCAGGAGCCGATGTCCTCGGTCAGCAGGCTGTGGCCCGGGTAGCTGCGCGGCAGGACGCTGAGCGCCTGGACGAGGCCGGGCTGCCCCTCGGGGCAGGGCCGCAGGGTGATGGGGTCGCGGATGATCAGCTCGCCGTACGGAGAGGGGTGCAGCAGCCCGTCCGGGCCCTCCAGGTAGACGGTGCCGATCTGTTCGACCATGCCGTAGAAGTCGTGGATTCGGGTCAGCCCGGTGAGGCGGCCGAGGGTCTGGCGAAAGGAGTCGCGGTCCACGGCCTGCGCGATCAGCCGCTTCCAGCCTCCGCCGTGGAGGAGGATGCCCTGGCTGAGGTCGGGTCCGGGGCCGCCGCGGGCGAGGTCGAGCTCGGCTGCGGCGCGCAGGCCCTGCCAGACCAGGCCGGTGAAGCCGAAGGCGAAGAACGGGGCGCCGCCGTGGCGGGCCAGCCAGGCGTGGAGCTCGGGCAGGCGCGGCTGCTCCTGCTCATCCAGCAGGAAGAGGTGGTCGCGGCCGAAGGTCATCATCCCCAGGACGCCGGCGGTGCGGGCGGTGACGCCCCCCTGGGGGCGCAGGATGGACTCGCGGTCGACGATCAGCATTGGCAGGCGGGCGGGGCCCAGCAAGGCCCGAAGCGAGCGGGAGAGGGCCTGGGTCTGGGCGCTGGCGGTGGCCCGATCGAGCACGATGCGGCTTGGGGGGCCCTGGGTGCCGCTGCTGCTCAGCTCGCGAAAGACCTGCTCCTCGGGCACGCTGAGGAGGCGATGGCTCTTGAAGAGGCTGACGGGGAGCCAGGGGAGCTCGCTCAGCCCGCGGTCGGCGGGGGGCGAGGGGTGGAAGAGCTCCAACAGGCGCCGGTAGGGCTCGCAGCGCTGCCGGTGCCAGTCGACCAGGGCCCAGAGCTCGTCGGCGAGCGGCTCGGTCGGGCTCACGGGGCCTCCTCTGCCGGGGATGGGTCTGCCGGGGATGGGTCTGCCAGGGCGGCGTAGTCGATCTTTCCCGAGGGGAGGCGCGGCAGGGGGAGCCGACGGGCGAGGCGCAGGGCGGAGGGGTGCAGCCTCAAGCGGGTGGCCAGCGCGGTCCGCAGCGCCTCGAGGTCGAGCGCGGCGGGCCACTCGCCGAACAAGCGGAGCTGGTCCTCGCCGGCCAGGGCCGCGCAGGTCTCGGCTCCGGCGCTGTGCTCGGAGCAGAGGGCCTCCACCTCGTCCAGCGCGACCCGCTGGCCGTGGATCTTGGCGAAGCGCCTCATCCGGCCGTGCAGGCTGAGGATGCCGGCCTCGTCCAGCGAGCCGAGGTCTCCGGTGCGCAGCTCGCCGCCCAGCTCGTCGCCCCGGGCGAGGTCCTGGTGGTCGCTGGCGTAGCCCATCATCACGTTGGGGCCGCGGTAGACGACCTCGCCTTGCAGCGGATCGATCCAGAACCGACCTCCGGGCAAGGCCACGCCCGCAGCCTCGGGCCGGCTGGCGGCCAGCTCGGGCGGCAGGACGGCCATGCGGGCGGTGGCCTCGGTCTGGCCGTACATGCGGAAGAGCCTGCCGCCCCGCTCGGCCAGCCAGGCGGCCAGGCGTTGGGAGCGCGCCGCGGGCAGGTGGCCCCCCGCGACCAGCAGGTCACGCAGCGGGGGGGGGGCCAGCCGCTCGCCGCCCAGCCGCAAGAAGAGCTCGTAGCCGTAGGGGACCGCCGCCCAGGTGGTGCAGGCGCGATCGGCCAGGGTCGACCAGAACTGGCGCTGGGCTGGGCTGGCCTCGGAGAGCACCACGCTGGCGCCAGCGAGGAGCTGGCTGTTCAGCACGCTGAGGCCGAAGGAGTAGTGCAGCGGCAGGGTCAGCAGGGCCCGGCTGTCTGGCGAGATCCCGAGGGCCTGGGAGATGGCCGCGGCGTTGCTCCGCACGGCCTGCTCGCTGAGTCGCACCAGCCGTGGGCTGCCTGTGCTGCCCGAGGTCGACAGCAGCAGGGCGAGCTCGGGGTGGAGCGGGCCCTGGGGGCTGTCACGGAGCTGGAGCTCGTCGGCCGAGAGCGGCTGGCCGGGCGACCGGTCGGCCCGCGGAGCGAGGACCCAGCGAGGTCGGTACCGCGCTTCGAGGTCCTGGCGGACCTGCGGCGGGCTGAGCGGATCGAGGAGGACGACGGGGTGGCGAGCCCGGCGAGCGCCGAGCAGGGCGACCACGCTGGCGAGGTCGTTTGGGGCGTAGAGGAAGACCAGCCCCGGGGTGTCGCCCGGAAAGGCCCGCGCAGCTTGCTCGACCCGCTGGGCGAGCTCCGCGTGGGTCCACTCGACCGTGCCCTGGATCAGGGCAGGGGCGAGGCGCTGGGGATGGAGGTGCACCGACCGGCCTCTCGTGCGCAGGGTCGCAGCAGGATTTAGCTCGCCCTTGCCTGGAGGGTAGCCCGATGCCGCGCCGCGACGTGGTCGGACAGGCTATGAATCCAGCCCCAGAGGGGTGCGGTCCGCGCGGCACGGACGGAACAGGCAAGGGGCCATGGGCACGTGACCAAATCCGCCGAACGACTCCGCGTCATGATGGTGGTGACACGCGCGGAAGCGGGTGGGGCCCAGGTTCATGTCCGGGACCTGGTCGATGGGCTCCGCGCGGTGCTGGACCCGGTCCTGGTGGTGGGGAACGAGGGCTTCCTCGCGGACGAGGTCCGGCGGTTGGCGGTGCCCGTGCGGGTCCTGCCCGAGCTTGTCCGCGAGCTCTCCCCTCGGAAGGACCTCGTCGCTGCTCGTCGCTTGCGGGCCCTGATGGCCGAGCTCCAGCCGGACCTGGTGCACACCCACAGCTCAAAGGCGGGCCTGCTCGGCCGGCTGGCCGCGCGGTGGGCCGGCATCCCGGCGATCCACACCGCTCACAGCTGGGCCTTCTCCGACGGGGTCTCCCGCCGTCGCAAGGCCTTCGCCATCCCGACCGAGGCGCTGGCGGCCCGGTGGACCCAGCGCTTCATCGTCGTCTCCGAGGCGGACCGCGAGGTGGGCCTGCGCTACGGCGTGGCCCGAGACGCGCAGGTCCGGGTGGTCCACAACGGCGTCCGCGACAGCGCGCTCCGGGCCAGCCCCGGCGGCGCGGGCATCCCGCGGATCACGATGGTGGCGCGCATGGCGGCGCCCAAGGACCATGTCCTGCTGCTCCGGGCGCTCGCGGGGGTCAACGCCCCCTTCCGGCTGCGGCTGGTCGGCGATGGCCCCCTCCGGGGGCAGGTCGAGGCGATGATCGAGGAGCTGGGCCTGGGCCCGAAGGTCGAGCTCTCGGGCGCCCGGCTGGACGTCGACGCGCTGCTGGCCGACTCTCAGATCGCCGCCCTGGTCTCGGTGCAGGAGGGCTTCCCCCTGGTGGTCCTCGAGGGGATGCGGGCCGGACTGCCGGTGGTCGCGTCCGATGTCGGCGGGGTGCGCGAGGCGGTCGGGCACGGCCGGACAGGCTTCCTGGTCCCGCGAGGTGATGTGCAGACCCTTCGGTCGCAGCTGGAGACCTTGCTCGGGGATGCCGCTCTGCGCGAGGCCATGGGCCGCCGGGGTCGCGAGGATTACGAGCGGCGCTTCAGCGTGACCGGCATGGTGGAGGCCACGATTCAGGTGTACGGAGAGCTCTCGCCTCGCTTCGCGGCGGCCCTTCCGGCCCCGCTGACCGCCGCCCCCGACCCGAGGAGCGCCTGATGGCCACCGTGGTCCCGATCGAACGGCGGCAGGTGCTCTTCGTGCTGGGCGACACCCTGGCCGCGCTCCTCTCGCTGCACGGCGCCTACCTGCTCCGTTTCGGCTTCGAGCCGGGCGACTTCCAGCCCCTCGCCGCGCAGCACCTCGCCTCGGGCGGCACCGTCTTCTTCGTCGCCACCCACCTGCTGCTGCTCTACCTCTCCGACGCCTACCAGACCTCGCGGGACTTCCGCCGCGCAGAGGAGCTGCTCCGCCTCTGGTTGGCGGTGGTGGCGGCCTTCGCCTTGCAGATGGCGCTCTTCTACGCGGTGCCCGAGTGGTGGGTCGGACGCGGTGTGGCCGCGCTCAGCAGCCTGTTCTTCGGCCTGACGCTGTCGGGCTGGAGGGGGCTGGCCACCGCCGTACGGCCCCGAAAGGCGGCCAGGACGCGCACCCTGATCGTCGGCGCGGGTGGAGCGGGACAGGCCATGGCCGAGGTGATCCGCGACCACCAGGACTACGCCCGGACCTATGATCTGCTGGGCTTCGTGGATGACCGGGTCCAGCGCAGCCCCACCGGCCTGCTGGTGCTGGGCACGGGCGACAAGCTGGTCGAGCTGGCCCAGAAGCACCGCGCCGACATGCTGGTGGTGGCCATTCGCGGGGGGATGGGGCGGCACCTGACGCAGCAGCTGCTGGAGTGCAAGCGCCTGGGCATGGAGATCCACGACATGCCCACGCTCTACAAGTCGCTGACGGGCAAGGTCCCGATCAACCACCTCGCGGACACCTGGCTCATCTTCGGGCCCGGCTTCGACGCCCAGCGGCGGGTTCCGGCGGCCGTGCAGCGGCTGGCGGACTTCGTGCTGGCGCTCATCGGCCTGCTGCTGACCGGGCCGGTGATCGCCATCGCCGCCCTGATGGTGAAGCTGGAGTCGCCCGGACCGGCCTTCTTCCTGCAGGAGCGGCTGGGCCTGGACGAGGTCCCGTTCACGATCATCAAGCTGCGGACCATGCGCAGCGACGCCGAGGCCAAGACTGGGGCGGTCTGGTCTCAGGGGGCCGGCGACGCGCGGGTGACGCGCATCGGGCGCTTCCTGCGGCGCAGCCGGATCGACGAGCTGCCCCAGTTCGTCAACGTCCTGCGCGGCGACATGTCCATGGTCGGCCCCCGCCCCGAGCGGCAGCACTTCGTCGACCTGCTGAAGGAGCGCATCCCGTTCTACGGCCTGCGCCACGCCGTCAAGCCGGGGGTGACCGGCTGGGCCCAGGTGATGTACCGCTACGGAGCCAGCGAAGAGGATGCCGCCGAGAAGCTGCGCTACGAGCTCTTCGCCATCCAGGAGATGAGCGTCTTCCTGTACTGCCTGATCGTGCTCAAGACGGTGCAGACGGTGCTGATCCGGCCCGGATCCTGAGGCCCCGCCCTCAGGGGCTGGGGATCACCAGGCCGGCGTCCACCCCCAGGATCTGCCCGGTGATGGCCGAAGACTCCGGCCCGGCCAGGAAGGCGATGGCGGCGGCCACCTCCTCGGCTCGCACCAGCCTGCCCAGGCTGGCGGCCCGACGCAGGGCCTCTCGCCGCTCCGGGCCGAAGTCGGCGATCAGCTCGGTCTCGACCACGCCGGGGGCGACCGCGTTGACCCGGATCCCTCGCGGGCCGAGCTCCCGGGCGGCGGCCAGGGTCATGCCGTGGACGGCGGCCTTGCTGGCGGCGTAGGCGATCTGTCCGCTGGATCCCTGGACGGCGACGACCGATCCCAGGTTGACGATGCTGCCCTGCTGCCGCCGCATCATCAGGCGGGAGGCGCCCTGCAGCATGTGGAGGCTGCCCGCGGCGTTGACGGCGAACATCCGCTCGATCGTCCCCGGCGGGCTCATCCCGATCAAGGCCTCGTGCAGCTCGCCGGCGTTGTTGACCAGCACATCCAGCCGCCGGTGGGCGCTGAAGAGGGCGCGGAAGGCGGCGGCGATCTGGGAGGGCTCGCCGAGATCGACGGCCAGGGGGAGGGGAGGGGAGAGGCCCGGGGTGGTCAGCTCGTCGCAGGCGGCCTGGAGGGCGGGGCTGAGCGTTCGACCGGTCAGGACCAGGTGGTAGCCCCGGGTGGCCAGCAACCGGGCGGTGGCCAGGCCGATCCCGCGGCTGGCGCCGGTGACCAGCGCGACCGGCGCCTCAGTCATCGAAACGACAGCCGTGGGCTGCCAGGATCTCACGGCAGCGGGCGAAGCTGCTGAGGTCGAGCACCTCGTCGGTCTCCAGCATCAGGTCGAAGCGGCTCTCCAGCCGGGCGATCAGGGCCATATGGGCGACGGAGTCCCACTGCGGCACCGAGCGGTAGGTCAGGGCGTCGACGTCGGTGTCGGGGGGGAGGCCGAGCGCCTCGACGAAGACGGCACGAAGGGCAGAGAGAGGCACGTTGGGCTCCGGTCGAGGGCTGACGTTATCGCAGCGGGCCGGTGGGCGAGGCGTCGAGCCACTCGTCCTGACCGGTGTCCACCGAGTCGGAGGCGCCGCTGCTGAGGTGCCAGGGGTGACCGAGCAGGTCTCCCCGGGCCCCGGGATCGGCGCCGGGCAGCAGGAAGAGGTCGTCGATCGGGGAGCGCACCTGCCGGACCCAGGAGGGCCGACGGAGGCGGGCGCAGTGTTCGGGGAGGGCGCAGCGGAGCCGCACGAAGGCGCAGCCGGCCTGGAGGGCGCGGCTGGAGGCCGCTTCGACCAGCTCGTCGAAGAGGTCGGGGCGGTCGGGGTGGCAGAGGAAGTCGACGATCTCCGCCCAGCGTGCCTTCCCGGCCCGCTCTCGGCGCTTGAGGGCGATCCAGCCTTGCAGCCTGCCCGCGGGGTCTCGGGCGACCAGCAGCTCGTGGGCGCCGCAGGGTCGGTCGAAGAGCTTCCAGCGCAGCCAGGCGCTGCCGCGATCGCCGCAGCGGCCCAGGGAGGGGGCCAGCTCGTCGAAGAGCCGGTCGAATTCCTGGCCGGGCTGGGATTCGAGACGCACCGAGGTCGCGCGACGCAGGGCGCTACGGGCTCGCCAGGCCAGGGGGAGCAGGCGGTCGGCGAGCCGGACCAGGGGCGCCATTGGCAGCGACCGCTCGGCCATAGTGGCGGAGGGCCCGGGCTGGAAGACACGGAAGAAGGTGTCGGCGATGGCCAGCCGCTGCCAGCGGAAGACGGTGTAGAAGGGCAGCAGGTCCTCGGGGACGCCGATCGCCAGCAGGTTCTCTCCGCGGGCCCCTGCGGCCCGGAACAGCTGCATCGCCGCCATGGTGTCGCGGTGCTCGGGAGCGACGGCCAGATCGACCATCCACTGGCAGGTCCGGACGGCGCCGGGGCAGCGGATGCGCTCGGGGATGCCGAGCCAGTGGCCGATCACCTGTCCGTCCTGGACCGCCAGCAGCGAGAGACCGGCGCCAAAAGGGTGGCGCTCCTGGCGCCAGACGAAGTGCTGCTCGTCTCCCGCCTGGGGGTTGCAGGGGTACATCCGACGCCGAAAGGCCAGGGTGGCGTCTCGCCAGGCGGGGTCGTAGGCGATGATCTGCATGAATCAGGCGGCCTTGAGGTTTCCTGCCGCTCTATCCAGAAACAGCGGGTGGGGCTGG
>DDSR01000400.1 GCA_002343455.1 Deltaproteobacteria bacterium UBA2385 | reverse complement strand
CGATTCATCGCGCCCGGCTGCAGCTTGAGGGGACCAAGTGCCGAGATGACCTACCATCTCCGAAGTTGGTCCCGCAATTGCGTCCCCAAGTCGGGCGATGACCGGTCATCACCGAGGTTGGTCCCTCAGCTCTACTCCAGACGGCGGGTCCGGCGTGCGATCGTCCCGCTCGGCGCGAAGGCGCTCCTGCTCGATCTCGCCATCGACGGTTCGGTCCTTCCACAGCCCGAAGACGGCATCCATCCGGCTGATAGCTCGGGCGCGGCGCAGTGCGTCGAGCCCCCCTGCACCGCTCAGGGCGAGGCCGAGCCCGGAAGCGCCTCCCTCATCCGCAAGCGGGTGAGCCCCGCGATCCAAACCTGCAGCGCCTCGGGCTCGGCGGGCGCGAGGCGGCTCTCGTCGACCTCGCCCGTCCACAAGACGGCGTCGACCCCGGCCGCGGCCAACCTCCGTCCATCCATCGAGAACGCCACGCCCAGCACCGGCCCGTCTGCCCGCCAGACGATGGCCGCCGCGCCGTCGGAGATTCGCCAGATCCGAGCCGTGCCGTCGATGCCCGCGGTCGCCAGCAGCCGGCCGTCGGGGGAGAGGGCGAGGCTGTGGATCTCGGCCTCCTGGCGGGCGAGCAGCCTCAGCCCGCCGTCCGCGGGGTCGAGCCGGTGGACCTCGGTGCCCGAGGGGATGGCCACCCAGTCCCCGGAGGGCGCCACGACCATGGAGGTACAGTCCGGGTCGAAGGGCAGGGCGAGCTCTGTCCGCCCCTGAGGTCCGAACAGAGCGAGCCCGCCTCGTCCGTCACACACCAGGATCCGGTCGCCGCTCAGTCGGTAGGGCCGCAGCGTTCCCCCGCCTCGTTGTCCCAGGTCCGCCGCCACCTCTCGCAGCGCTCCCGTGCCGGGCTCCCATCGCACCAGCCGCCGGTCGGAGCCGACGCTCCACAGCGCGCGACCGGACTCCTCGGCCACCGCCCACCAGGCAGAGCCTTGGTGCGCCTGGACGCGGGCGGTCTCCTGGCCCTCCAGGGACCAGGTGCGCAAGGTCCCGTCCTGGCCGGCGGTGAAGAACCCGGCGCCCCCCGGCAGGACGGCCGCCCGGTGGACCCGACCCTCGTGCCCGATCAGCGCCCGGCCCAGCCCCGAGGCGGTGTCCCAGGCGATGGCCTGGCCGTCCAGGCTGGCGCTGAGCAGGACCGAGCCGTCGGCGGAGGCGTCCAGACCGTAGACCCGGTCGGCGTGGCCCTGGAGCACCTGCCCCTGCGCGCGCCCGGGGGTCCACAGCCGCACGCTGCGATCGTCGCTGTCGGTGGCGAAGCGCCCGTCGGGCAGGGCTCGGATGTGGAAGATGCGCCCCTCGTGACCCGCGTGCAGCTCGGCGCCTACGGCCGGCACGGGCCAGACGCGGAGCGAACCGTCCACGCCGCAGCTCGCCAGCTCCTGCCCGTCCGGCGAGAAGGCCGGCGCGCCGTGGGTCGCGGTCGCCGCGCGCCGCAGCTCGACCTGGCCACGCTCCGGCCACCACAGGCGCAGGCTGCCGTCGGCGAGGTTGGCGGCGAGCAGCGACTCCTGCGGCGCCCAGCTCAGGCCGATCACCCGCGAGGCCGGCCAGGGCGGGCGGATCGATCCGTTCTGATCACGCTCCGAGGGGTCCAGGACCAGGAGATGGCCCGCGCCGTCGGCGGCCGCCAGCAGGCTGCCGTCCGGTGAGAGGGCCAGGGCCGTCACGGCCCCCCCCAGGCGGCCGAGCAGGCGAGGCGGCAGACCCTCCTGCCAGGCGTAGACCCCACCCTCGGTGTCGCCGAAGATCAGCGATTCGCCGGGTCCCTGGACGAGGTGGTGGATGGCGACGGAGTGTTGGAGCCGCAGGGCTGCACCCTCCTCGGCTCCGGACCAGAGCCCGCCGTCCGAGCCGGCGGCGAACCAGCGCTCGCCCTGGAGGGCCATGGCGGTGGGGGTCTCCTCCAGGCCAAACAGGAGCCGCGCCGGTGCGCCCGAGAGGGGGACCTCCCAGATCTGCCCAGGGCGGGTGCCGACCACCACGTGCTCCTCGCTCGCCAGCATCGCCGCGACCGGCGCGGACCTGAGGTGTACGAGCTCCCTCGGCTCCTGGTCGGGCAGGAGCTCCACGACCCGCCCGGGGCCGTCCAACCAGAGGGAGCCGCCCCCGGGCAGGGGCACGACGTCTTCGACGATGGTGAGGCCCGCGGAGCGCTCCAGCTCCCCCGCGCCCGCGTCGAGGGGCCCGGTCTGACGCCCGAGGGGCAGCAGCCACCGCCCGTCCGAAGACCAGGAGATCCCATCGCAGCCGTTGCTGTCGTACCGCACGGCCAGGCGCGCCACGCCGGCCCGGGCCAGCTCCTGGGCCAGCTCGAAGCGCTCGGCCCCGTCCTCGCCGCCGGAGGGCCAGCTCGCCAGCCAGGCGGCGGCCTCGGTCGGATCCTGGGTCAGGGCGCGCCTCGCCTGGGCCAGGACCAGGGCGTCGGTCCGGGCCTCGGCCACGGCCTGCGCCGCCCGGGCGAGGTCACGCTCGGTGAGCACCCGGCGGGCCGAGAGGGCGCCGACCAGCAGCAGCAGGAGGGTCGCCAGGCTGGCCAGCGAGACGAGGGCCTTGTGCCGGTGCAGCCAGCGCCGGAGCAGGTCGAGCGAGGTGTAGCGGCGGGCGGCGACGAGCTGGCCGGTACGGAAGGCCTGGAGGTCGCGGCTCAGCTCCAGGGCGCTCGGGTAGCGCTCCTCGGGCCGCGGCGCCATCGCCCGCTCGACGATCGAGACCAGGTCGGCGGGCAGGCCCGGCCCGATCTGCGAGAGCGGCGGTGGGCGCTGGCCGGCGCGCAGGGCGGAGAGGGTCGCGGCGGTGTCGGCCTGCCAGGGCGCCCGCCCGCTGAGCAGGTGGTAGAGGGTCGCGCCCAGCGCGTAGACGTCGACCTCGCGCCCGACCGGCTCGCCGCGGGCCTGCTCCGGCGCCATGTAGGCCGGGGTCCCGACGACGCTGCCGAGCTGGGTCAGGGCCGGATCCGCGGGCGCCTCGACGGCTGCGGTGGAGTCCTCGTCCGCCTCCTCCAGCAGCCGGGCGATGCCCCAGTCGATCAGGACGGTCTCGCCGAAGGGCCCGATCAGCACGTTCTGCGGCTTCACGTCGCGGTGGATCACCCCCTGCGCGTGGGCGTACGCGAGCGCGTCGGCCACCGCCTCGACGTGGCGGAGCAGGCCCAGGCGGGCCTCCAGCGCGGGCGCGCCCTCGATGGCGGCGTCCAGGGTCTCGCCCGTGACCAGCTTCATCGCGTAGCGCAGCGAGCCGTCCACCTCGTGGATCGCCTCGTAGAGGGGGACGATCGCCGGGTGCTGGAGCCGGGCGGTGAAGCGGATCTCGCGCTCGAAGCGGGCGCGATCCCCGGGCGAGTCGTGCAGCAGCTCCTTGATCGCCACCGCCCGGTCGAGCTCGGCGTCGTGCGCCTCCAGGACGCGGCCGATGCCGCCGCGGGCCAGCTCGCGGAGCATCCGGTAGCGCGGCTCTGCCGGAGAGGGAGGGGGAGAGGGGGGCCCGGCCTCTGCCGGCGAGGCCCATGGCGACTCCTCAGAGAACGGCAGCGTCTCGGCGGAGGGGCGGCGACCGGGCGGCGGGGGCATGCGCCGGGGCTAATTTGAATCCGCGCCTGGAGTCGCGGCCCCGGCGGCATAGACAGTCGGCATGGCGAACTCCACCGTGGATGCCGACGAGCTTCCCTGGGACAGCCGCGCGCGTGGTGAGCGCGCGCGGCTGGAGCTGGTCCTCGCCTGGTCGCTGGACGAGTCCGAGCGCCTGGGCGAGGCGGCCGTCGTCGACCGGCCCCTGCGCCTGGGCCGGGGCGAGCCCGAGGAGGGGGTCCCGCACGCCCGCTTTCGCCCCTGGCGGCCGGGCCCGGCGCGATCCGGCCACCCCTTGCAGAGCCCGCGCCTCTCCCGCGACCAGCTCCGCCTCAGCCCGACCCCCGACGGGCGCCTGCGGGTCGAGAACGTCGGCCGCTGCCCCATGCGGGTCCATGGCGCCGAGCGCCTGGAGGCCGTCGTCGGTCCCGGCGACACCCTGCACCTGCGCAACACCCTGGTCCTGCTGGTGGTGCGCCGGACCCTGCTCTCCCCCCCGGGCGAGGCCGCTGACTTCCCCTTCGGCGGCCCCGATGGCCTCGGCCTCGTCGGCGAGAGCGAGGTCGCCTGGAGGCTGCGCGCCGAGCTCTCCTTCGCCGCCCGCAGCGCCCACCACGTCCTGCTGCTCGGCCCCAGCGGGGTCGGCAAGGAGCTCGCCGCCCGGGCCCTGCACAGCCTCTCCAGCCGGGCGGGGCGTCCGCTGATCACCCGCAACGCCGCCACCCTCCCCGAGGGCCTCGTCGACGCCGAGCTCTTCGGCTCGGCCCGCGGCTACCCGCACGCCGGCAGCCCCGAGCGGCCCGGCCTCGTCGGCGAGGCCGACGGCAGCACCCTCTTCCTCGACGAGGTCGGCGAGCTGCCGGCGGCCTTGCAGGCCCACCTCCTGCGGGTCCTCGACCGCGGGGGCGAGTATCAGCGCCTGGGCGACGCCCGGGTCCGCCGGGCCGATCTGCGCCTCGTGGCCGCCACCAACCGCCCCGTCTCTGCCCTCAAGCACGACTTCGCCGCCCGCTTCCCCCTGCGCATCGAGCTGTCCGGCCTGGAGCAGCGCCCCGAGGACATCCCCCTGCTCGCCCAGGCCATGCTCCTCCGCGCCCGCGAGGAGCTGGCCCGCTCCGGCGCCGCCTCGCCCATCGCCCGCTTCTTCGGCCCCGACGGCCGCCCCCGTTTGCACCCCGACCTCGTCGAGGCCCTGCTCCACCACCGCTACAGCCTGCACACCCGCGAGCTGCACCGCCTGCTCTGGCTGGCCATGAGCAGCAGCCCGGGGGAGTTCCTGGGGCTGAGCGACGCGCTGAGAGCGGAGCTGACCCCGGCGGCGCCAGAGCGAGGGGCCGAGCCGCCCGGGCGAGAGGTGATCGTCGCCGCGCTGGCTGCGGCGGGGGGGAGGCCGTCGCTGGCGGCGGAGGCGTTGGGGCTGTCGAGTCGGTTTGTGCTGTATCGGCTGATGAAGAAGTATGGGGTTGCGGGGGGGGAGGAAGGGTCTCTGTAGGGGCGCGGTTCGCACCGACGCGCCGCTGTACGTCCAACCGCGACAAAAGTGCTGGGGGATAATGTATCCGAGCATGCTTATGTCGCGGTCATGGATCACGAATCGGACATAAGTATGCGTGGATACACCATCCGAACACAGCTATGTCGCATTCGGACGGGGATGACGCGACACAAGTGCAGGTGGACATTTCATCCGCCAGGTGTTGTGTCGCAGGAGGGCCCCCGCTCGCCTCGCTGAACCATCCCTCGCGGCGGACCCACACGGCCGCTGGGGATCCAACACGGCATGGGGGATGTGCCCATGGGTCGCCGTGCGCCCGCACCAGGCCGCACGGTGCGCACGCGGGGCCTCCGTCGCCAACTCGTTGAAAATGCGCTCACACTGCTTGGCATAGCCCTTGCTCAATGCGCATCTGACCCTGGAGCCCCCATGCCGGCCCTGCCCCCTCGCCCCGTCGTCGTCCTCGCCCAGGCGCTGCTGGGACTGCTCGACCGCCTTCGCAGGGCGCTCCTGCCCCCCGAGCTCTACCTGCTCGACGTCACGGCCCTGGGCTCTGTTCGGGCGCATGCCGTCTACACCGCGGCGCGGCTGGGCCTCTTCGAGGCCATGGGGGAGGGGAGGCGCTCCACCGAGCAGCTCGCCGAGGCCGTGGGCGTCGAGCCGCGGTTGACCGGGCGCCTGCTGCGTGCCCTGGCCAGCTTCGGGATCGTGAGCGCCAGGGCGCGAGCTGGAGCCTCAACGCCGTCTCCCGTCAGCTCCTGCCCGGCACGGGCTACGCCGAGGGCATCCTGTTCAACGCCGATCCGCGCCAGCTCGCCGTCTGGGGCGCGCTCGCCGGGTCGCTGCGCGGCAGCGGCACCGCCTTCGAGCGGGTACACGGCGCCCCCTTCTTCGAGGCCCTGGGCCGGGAGCCCGAGCTCGGCGCGCTCTTCAACCGTTCGATGCAGGCCTGGGCGGCGCCGACCATCGCCGCGGTCCTGCAGGCCTGGACCGCGCCCGCCGGCTCCGTGATCGTCGACGTGGGTGGCGGCCAGGGCCACTACCTCGCGGCGATCCTGAGGTCGGCGCCGAGCTGCCGAGGCGTCCTCTTCGACCGGGCCTCCGTGCTGGCCGAGGCCGACGACACCCTGGCGCCCGTCGCAGCGCGCGTGGAGCGCCGGGCCGGCGACTTCTTCGAGGCCCTGCCCGAGGGCGGCGACATCTACCTCCTGGCCAACATCCTGCACGACTGGGGGGACGCGGACTGTACGCGCATCCTCTCGCGCGTGCGGGCCGCGCTGCCGCCCCAGGGCCGCATCCTGGTGGTGGACATCGTGGTCCCGCCCGGCGCCCCCGCGCACCCCGGCCCGCTGGTCGATCTGATGATGATGGCCCTCTTTCGCGAGGGCTGCGAGCGGACCGAGGCGGAGTTTCGCGCGCTGGCCCGCAGCGCCGAGCTGGAGGTCGAGCGCGTCATCCCCACGGCCAGCCCGGCCGGCATCGTCCTCATGCGCCCGGCCTGATCCCCACCCCCACCTGCCCGGAGCCCGTCCCATGCC
>DDSR01000429.1 GCA_002343455.1 Deltaproteobacteria bacterium UBA2385 | reverse complement strand
CCCTCCCGGCTGCCCCGCGTCCGCCGCAGCCCCCCGCCACCGACGTCGGGCGGCTTGCAGATCTGGTGGCCGGTGCTGGCCATCGCCGCGGTGATGGCCATCATGGTCTACCTGCGCCACACCGAGCAGGCCCGCGCCGAGCGCACCCCCGCGGTGGCCGCGGTGGCCGACCGCAGCCCCCCTCCCCTCCCCGACCCGGCCAGCTTCCCGGCCGACGCGCAGAGCGCCCTGCTGGACCTGGAGCGCGGCGACTGCCGGCTCGCCGCCCTGCGCCTGCGCACGGCCCGGATGCAGTACCCCCAGCGCAGCGACATCGCCTGGACCGAGGCCGGCGCCTGGATCTGCAGCGGCCAGGGCGACGAGGCCTCCATCGCCCTGAGCTCCTACGAGCAGAGCGGGGGACAGCGCGTGCCCGAGCTGCTCTGGTACCAGGCCCAGACCGCGCTGCTCCAGGGCGACGCCCGCACCGCGCGGGAGAGCCTGGTCCGCTTGCGCCCCCTGGTCGACCTGGAGCGGGGCCGCGCGATCGACGATCAGCTCGACCGGCNNGCTAGTGCCTGGCACTAGCTAGTTGCACCCAGCACGGCGACGAGGGGCGGGCAGTCGTCCTGCTCCAGGTAGCAGTCGAAGAAGCCGTCGCAGGCGCCGGCCAGCGCGCAGAAGCGGCAGGCCTCGCGGCGGGCGTAACGGAGCACGTCGGGGAGGAAGAGCAGCGCCTTGTCGCTCTGGTGCTCGGCGTCGACGTACCAGCGGTTGCCGGTGCGGTGGACGAGGTCGGCGTGCGGGCCGAGGAAGCAGGCGGGCAGGCCCTTCACGCTGAGGCCAGAGCGCGGCCGGTCGAGGCCGTGGACGAGCGGCCGGAGCCGGTCGAGCACGGGCAGGAGCCGGTCGAGCGCGGCGCGGAGCGGAGGCGCCGAGGCCACGGCCCCCGGCCCCGTCGGCAGTGGCCAGGTGAGGGTGTGAGGCCCCCCCAGCCTGCTCAGCAGGGGCACAAGCCCGTCGAGCGAGGCCAGGGCCGCCCGGTCGAGCAGGGTGGTCGTCGAGACGGGGACCCCCCGGCGGCGGGCCCGGGCGATGGCCTGGACCTCGGGAGCGGCGGGATCCACCACCGGCAAGGCCAGCGCGATCCGAGGGGGCCTCCCAGGCAGGAAGGGCGGAGGGTCGATCTCCTCGACGGTGGCTCCGATGTGCAGGACCACCTCCTGTATGCCCTCGGCCGCGGCCAGGGCGAGCAGCTCGGGCAGCTCGGGCAGGCTCAGCAGCCCCTGCCCGGAGAGCAGCAGCGTCGTGCAGGGTCGGGTCCTCGGCGTGCGCATCCCGGCGGTGAAGTGCAGGATGGCCGCCCGCAGCTCCTCGGGGCGCAGCGAGCGGCCGGGCGTCGGAGCCCCCGCCGCGACCGAGCTGCCCGCCAGCGGGTGGACCCGGATCTGCACGCTCGTCGGGGCGCTCACCGCCCCGGAAGGGGTCCATCGCAGCATCGGGCCTCCTCCTCGGGCTCAGAGGTGCAGCCGCTAGCCCATCCCAGCCAGGCGCGCAGGCCCGGGCTCGGCCCCGACGAGGCCAGGCCGTGGCTCAGCTCCGCCCCGGCCAGCAGCGGGCAGCGCGCTTCCAGCGAGAGCGCGAGGCTGCCGATGGGCCGAGGCCGGGGGCCGCCGGGCAGGGCCGAGAGGCGACCGACCGCCTCGACCGGGCCGAGCTCCCAGCCGAAGCGGGCCTCTCCCTCGGGCAGCCAGGTTCGCCCTCCGCCGCTGAAGGGATCGCCCAGGGAGGCGAGGCCCAGCCAGGCCCGCAGCGAGGCGGCCCCGCGGCGGCTGCCGGCGGTGGCGGCGAGGTGCAGATCGGTCTCGTCGGTCCCCAGCTCGGTCAGATCGTCGGCGTTGGGCAGCTTGACCCAGGTGGCGAAGCCGCCGGGCACCGGGCCCCGCCAGAGGCGCCCCCAGCTGTGCAGGCTGAGATCGCCGGGTCCCGAGACGGTCCCCTCGGGGCGCGCATCCCAGCGCCGGATGTCCAGGTCCAGGCCGAAGCCCAGGCGAGGATCCGGCTGCACGGTCGCCTGGAGCGAGGCGGTCGCGCGGTCGCGCGGCTCCACCCAGAAGGGCGGCACCCGTTGCCCCTCCCAGGAGAAGCCCAGGCGCGCGGAGACCGGGGGGAGCGCCTCTCCCGCGAGGGCAGGCCTGCCCGCCAGCAGGAGCGGGATGAGTCGGGCGAGAGGCGGCAGCACGTCCGGGGATGATATCGCTCCGGGCAATGCCGGGTCTGCCTCCCCCTCGCCAGATGGCCCTCCTGCTCCTGCTCCTGGCGCTGTCCTTGCTGCCGGGAGCGGCCAGCCTGCCCCTCTTCGATCAGGACGAGGCCGCCTATGCGGGCTTCGCCCGCGGCATGGTCGAGTCGGGCAGCTGGGTGCTGCACGACTACCCCTGGTCGGAGATGCACCGCAAGCCGCCGCTGGCCCTGTGGCTGATCGCCGCCAGCTTCACCGTGCTCGGCGAGAGCTGGTTCAGCCTGCGCCTGCCGGGCGCCCTCTGCCTCTCGCTGAGCGTGCTCTGGGTCGCCTGGCGGGGGGCCGCTCACTTCGGGCGGGAGCGCGCCGCCCTGGCCGCGCTGCTGCTGGCCACCAGCCTCGTCCCCCTCTTCGGCCGGGTGGCGCTGGTCGATCCCGCCCTGCTGCTGGGCGAGACCATCGCCTTCTTCGGCCTGCTGGATGTGCTGAAGGGCCGCCGATCGGGGGCCCTCTCCGTCGGCCTGGGCCTCGCCATCGGCCTGCTGGCCAAGGGCCCGGCCATCCTGGTCTTCCTGGGGGTCGGTCTGCCGGCCCTGGCCATCCTCCACCCCGAGCGCCGCCGGCTGCTGAGCACCTGGCTGGCCCTCGCCCTGCTGCTCGGCTTCCTGCCGCTGCTGGCCTGGGGCTGGCGGACCTGGCAGGAGGACGGCGGCGCCACCGTGCGCTGGATGCTGGACTGGTACCTGCTCAAGCGCACCTCGGGGGCGGTGCTGGGCCAGTCGGGCCCGCCGGGCACCTACCTGCTGCTCTTCCTGCTCTTCGCCACGCCCTGGACCGGGCTGCTGCTGGCGGGCGCCCTGCAGCTGGTCCGCCGCCGGGACCTCGCCAGCGAGCGGGCCCTGCTGGCCTGGCTCCTCGGCGGCTGGATCGTCTGGGAGCTGCTCTCCAGCAAGCTGCCCGCCTACAGCCTGGGCGCCTGGCCCGCGCTCGCCCTGGTGGCGGCGCAGCCCCTGCTCGACGACGAGGGCCCGCCGCGCTGGAGCCTGTGGGTCTCGGCCCTGGTCTCGGTCGCCCTCGGCCTGGGCCTGATCGGCGTCGGCCTCGCCCTGGAGGAGGACCTCGTCCTGCCGGGGCTGGCGCTCTGCGGGGCCTGGCTGCTGCTGAGCGGGCCGACGGCGATGGTCCTGCTCGCCCGCGGGCGCCGCGCCCTGGGGCTGGGGGTCGGCGCGATCTGCGCCCCGGTGCTGCTGGCGCTGGCCTTCACGGTGGGCCTGCCCGAGCTGCGACCTCGCCTGCACATCACCTGGAGCGTGGCCCAGACCGTCGAGCAGCTCGCTCCTGGCGGGGCGAGCGTGCACCTCGTCGACGCCTGGCGGCTGCCGAGCTTGATCTACTACCTGGAAGGCCAGGGTCGGGAGGTGGAGATCGTGCCTCGCGAAGCCCGCCCCGGGGATGGGGTCTGGATCCTCGCCGAGCTGCCGCAGGAGCTGGACGGCAAGCGCTGGGCCCGGGTCGAGGGCTGGGTGCCCGACAAGGGCGTGCCCACCAGCTTCTACGTGGTGGTCACGGGCCCCTGACTCAGGGCGCGAAATCCGGGGTGGCGCAGGCCGGCACCAGGCCCGCCAGGGCCCCGCGGCGCAGCAGCTCGACGATGCCCTGCCGACCGTCCTCGCCGTAGTCCAGCGTGTCCTGGTTGGCGTACAGCTCCAGGTAGGCGTCGACCTGCTCGGGGCGGGTCAGCGGACCGGGCCTCTGAAGCAGCCAGTCGATGGCCTCGTCCCGGTGCTCCAGCCCGTGTCGGATGCTGGCCCGGATGGCCTGCGAGATGCGCTCGATGAGCTCGGGCCCCAGGTCGCGGCGGATGACGTTGCCCCCCAGCGGCAGGGGCAGCCCCGTCTGCTCGAACCACCACTGCCCCAGGTCCAGGATGGCGTGCAGGCCGTGCTCCTGGAAGGTCAGCCGCCCCTCGTGGATCAGCACAGCGGCATCGACCTCGCCCGCGGCCAGGGCCTGGAAGACCCGCTCGGGAGGCACGATCGGCAGCACGACCGGCTGGAAGCGCGCCGCGAGGCCCATGACCAGCCGGGCCGTCGTGGAGAGGCCGGGCACGCCGATGCGGGCGCCGTCCAGCTCGGCCAGGGAGAGGGGGCGCGGGGCGACCAGGACCGGGCCGTAGCCGCGACCGACCGAGCCGCCGTGGGGGAGGAGCTGCCAGCGGTCGGCGATGCGCGGGTACCAGGCGACGCTGATGGCGTTGACTTCCGCATCCAGCGAGCCGTCCGCGAGGCGGTTGAGCGCGTCGGTGTCGGCGGTCTGGACGACGAAGTCCAGGCCCGGGGTGGGGACGAGGCCCAGGATCAGCGCCCGGAACATGAAGAGGTCGTCGGCGTCCGGGCTGACGGCGCAGCGCACACGCTGGAGGGTGCTCATCGGGGGCCTGTCGGGCGCTCGATCATCGAGCGGTCGGCGCGGCGCCGAGGGTCCGGGCTGCCAGCTCGTTGGTCGTGGCGAGGCGGGTGCCCAGCGCCGAGAGCAGCCGCCACAGGATCTGGCTGCCGACCTCGGGCTCGCGCTGGCAGAACTCGGTGAGCAGCCGGCGGCGCACGACGATGGCCGAGCCGAAGGAGGCGCCCTCGACCGTGGCCGTGCGGGTCTGGATGGGCTCGACCAGGCCCAGCTCGCCGAAGTGCTGGCCGGCGTCGAGGCGGGCCAGCTCGACCCCGTGGTTGAGGACGCGCACCTCGCCCTGGACGATGGCGTACATGGCGTCCCCGGTCTCGCCCTCGCGCACGAGCTGCTGGCCCGGCGTGAAGAAGAGCTCCTCGCAGATGCGGGAGACGCGCAGGCGCACGTGGAATGGCATGCCCTCGAAGAGGAAGAGGGTCTCCATGATGCGGGCGCGCGCGCGGGCGGCCTCGGTCTGGGGGGTGGCCTCGGGCTCGACCATGACGACCGTGACGTTGTCGTGCCCGCCGCCGGCCAGGGCCTCCTCGATCAGGCGGCGGCCGGCCGTGTCGATGTCGTTCTCGGCGGCGACGGCCTCGATGCGCGGCTGGTCGACCATGTCGGAGAGGCCGTCGGAGGAGAGCAGCACCCGGTCTCCGGGCAGGCTCTCCATCGACATCAGGTCGGCCTGGACGGTCGGGTAGAGGCCGATCGCCCGGGTGATGACGTTGCGGTAGCGCGAGCGCAGGGCCTGGTCGCGGCTCATCTGGCCGCTGCGGACCAGCTCGTTGACCATCGAGTGGTCCTCGGTGAGCTGGCGGATCAGGCCGTCGCGCACGAGGTAGGCGCGCGAGTCGCCGACGTGGGCCAGGAAGCAGGCCCCGCCCCCGACCACGCAGGCGACCAGGGTGGTGGTCATGCCGCGGCGGTTGTTGGACTCGGCCTCGTCGTAGACCCGGCGGCTGGCGCTCTGGCAGACCGACTCCAGCAGCTCGAGCACGGCGTTGCGCGTCGACCACTCCGGGCGGGCGGCGTAGGCCCTGACCGCCTCGGCCAGCGAGGGCGCGGCGGCCTGGAAGGTCTCGATGGTGATGCTGCTGGCCACCTCGCCGGCGGCGCGACCGCCGACCCCATCGGCGACGACGAAGACGCCGTTCTCGACATCGGCGAGCATCGCGTCCTCGTTGCTCTTGCGGCGACGACCGGTGTCGGAGAGGGCGGTGTATCGGATCACGACGGGCCCCGTTGTCGAGGGAAGGGAGGAGAGACTACAGGATGGAGAGGGGGATCCGCTGGACGAGGATCGGAGCCCCGGCCTTGTCCGGGTTCCAGCGGGCGTCGAGCCGCTCGGCCGGGCTGACCCGGTAGACGGCCACCACGAGGCTGCCCCGGCCCGCCTTCAGCTTCTGGTCAGCGGTGAAGCGGTGCTCGAAGCTGCGCTCGGAGCCCGCGACCAGCCGGCTGTCGGCCAGGGTGGTCCATGGCGGCGCGTCGCTGACGTCGCGGGCGAGGTCGAGCAGGCCGGGCGCGACGAGGCTCTTGCCGTCGGCGTCGCGCAGGGTGGAGACGCCCCGCCAGCCGATGAAGGGGCTGCCGGTGGGCAGATCGTGGCCCGCGCCGGTGTTCTGGAGGGTGATGGTGGCGACGAAGGGCTGGCCGCGGGTGACCTCGACCGCGTCTGTGCGCACCAGGATGGAGAGGGCGCGGGCCGGATCGGCGGGGAAGCCGTGGTCGGGGACGGCGGCGAAGCGGGTCCCGGTCGCGCTGCCAGCGCGGGCGGGCATATGGCAGTCCACGCAGCCCACCCCGGCCTGGGCGTAGGCGCTGCGGCTCCACTCCCCATAGGTGTCGTAGAGGGGCTTGTCGGCGCCGGGCCAGGTCAGCTGGTGGCAGGAGGCGCAGTGCTCGCTGCTGCCGAGCTCGGCGCTGGTGGCCAGCGGGTGCGGCGCCTGCCCCTCGGTCCGGGTCGTCAGCACCTTGCCGTCGCGCACATGGCAGGCCGCGCAGCTGACCCCCTCGCTCATCAGGGTGGGCTCCCAGGCGGGGTTGGGGCGCAGATCGGGCCGGGCGAGGTCGCCCTCGATGTAGCCGGCGGCCAGCCGGGCGTGCTGGTTGGCCAGGGGCAGGTGGCAGCCCGTGCAGCCGGTCGTCTCGCCGACGCGCTCCAGCGCGGTGCGGAAGGTCGGGGAGGACCAGGCCTGGGCGTGGGCGCTGTCCTGCCAGCGGTCGTGCAGCTCGCCGTGGCAGGCGTTGCAGGCCTGGGCGGAGAGGCTGGCGAGGCCGTCGGGCAGGGCCTGGGCCGAGACCGGCAGCGTCCCCGGGAAGAGGGGCGCGGCGGTCGGCAGCGCGGGCACGGCGGCCTCGACCGGCGGGGGCGGCTCGACCGGAGGCGGAGGTTGCCGGGCCTTGCGGGCGGCCAGGGCCATGCCGCCGCCGATCAGCAGCACCAGGAGGGTTCGGCGGAAGATGACCCACCTCGTCGAGGACATCGGGGGAGACCGGGTGGAGGCTTCAGGACCTCGGCCTCCCCCTAGCGCGGAGGGCCGGCGGGAGCACGCTCCGCAGCCCGCTCTGCCGACGCTTTCGCGCAGCCGCCACACAGGGGGTGCCGGAGCTCCGTCGATTCCGGCAGGCGTTCGGCCGGGATCTCCACGACAACAAGCCCGCGGCGCGGATCGTCCCCTCTGGCACGGGGCTTGCTCCAAGGGCTGTCGCAACCCACGGAGCCCCGATGACGACCCTCTCCCTCTCGCTGCGCGCCTACTCCTCGCTGCACGCGACCTGGCTGGCCGCGCAGGCCGTGCTCGCCAGCGCCGGCCTCGCCCTGATCCCGATGGGCTGGCAGTCGCCCGAGCTGCTCTCCCTCAGCGCTCCCTTGCCCGACAGCCCGCTGCTCGTCGGCGCGATCGCCAGCGGCGCCGTGCTGCGGGTCTGCTGGTTCTCGGTGCTCTTGATGGCGCTGGCCCCGTCCGTCCTGCGCGCGGATCGAGCCAACCGGCGCTGGGCCCGGGCGGTCGCCGCGCTGGAGCTCGGCCGGGTCGCGCTCTCCCTCGGACTGCTGGCCATGGCCTCGCGCTGGCCCGGCGCCAGCCTGCCCCACTTCGGGGGCGACCCCGGCGACGACCTCTGGATCCTGCTGCCGACCAGCCTGGCGCTCGGGCTGCTGGGCCTGGTCCTGCTGCGGCCCGCGGCCCGCTGAGCCTCAGTAGGTCGGCATCGTCGGGTCGATCTGCCTCGCCCAGTCCAGGATGCCGCCCTCCAGGTTGCTGACGTCGCCGTAGCCCGCGGCCACCAGGGCCTCGGCCGCCGCCGCCGAGCGCACCCCCGAGCGGCAGCTGACCAGGATGGGGCGATCGCGGGGGATGCCCGTGAACTCGCCGGCGACGACCCGCTCGTGCTCGCGCTGCATATCCATGAAGGGCAGGGCCACGATGGCCAGCTCGTGCGGCTTGCGGACGTCCAGCACGAAGGGGCGCCAGCCGGCTTTCATGCGGGCCTGCGCGTCCAGCACGTCGACCCGGTGGAAGCCCGGCTCGCCCTGGTGCACGGGCTGGGCCCCCTCGGCGGCGGAAGGGACCCCGCAGAACTCCTGGTAGTCGATCAGCCCGCTGATCTGCGTGCGGTTCGGATCCCGGCGCAGCTTCAGCTCGCGGAAGCGCATGTTGAAGGCGTCGTAGAGCAGCAGGCGCCCGGAGAGGCTGCTGCCCTTGCCGAGCAGGATCTTGATCGTCTCGGTGGCCTGGATGCAGCCGATGACGCCGGGGAGGATGCCCAGCACGCCGCCCTCGGCGCAGGAGGGGACCAGCCCCGGCGGCGGCGGCTCGGGGTACAGATCCCGGTAGTCCGGGCCGGGCTCCCCGCCGGGCGGGGTGTGGTTGAAGACGCTGGCCTGCCCCTCGAACTTGAAGATGCTGCCGTAGACGTTGGGCTTGCCCAGCAGCACGCAGGCGTCGTTGACCAGGTAGCGGGTCGGGAAGTTGTCGGTCCCGTCGACGACGACGTCGTAGGGGGCCAGGATCTGGAGCGCGTTGCTGCTGTCCAGGGCCACCGGGTACAGGTCGACCCGGCAGGCCGGGTTGATGTCCAGGATGCGATCCCGGGCGCTCTCCAGCTTGGGCCGGCCGACCGTCGAGGCGCCGTGGATGATCTGCCGCTGCAGGTTGCTCTCATCGACCACGTCGAAGTCGACGATCCCGATGCGGCCGACGCCCGCGGCGGCGAGGTACAGCAGCAGCGGGCTGCCCAGGCCGCCGGTGCCCACGCAGAGCACGCTGGCGCCCTTCAAGCGCCGCTGGCCTTCGACCCCGACCTCCTCCAGGATCAGGTGCCGCGCGTACCGGGCATAGTCGCCGCCGTCCAAGGGGGGCAGCTCCTCGACCGGCCGCTGCCAGATGGGCGGCTCCTCGGCGTCCGGGGCGCCGCCGGCGATGCTGGGCACGATGATCAGCTGGTCGCCCGCCTTCAGCGCGGCCGCCTCGCCCCCCGGCACATGGCGGATGTCCTCGTCGTTCAGGTAGACGTTGACGAAGCTGCGCAGCCGCCCCTCCTTGTCGCGCAGGTGCGCGGCCAGCTGGGGGTGCGCGGTCGTCAGCGCGGAGAGGGCGGCGCCGACGGTGTCCGCCTCGACGTGGACCAGGGCCTGGCCTCCGACAAAGGAACGCAGCGCGGTGGGGATGGCGATCTCAACGGCCATGGAGGCTCCAACTTCTGGAGAGAGGGGGACTTCTGGAGAGAGGGGGACTTCAGGAGAGGGGGGCGAGCAGGTGGTCTTCGAGCATCTCGCCGCGATCGTCGCGCAGACGCCAGCACCGCAGCTCGAGCAGCTGAGGCGTGGAGACGCCGTTGGACGTGGAGCCGACCGAGGCGATCAGGTAGGCCATCTCGGGCAGGGCGAGGTCCCGATCGGTGTCCGAGTACATCGCCGGGTGGTCGGGGTGGCTGTGGTAGTAGCCGACGATCTCCAGGCCCTCGGCCTCCAGGGAGCGCTCGGCCTTCATCAGCGCCAGCGGGTCGACCTCGTAACGATCCGCGGCCCGATCCTGGCGTCGGTTGACCAGCCGATGGATCTGCGAGACCCGCCCGCTGCCCCGATGGCCCGCCAGGATCCCCACCACCTCGTGCGGGTAGCCCCCCAGGGCGTGGGCCTGGATCGCGGCGGCGGCCTGGGGCAGGAGCTCGACGGACTGGCCGCTGGGGCTCACCGTGCGCTGAATTCGTGAGGACACGCTCAGCCCTGCTCGCCAAAGACATGAGGCTCGGAGAGGTAGCGCTCGCCCGAGTCGCAGAGCAAGGTGACCACCACGCCCCGCTCCAGCCGCCTGGCCACCTCGATCGCCCCCCAGAGCTGCGCCCCGCTGCTGATCCCCGCCAGCAGCCCCTCCTCACGGGCGAGGCGGCGGGTCAGCTCCAGGGCCTCTTCGGTCGGGGCGAAGAGCTGCTCGTCGGCGAGGTCCGGATCGTAGATGCCCGGCTGGATCGAGGTCTCCATGAACTTGAGGCCCTCCAGCCCGTGAAAGGGGCTGTCCGGCTGGATCGAGACGCACTGCACGTCCGGGTTGCGGCTGCGCAGGTAGCGGGTCGTACCGGTGAAGGTGCCGCTGGTGCCCAGGCTGGCCACCCAGTGGGTCACCCGGCCCTGGGTGTCCCTCCAGATCTCGGGCCCGGTCGTGTGGAAGTGCGCCTTCCAGTTGGCCTCGTTGTTGTACTGGTCCAGGTAGACGAAGCGCTGGGGCTGCTCCTCCGCCATGCGCCGCGCCACCCGGATGGCCCCGTCGCTGCCCTCCAGCGGGTCCGTCTCGACGATCTCGGCGCCGTAGGCCCGCAGGACCGCCTTGCGCTCGGCGTTGGCGTTTCGCGGCAGGCAGAGGGTCAACCGATAGCCCCGGGCCGCCGCGATCATCGCGTAGGCGATGCCCGTGTTGCCGCTGCTGGCGTCCAGGATCGTGTCGCCGGGCTTGAGCCGGCCGTCCTCCTCGGCCGCCAGGACCATGGACAGGGCGGGCCGGTCCTTGACCGAGCCGCCCGGGTTGAACCACTCCAGCTTTGCCCAGACCTCGACCTGGGGCGAGATGTCCGGGGGCAGGATCCGGGAGAGGCGGACGAGCGGGGTGTCCCCCACCCGCGCGAGCAGCCCTTCGACCCGATCGCGGAAGTAGTGCTGCTCTTCTTCGCCTTTGCGCGCCAGCTTCATCGACAGCTCCCTCATCCCAGCAGTTAGCACCGGAGGGCCGCCAGTCAATACCCTTACGCTAGGGTGAGGTTTGTGGCCTCCCGGAAGCGCCGCTCGCAGACCGCCAGCAGCTCGGCCGGCTCCGCCAGCCCGCCCGGGCCGACATCACCGCAGGCCAGCCGCTTCGCGACCGGGGCGACGATTGTGTACCGACCGAGCTCCTGGAGCCAGCCCAGGTTGCGCACCACGACCGGGTGCTCCCACATCTGGGTGTTCATCGCCGGCCCCAGCACCACCGGCTTTGCCGCGGGGAGGGCCATCAGGGTGGTGCTGAGCAGGTCGTCGCAGAGCCCGCAGGCCAGCTTGCCCAGCGTGTGCGCGGTCAGCGGGGCCACGCAGGCCACCTCGGCCCAGCGCGCCAGCTCGATGTGGTCCATCGCCTGCTCGCTGTCGTCGCTGAACACCGGGTGGCCGGACAGCCCGGCGAAGCTGAGGGGCCCGACGAAGTCCTTGGCCCGCCGGCTCATCAGGACCCGGACCTCGTGGCCCGCCTTGACCGCGAGGCTGGTCAGCTCGCAGGCCTTGTAGGCGGCGATTCCCCCCGTGACGCAGAGCAGCAGCTTCATGGCCTCACTCCTGGGGCATGTCGATCAAGGGGCTGGACTCGAACAGCGCCGTCTCCAGGAAGGTCGCGTAGACCTTGGCGGCGTCGCTGTCGTCGAAGATGGGGAAGTGGTCGGCCTCGGGGAACTCGGCCAGCCCGCCGCTCAAGGCGATGCCCTCCCAGGAGAGCAGGTTGTCCGAGGTCGGCACCTCCTGCCCGACCAGGCCCAGCAGCTCGTTGATGTCCTGGCTCTCGCTGACCGGGTCGAGGATCGGCAGGCCGCCCGCCGCGGCGAGGACCTGGCTGGTGACCGTCGGGGTGTGCTCGTCGAGCAGCCCGGTGGTCATCAGCACCGGCAGCGGCTGGTTGACCCACCAGGGCTGGCGCTGGCTCCAGTAGGGCGCGTAGTTGAGCGGATCGACCGCCTCTCCCAGCAGCTGCACCATGCCGATCAGGGGGTGATCGGCGATGACGCTCTCCGGGCCCGGCAGCTCGAAGGTCGTGGCGATCAGGGCCTGGATGTCGATGCTGTCCTCTTCCCGGAGCTCGATCGAGAGGGAGAGGCCGCCTCCCGCGCCCGAGAGCACCGCGGCCCTGAGCCCGTCGCCGAGCCAGGGCCCGGCCATCGCCCCGATGATGCCGCCGTGGGAGTGGCCCAGGTAGGCGACCCGGCTGGGATCCAGGCGGGCGCTGCCGACCTCGCGGCCCTCTTCGTCCTCCAGCGTGAAGCGGTGGTCGAAGGCGCTTAGCAGGTCCACCTGGTAGACCAGGTCCAGCGCCGCCTGCTGGAAGTTGCCGCGCGCGGCGGCGGGGTTGAAGTAGTTGAAGGAGACCAGCGAGGGGTCGGCCCCGCTGCCCCGATCCCCATGCAGCGGCAGCGAGACGGCGAAGCCGGCGACCCCCCGACGCCCCAGCACATTGGCCGGCGAGAGCATCGAGCTGCCCATATGNNATGCGAGCTGGCGTCCCCGCCGGTGCCGTGGCCGTGGATCACCACCGGCCAGCCCTGCGCGCCCTCCTCCTCGCCGATCGGGATCGACAGCCGGAAGGCCACCCGCTCCCAGCCGGCCTGCACGGCCCGCCCCTCCTCGTCGAAGGCGAAGCCCCCGCCCTCGGTGAAGTAGGGCTTCTCGCCATGCTGCCAGATGGGCAGCCACACGAAGCCCTCGTAGGCGGTGAAGCCGGTGGACTTCGAGACCTGCCGCAGGCGCTGGTCGAGGCGGGGGAGCTCGATCCGGGCGCGCATCGCCGCGGTCGCCACCCGCACGGCGCTCAGCGGGTCCTGGGTGGTGAAGACGGTGGCCACCGCCACCTCCTCCAGGGGGATCCCGCGGGCGAAGAGGACCTCTTGCAGGGGCTGGTAGCGCTCATGGTCGGGGTGCTCGGGGGACCAGACCTCCTCCATCCCCGGGGCGGGACGCGCGACCGAGGTGCGGACCACCAGCGCGTAGCGGCGCTCGGGGTGGAGGGGGGCGCCCCACAAGGGCTGCACGGTCAGCAGATCCTGGGCTTGGAAGGTGCTGGCCTCGGCGTTCCAGCTCCAGCGGATCGGCACGAGGCTGCCCCGGGCGGGGCTGCGGTCGTCGATGTCGATCAGCATCAGCGGCGAGTCGTCCTGCGCGCTCCCGGCGGGATCGGGCAGCGCCGCCAGGTCGAGCGCGCCGTCGAACGGCACCCAGATGGGCGCGTTGGTCCCGAAGCCCTGGAGGCCCTCGACGTCAGCGATGTAGGTGTCCAGCAGGTCGAACTCGCCCTGCCCGGGGAAGCCCTGCAGATCGGGGCTGCCCGCCACCGTGCGCCCGTCGCTGGGGAAGGGCGAGCCGAAGAAGCCCTCGCCATCGAGCAGCGGGGTGGGGCCGGACATCGATCCGGAGCAAGCGAGCAGCAGGAGGAGGGTCATCGCGAGCGCTCCAGGTCACGGGACCGATATCATGCCCGGTCGACCGCAGGACCGGCCGCGGACGCACCGGGCGGCCACCCCTCGGGCACGGACTCCAGGTACAGGCTTCGGCTGGGGAAGGCGAAGGAGATCTGCAGCTCTTCGGCGATCCGGATGAAGCTGAGCAGCAGGCGCTGGCGATGGGCGAGCTCCTCGGACCAGGTGGGCACGTCCAGGAAGCAGTACACCATCACGTTCAGCGAGCTGTCGCCCATGCTGTTGAAGTGGACCTCGAGGGTCCGGTCCCAGACCACGGGATCCTCTTCCAGCAGCGTCCGGATCCGCTGGACATAGGCCTCGATGCGATCCGGGGGCGTCCCGTAGGTCAGGCCGAGGTCCAGCTTCAGCCGGCGGACCGCTCGCTGGCCCAGGTTGTCCACCCGGGCGTTGGCGACCCGACCGTTGGGCACCGACATCAAGGAGTTCTGGAAGGTCCGGATCCGGGTCGTCCGGAACCCGACCTCCTCGACCACGCCCTCGGCGCTGCCGTCGATGACGACCCAGTCTCCCACCTGGAAGGGCCGGTCGATGAAGATCACCATCGAGCCGAAGAAGTTCTCCAGCGTGTCCTTGGCCGCCAGGGCCACCGCCAGGCCGCCGATGCCCAGGCCGGCGACGAGGCCGCCTACGTCGACCCCCATGTTCTCGACCACCACCAGGATGGTGAGCACCGCGAGCAGCACCTTGGCCGCGCGCCGGGCGAGCGGGACGATCTGGTCGTCGACCTTGCTGGTCGTATCGGCCGCTCGGGCCTGGAAGAGCCCGGCCAGCACATCGATCGTGCGCATGGCAGCCAGCAGTAGCGCCCCGGCCAGCACGACCCGGGCGAGGAGCATCAAGAACAGCGTCGGACGGACGCCGAGCTGCAGGTCGGGGATGCCCCACAGGAAGACCAGGCTGGTCGCCAGCCAGGTCAGGGGCGCGCGCGTGGTCCCCAGCAGCTCGGCGGTGGTCTCGATGCCCAGGCGCCGCGCGAGGCGGAGGATCTGGTCGGCGAGCAGGAGCTGCGCGAGCCGACCCGCCGCCAGGCTGAGCCCGACCAGCATCAAGAGGTACAGGCCCTGCCAGATCTCCACGCCCGCTACGCGACGCATGAAGACCTCGGGCAGCATCGCCTGGAAGGCCAGCGAGGCCGGGCTGAAGGTCGCCTGGTACAGCCCGTCGATGCGCGCCACGGTCGAGCGGTCATACATCCAGCGGCCGTCGATCCGCTGGAGGCTCATCTCCGGGAGCTCGGGCACCGGCTGGATGCGATTCCGGCCGCTGTCGTCGACGTAGGCCGGGTCGGTCGGGATCTCGTCCAAGGCCACGTACAGCCCGCGCGCGTCCAGCACCTTCTTCAAGCGAATCGCCAGCCGCTGGGCCTCCGCGGCCCGCTCGGCCGGCACGTCCATGCATGCCGCGGCCAGGGACGGCTGCCAGTTGTTGGGCTGGAGGTGATCGAGCAGGGTCGCGGTCGCCGCGCGCGGGTTGGCGCAGAGGCGGTCGGTCGCCGCTTCGGGTGCGGCCCGCACGGGCAGGCTGAGGATGGCCACGAGGACCACGAGGAGGGTTCGCCAGCGCATGGGCTCTCCGGGTGGGGGCCCCCCCCTATTGCAAAACTTCAGCTATGGTGCGGATCCGCCGCAGCGGAGTGGGAGCCTGATGTCCGCCGACCTCGTCCAGGTCCTGTCTCCCTGCCCTTCTTGCCGGGTGGAGTCCGCCCTGGTGGAGCTGGTCGAGCTGACCGCGACCGGCAGCGCCGTCTTCGAGGGCCGCTGCCGGATGTGCGGGCGCTGGGAGCGCCAGGGCAGCCTGGTGGACCCGGGCATCCCCTTCCGCGAGGCCGTCCAGGTCGAGGCCGCCCTGGCACGCTGGGCGGAGCGCGAGGGCGAGCCCGATCTGGACGCCTTCGTCGCCTCGGGCTTCGGCGGCCTGGATCGGGCCGCCCTCTGCGAGGCGCTGCTGGCCGGGCGACCGGTCGAGACCACCTTCGACGTGATCGCCTGGCTCTTCCCCGGCATGGCCGGCGGCGGCGCGCGCAGCGAGCCCCTGCTCACCCCGGATCCCCCCGCCGCGCAGACCTCCCCTCCCCCTTCCGCGCCTCCTCGGCGCTCCCCGCC
>DDSR01000134.1 GCA_002343455.1 Deltaproteobacteria bacterium UBA2385 | reverse complement strand
CGCGCTCGCCCGCCGCTTCGCCGACCTGCCGGCCATCCCCGTCCTGGCCGGCGCCCTGGCCGGCCCGGCCTTCTTCTTCCCCCTCTACAGCGCCTGGGACGAGGCCTTCGGCGACGAGCGGATCGGGCTGCTGCCGCTGCTGCTGGCCGCGCTGGCGCTGGGGACGGCGATGCTGCTGCTGCGGGCGCGCCGCACCCACCAGGGCGATCCCGTGCTGGCCCTCTTCGTCGCCGTCGCCCTGCTCGGGCTCAGCGCCTCCCTGCCCTTGCAGCTCGAGCGCCAGTGGCTGACCATCGCCTGGGCCCTCGAGGGCGCCGCCCTGGCCGCCCTCTCGCGGCGCCTGACCCACCCGCTGCTGCGCCTGGCCAGCGTGCTCCTGGGCCTGGGGGTCGCCGTCCGCCTGCTGATGAACCCCTGGGCGCTGGAGTACGGCCAGGGCGGCGGCCTGCCCGTGCTCAACTGGACGCTGTACACCTGGGGGCTGCCGGCGCTCTGCCTCGTGGCGCAGGCGCGCTGGCTCTCGCCCACGGCCGATGAGCGCGAGCGGGTGCCGGGCTTCGTGCCACCGCTGCTGCGGGTCCTGGCCGTGCTGGTCGGCTTCGCCCTGGTCCATGTCCAGGTCAGCCACGCCTTCCAGGACGCCGGCCCGATCGAGCTGGGCGGCCACGGCCTGGTGCAGGGCATGGTCCGCTCGGTCGCCTGGGCCGTCTACGGCGTGCTGGTCCTGGTGGTCGGCCTGCGCAGCGGCCACCGCCACGTCCGGCTGGTCGGCTTCGCCCTGGTGCTCGTCGCCGCCGCCAAGGTCTTCACGGTCGACCTCTGGCAGCTCTCGGGCTTCGCCCGGGTCGGCAGCGTGCTCGGCCTGGGCCTCACCCTGCTCATCTCCGCCTTCCTCTTCGAGCGGCTCGTCCTGCGGCAGGACCNNGCCCGAGCCTCGACCTCCCGAGGAGCCCTGATGCTCACGATCCTCACCTTCGCCGGCCTCCTCCTCCCCGCTGGCCTCGCCTGGGCGGCCGACCCCGTCGGCCTGGATCCGGCGCGCTACCCCCTGCGCACCCAGGTGGAGCTGCCCGCCCCAGTGGCCGGCAAGGTCGTGCGCATCCCCCTGCCCCTGAACCTGCGGTCGGCGGCCGAGCCGGTCGACGGTTCGGACCTGGCGCTGCTGGACCCCGAGGGGGTCGCGCGGGGCTTCGCCCTGGCCCGGGGAGAGGGCGCCGCCGAGCGCCTGCCGCTGCGCCTGCGGCCGGGCGAGGAGACCCTGACCTGGATCGCCGAGGGCACCGAGCGCCCCGTGTCTGCGCTGGAGGTCGAGCTGGGCGGGCGAGCCTGGGTGGCGCGGGTCGGGGTAGACCGGCAGGAGGGCGGCGCCTGGGTGGCGGTGGGCGAGCCCGTCCTGGTCTGGGAGCACGACCAGGGCAGCAACACCAGCGTGCCGATCCCGGGGCTGCGGGGGCCCTTCCGCGTGCGGATCGAGCGGCTGCACGAGACCGCCACCGGGCTGGTCCGGGTGGACGCCATCATCCGCGCGCAGCCCCACGTCGAGCCCCTGACCGTCGAGCTGCCGGTCTCGGCGCCGATCCTCCAGGAGGACGGCTGGGCCCGCTACACGATCGACCTGGGGCTCCCGCTCCCGGTGCGCTCGGTCCGCCTGCACCCCGAGGAGCCGGTCTTCGAGCGCTCCGTCGAGGTGCGCCGTGTCTCGGAGCTGGACCCCGGTCACTGGTCCAACCCCAACGGCAGCATCCGTCGGGTGCGCCTGGGCGGCGCCGATCTGGACATGACGACCCTCCTCGTCGAGCCGGGCGAGGGGGATCTGCTGGTGGTCTGGGTCGAGTCCAGCGCGCTCGTCCCGCTCCGCATCCCGACCGCCACCGTCGAGCTGGAGGGCGCCGAGCTGCTGCTGCCCGAGGCGCGACCGGGCACCTGGACCCTGCTGGGCGGCGCCCCGGCCCAGACCAGCCCCAGCGGGGACATCGGCCTGGCCCTGCCCGAGCTGGCTCGCCTCGCGGTGGGATCCTTCGCGGCGAGCGAGGTCCAGGCCAACCCCCTGTGGCAGCCGCCGGAGCTGCGGGCCGGCCTCGCGCTGCCCAGCACGGAGATCAGCCTGAGAGGGATGCGCTGGGAGCACGCGGTCGAGGGCGGGCCGGGCCTGGTGCGGCTGCCGCTCGGCGCCGAGGTGGTGGCCGACGCCCAGGCGGGGCTCGCCGATCTGCGGCTCGTGGACGCCCAGGGCCAGCAGATCCCCTACCTGCTGCGGCAGCGGCCGGTTGACGCCGAGCTGGGCGCGCTGGAGTTCACCCGCACCGAGCAGGGCTCGCGCTCGGTCCTGCGGGCCGCCTTGCCCCTGGCGGGCGAGCACGACGACGGGCCGCCGATCTCCGCCGTGCGCATCACGACCTCGGCCCCGGTCTTCAGCCGGACCATCACCCTCTCCCGCGCGCGGGGGGCCACGCTTGACCCCATTCGGGTGATCACCTGGTCGGGGTCGGAGCGCCCGTCGACCCTGTCGGTGGAGGTCGGACAGCCCCTGGGCCGCGAGCTGGTGCTCACCATCGAGAACGGCGACGACCCGCCCTTGCCCATCGACGGCCTCAGCGCCAGCGTGCGCAGCATGGAGCTGGTCGCCTCCCTGCCCGAGGGCGGCGCACGGCTAGTCTACGGGGATCGCCAGCGGCCCCTGCCCGACTACGACCTCAGCCTGCTGCGGGGCGAGCTCTTCGCCCGGGCCACCGCGGTCGCCAGCCTGGGGCCCCGCCGCGCCCTCGAGCCGACCCCGCCCAGCGGCGCCGAGCGCGCCATGGTCCTGGGCGGCCTCGCCGCGCTGATCGGCGGCCTGATCGTGCTGGTGATCGGCCTGCTTCGGGCCGTGCCGCCCGAGGCTCCGGCAGAGGTCCCAGCAGGGCCCGCCCCAGATCAGGCCTGAGCCTCACCAGAGGTCGGCGAGGTCCGCGGCGACCCGGAGGGCCTCCTCGCGGACCGGGTCCTCGTGCTCGACCAGCTTGGCCTCCAAGGCCTCCCAGCGCTCCTTGCGCAGGGTGGACTCGGCCTGCCGCTCGGCCAGGACCAGGCTCAGCTCGGTGCGCTCGTCCATCTCGTCGATCAGGCGCTTCATCTCGCTCATCGCGGCGAAGTGCGGATCGTCGGCGATCCGGGCCACCGAGCGGCGGGACAGCTCGCTCCGGAGCGAGGCCAGGTCGCGGTCGGCCTTGGGGCGAGCGCTGGGGATCTGGTCCGCGGGCAGGGCCTGCGGTCGATCCCGCTCCAGCACCAGCCGCCCGTCGAGGGGGGAGGGGAGGACCACGTCCGAGGGCACGCCGATCGCCTGGGTGCTCTGCCCGGCCGGGAGGTAGTACTGCGAGAAGGTCAGCTTGAGCACCCCGCCGAGGTTCTTGCCGTTCAGCTCGGGCACGAAGGCGGACAGGATCGGATCGAGGGGCACGACGGACTGGACGGTGCCCTTGCCGAAGGTGCTCTCGCTGCCGACGATGATGGCCCGCCCGTGGTCGCGCAGCGCGCCGGCGACGATCTCGCTGGCCGAGGCCGAGGCCGGGCTGGTCAGCACCAGCAGGGGCCCAGCCCAGCCGATGCTCTTGTCCCGGTCCTCCATCACCTCGATCTGGCCCGAGCCGTCGCGGATCTGCACCACGGGGCCGGTCTTGATGAAGAGGCCCGCGACGCCGACGGCCTCCTCCAGGATGCCGCCGCCGTTGGCGCGCAGGTCCAGCACCACGGCGTCGACCGCGCCGGCCTCGGCCAGCAGGGCGGCCATGCGCTGGGTGCTGGAGGGGCGCTTGCCGCCCTCGGCGTCGGTGGCCTCGCCCACGAAGGCGGGCAGCTCGATCACCGCCACCCGGCGGGTCCCGGTCTGGGTGACCTGCTCGACGATCTCCAGGGTGGGCTCGACCGCTTCGAGGTCGATCCGGTCGCGCACCAGCGAGACCTCGCGCCGCTCGGCGGGGTCCACCGAGCGCGCCGGGATCACCTTCAGCCGGACCGTCGTGCCCTTGGGGCCGCGGATCAGCCGGACCACCTTGTCCAACCGCATGCCGACCACGTCGACGAAGGCCTCCTGCCCCTGGGCGACACCGACGATGCGGTCGTCCTTGAGCAGCTCGTTGGACTGGGCGGCGGGCCCCCCCGGGAGGACCTCGGTGATCGTGACCAGCTCGCCGTCCTTGCTGAGCTGCGCGCCGATGCCCTCCAGCGAGCCGGAGGTGCTGATGGCGAAGTCGTCGGCCGAGACCGGCTTCATGTAGGCGGTGTGCGGGTCGTAGCAGGTGGTCAGGCCCTCCAGCCAGCTCTCGATCACATCGGCGGACTCGCGCTCGTTGAGGAATTGCTCCAGCCGGTCCATGCGCTTGCCGATCGTCGTCGGGATCTCCTCCTCGGCGATGCCCTCGAGGCTGAGGCGGATCCAGTCCTCCTCCAGCTCCTGGCGCCAGATCTCCTTCAGGGCGGCCTCGTCGGCGGCCCAGGGGGCCTTGCTGCGGTCCGCCACCAGCCGCTCGTCGTTGAGCAGGTCCAACGGAGCCAACAAGGCGGCCCGGGTCCACGCGACCCGCTCGCGAGCGCGCATCGCGAAGCGGGCCTCGATGGCGAAGGCGGGCACGAGGTCGGGGGGGCTGGCCTTGACCCGGTCGTCCAGGTCGCGCTCGAAGCGGGCGAAGAGGGCGCGATCCTCGGCCGTGAAGAAGGAGCGGCCGGGGTCGGTCGCCTCGACGGCGGCGTTGAGCCAGCAGGCCGAGAGCTGGTCGTCCAGCGGGCGCGCCGCGTAGTGGTACTCGGAGAGGCCCGCTGCCACGATGCCGGTGAGCACCGGGTGGTGCCGGGCAGGCGTCAGGCCCGAGGCGGCCCGAGAGGGCGGGACCAGGACGAGGAGCAGGGGGATGAGGAAGGCGCGCACGAAGAGTCCTCCGCAGAATGGATAACGCCGTGGCGGGGTGGTGGATTCCGGGGGTGATGAGCACAGCGAAGGACGGTGACTCCGCCGGCGAGTCGGTCGCCGACCGCGTGCGGTCGGGCGTGGGGAGTCGAACAGCGCGGCGAGGACGGCAGCCCTAGCCTCCTGTCGTGGTCACGCGGGCGCCTGGCGTTCGCGTTAGACCCTCCGGCTACCCCTCCCGCCGGCGCCTGGAGTCCCCATGGAGCTCATCCACAAGCTGCAGATCGCCAACCTCGCCCTGCTGGGCGTGGCGGCCATCGCCCTGACCATGAACACCTGCGCCATGGATCGCCTCGAAGACCAGGTCATCCGGGCGGCGACCGCGACCGAGCGCCTCTCCGAGAGCGGGCTCAGCAGCGGCCCCGCGACCGGGACCAAGGCGACCGCGCAGGCTCCGGCCGGCTCGGGCACGGGCTTCGAGGCGGTCGGCTGGGGCGACAAGCGGGCCGAGATCACGGTGGTCGAGGGCGCCAAGCCGGGCGCGCCCCTGCGCCTGCAGGACAAGCCGCTCCCGCAGAACGACACCTACGTCAACCGCCGCACCTCGCCGCCGGGCTCGCTCAACTACTACGCCACCAGCGAGGGGGACGCCTCGACCATCAGCGGCTACAGCCTGGAGCGGCTGATGCGGCTGGACTACGACGCGCCTCCGGCCGTCCAGCCCGCCCTGGCCACCCGCTGGGAGGTCAGCGACGACCGCCTGACCTACACCTACCACCTGCGGCGAGGGGTCCAGTTCGCCGACGGGCGGCCCTTCACCAGCGCCGACGTGCGCTTCAGCTTCGACGTCATGCGGGACCCGGCGGTCAACGCCGACCACCTCCGCAGCGAGTTCGACGACGTGGTCGAGCTCTCCACCCCCGACGACTACACCGTGGTCGTGCGCTACCGGCAGCCCTATTGGAAGGGCCTCTACACGGTCGGCTACGCTCTGCGGGTGCTGAACAAGGGCTGGTACGAGGAGCAGCTCCCCACCTGGGCCGGCAAGCTCGGCATCAGCGAGTTCAGCACCACCCCCGGCCAGCCCGGCTTCGGCGAGGTCTTCAACAAGATCCGCATCCCGCCGCCGGGCACGGGCCCCTACTACTACGCCGCCACCGAGTACGAGCCCAAGGACGGCATCGAGCTGGTCCAGAACCCCTTCTACTGGGGGACCCAGGTCGACCCGACCTGGTGGAACTTCCGGAAGATGCGCTACGTCTTCATCAGCGACCCGGTGGCGGCCTTCGAGGCCTTCCGCAAGCAGCAGTTCGACGTGACGGTGGTCGACTTCCAGGAGTGGGACGACGAGTACAGCAAGGACAAGACGATCACCGACATCTCGAAGTACCTGGAGTACGACCACACCGGCATCGGGTGGAGCGTGGTGGTCTGGAACACCCGCCAGGCCCCCTTCGACGATCCCAAGGTCCGCCGGGCAATGGCCCACCTGACCGACCGCCAGTGGATGCTCTCCGAGATCGAGCGCGGCCGCGGGCGCATCGCGGTCTGCCCCAGCAAGCCGACCTACCCCGAGTACAACCAGGACCTCCAGCCCCTGGCCTTCGACCTGGACAAGGCCCGCGCCCTGCTGGCCGAGGCCGGCTGGAAGGACTCCGACGGCGATGGGGTCCTGGACAAGGACGGCAAGCGCTTCGAGTTCGAGCTCAAGGTCGGCAGCACCCGGCGCTTCTACACCCAGGTCGGCGCCTCCTTGGACGACGCCATGAAGAAGGTGGGCATCCGCATGTCCTACCGCAGCCTGGAGTGGTCGACCTTCATCCAGGACCTCGACAGCCGCAGCTTCCAGGCGGCGGTGCTCTACGACGCGCCGCCGGACCCCTGGGTCGACAGCTACGCCAGCTTCCACAGCAGCCAGGACATCCCCAACGCCGGCAACCTCTCCGGATGGCGCAACTCTGCCGCCGACACCCTGCTGGAGCAGATGCGGACCGAGTTCGACGCCGACAAGCGCAACGCCAGCTACAAGGAGTTCTGCGCGATCTTCCAGGAAGAGCAGCCCATGACCCTGCTGGTCCACGGCATCGTCGGCGTGCTGGCCCATGATCGGCTGGAAGAGGCCAAGGTGCGCCCCACCGGTCTGCAGCCCTTCGATATGTGGGTCAAGCCCGAGAACGTGCTCTACAAGTAGGCGATGACAGCGTGCTCACCTACCTGTTCAAGCGAATCATCGCGATGATCCCGACCCTGCTCGGGATCACCTTCATCACCTTTCTGATCATCAACCTCGCGCCGGGTGATCCGGTCGCGACCCAGTTCGGCCAGGGCGGCAGCGAGCGCGGGGCCGGCGCGGGCGAGGGAGGGGGCGGCGGCGACCGCGAGCGGCAAGCCGACGCGATCAAGGCCAAGAAGAAGCTGCTGGGCATGGTCCGCGAGGACCACACGGTCTCGACCTGGGGGCTGGGCGAGGCGGTCCAGGAGGAGATCCAGTCCTGGCCCCGGCTCGCGCGCCTGGGCGAGCTGCCCGGCTGGCCGCAGGCGCTGCTGGTCCTGGAGTCCGGCGCCCTGGTCGTCGGCACGCACGAGGGCAGCGTCCTGCGCCTGGACGCCGGGGGCGTCCCCGTCTGGACGGCGCGCCCGGCCGAGGGCGGGACCAGCGGCATCACCACGATGGTGCGGGACGGCGAGCGGGTGCTGGTGGGCGACGGCGAGGGCCGCCTGACGGCCTTCTCCCTCGAAGACGGCGCGATGTCGGCCCAGTCCACCGCCTTGGGGCGAGGCCTGCGAGACCTGCAGCTGCTGCCGGACGGCACCGTGGCCAGCGCCGGCGAGGACGGGCTGGTCCGGCTGCACGACGCCAGCAGCCTGAACAGCCGACAGGGCCTGGAGGGCCATGTCAGCGGGGTCTACGCCCTGGCGCTGCTGCCCGACGGGACCCTCCTCTCGGCCGGCTACGACCGCAAGCTGCGGGCCTGGGACACCGGCTCGGGCGCGCTGCGCTACGAGACCGAGCCGCTGCCTCAGGCCGTCAACGAGATCGCCCTCTCGCCCGATGGCAGCCAGCTCGCCCTGGCCGGCGACGATCGGGCGGTCCACCTCGTCGAGGTCGCCCCCCTCCCCGAGCTGCGCAGCCGCAGCCTGGAGGGGCACTTCAAGGCCGTCAGCACCGTCGCCTGGAGCGCTGACAGCAGCCGCCTCGTCAGCGGCAGCCGCGACGAGACCGCCCGCCTGTGGGAGGTCGCCAGCGGCAAGGAGCTGGCCCGCACCCCCGACGTGGCGGGGGCGGTGCGCCAGGTGCTGGTCGTCGGCGAGACGGTCTACACCGGGGCGCGCTCCTGGGCCGAGGTCCCCGTCTGGAAGCGCTACCTCTCCTGGCTCTGGCGCACCATCACCCTGGACTTCGACCGCAGCTTCGTCGACGACCGCCCCGTGATGGAGAAGATCACCGCCGCGCTGCCCATCACCATCTTCCTCAACGTCATCGCCCTGGCGATCATCTACCTGATCAGCATCCCCCTGGGCGTGCTCGCCGCCGTGCGCCGCGGGGGCGTCTTCGACCAGGTCAGCAGCGTCATCCTCTTCCTGCTCTACAGCATCCCCAACTTCTGGCTGGCGACCTTGCTGATCATGGGCCTCTCCAGCGAGCGCACCTTCGACCTGCTGCCCAGCGTCGGCCTCTACAGCCGCGGCCACCAGGACCTCTCCTACCTCTCCTGGCTGTGGGACCGCTCCCTGCACCTGGTCCTGCCGGTCACGGTCATGGTCTACGGCGGCTTCGCCAGCCTCAGCCGCTACGCCCGCACCACCATGCTGGAGACCATCCAGGAGGACTATGTGCGCACCGCCCGCGCCAAGGGCCTGCCCGAGTACCTGGTCGTCTTCAAGCACGCCTTCCGCAACAGCCTGATCACCATCGTCACCCTGGTCGCCAACCTGCTGCCGGCGATGATCGGCGGCAGCGTCATCGTCGAGTACATCTTCAGCATCGAGGGCATGGGGCGGCTGGGCTTCGACGCCATCCTGGCCCGCGACTACCCGGTCATCATGGCCATCACGACCTTCAGCGCGGTGCTCACCCTGCTGGGCATCCTGGTCAGCGATCTCCTCTACAGCGTGGTCGACCCGCGGGTGAGGGCCGAATGAAGCCCAGCGAGTCCTACGGCGCCCGCATCTGGCGCAAGCTCAAAGGCCATCACTCCGGCATGGCCGGGCTGGTCATCGTCGTGCTGCTGGCGCTCAGCTCCTTCAGCGCGCCCCTGGTCGCCAACGACAAGCCCATCGTCGCCTCCTACCGGGGCAGCCTCTACTTCCCGGCCCTGGCCACCTACGTCGACTCCTGGGTCCCCTGGCAGAGCCTGCGCTACGAGCTGAAGAGCCTGGAGCTGACCGAGGGCTGGTTCCCCCTCTCCGGGCACTACGCCGTGCTGGAGGGCCGCTCCTGGAAGGAGGCCCGCGCCGCCGGCGAGCTCAGCCTGGACCTCTGGCCGCTGATCGAGTGGAGCCCCACCCAGTTCGATCGCGACTCGCTCAAGAAGAAGCCCGGTGAGGACCCCGAGCACCTGCTCGGCACCGACGATCAAGGCCGCGACGTGCTCTCCCGCCTGCTGCACGGCACCGTCGTCGCCATGCTGGTCGGGGTCATCGCCATGTCGATCAGCTCGGCCATCGGCATCACCCTGGGCCTCGCCGCCGGCTTCTTCGGCAAGGGCATCGACCTTGTCCTCTCGCGCATCACCGAGATCGTGATGTGCTTCCCCGTCTTCTTCCTGATCATCGCCGTCATCGCCTTCCTCGAGCCCAGCATCGTCAACATCATGATGGTGCTCGGCTTCGTCGGCTGGACCCGCATCTTCCGGCTGGTGCGGGGCGAGGTCCTCAAGGTGCGCAGCCTGGACTACGTCGCCGCCGCCCAGGCCCTGGGCCTGCCCGCCTGGCGGGTGATGGTCCGCCACGTCCTGCCCAACGCGATCAGCCCCGTCTTCGTCGCGATCGCCTTCGGCGTCGCCAACGCCGTGCTGGCCGAGACCTCGCTCTCCTTCCTGGGCTTCGGCGACACCAGCGTGCCCTCCTGGGGCGAGACCGTCATGCAGGGCCGCAGCTACGTCAGCCAGGGCCTCTGGCACCTGACCATCTTCCCGGGCCTCGCCATCTTCGTCACCCTGACCGGCTTCAACCTGCTGGGCCAGGGCCTGCGCGACGCGATGGACCCCAAGCTGCGGGACTGAGCTTCGCCGCAGTCCATCTAGCGCAGCCCGTCCAGGGTCCGCTCCAGCAGGGCGCGGCTCTGCGGCATCAGCGGGCGGTTGACCCGCCACCAGCCCAGCCCGCCCAGGCAGAGGGCGATGACCAGGGTCACCAGCATGGAGATGCCGACGCACTCCAGCCAGGGCAGGCCGGTGACGCGCTGGAGCAGGACGACCGTGCCGACCGCGAAGAGCATCGCCGTCGCCAGCATGAAGAGCACGCCGCCGATCAGCAGGCCGATGCCGCTGGCCAGCCGGAAGAGCTCTCGCTCGGCCTCGGTCTTCAGCACGATCAGGTGGGCCGCGAAGAAGGCCTGGAAGGAGCGGGAGATGCGCCGGACCAGCTTGAGCCAGGCCTGCGGCGGGAGGCGGGTGGGACCCTCTTCGGCAGAGGGGTCGGTCCCGTCGTCGGATCCGGGGGGATCAACCGGTGGCGTCGTCATCGAGCTTCTCGTGCGGGTAGCCCATGGCTCCCAGGAAGAGGCCCAGCGTCAGGCCGAAGCCGCCCGCCAGGAGGAGGGCGAGGCCCATATGTTCCCGCGCCGAGTTGAGGGCGAGGGGAGCCACGTCGCGCTTGACCTGGCGGGTGAGGTCGTCGAGGTACTCTTCGAGGCTCTGGACCAGCCGATCCAGGGGTTCGATCGTCGGAGGAGCGGAGGCCGCTGCGGCCTGCCGGGGGCGGCGAGGGCTGGCGCTGACCAGGGCCAGCAGCTCGGCGAGCTGGCGGCGGGTCAGGGCCCGGGTCTGCTCGGTGCGCGAGCAGATCAAGTCCACCAGGGCGTCGGCCTCGCCCTCGGTGGCTTCGAGCTCGACCGCGTTCAGGTCTGGCCACTCCTCTGCCAGCAGGGGCAGGAGCTGCCGGAACCTGGCCCGCAGCAGGTCGGCGTCCAGGGGTGCGGGAGAGGTCTTCACAGGAGGCTTCCTTTCGGTGTGCGGACATCATAGCGGGCGGGGGGTGCGATAGTGCCAACCTCGGAGGACCGCCTGGAAGCCCATAGCCCTGAGCACGACGATCGGAGCGCCCGACTCCTGGCATTGGCGGTCACCGCCATCGCCGCCGTGGTCATGCTCTGGCCGGCATTGCGGGGGCCGTCGACGCTGGCCATCGGGGTGCCCGAGGGTGAAGGCCCCGCGCACCTCTGGGGCTTGACCACCAGCGCCGAGGGGCTGTCCCGCTTCGGCCCCTTCATTCGCGACAGCGTGCTGGTCTCCTACCCCGACGGCATCCACCTCGACCTCGTCGATCCCCTGCACCTGCTCTTCATCGCGCCGGGGGTCTGGCTCGCCGGCGTCGGCGGCGCGACCCTGGGCTGGAACCTGATGCACCTCGTGCACCTGGGGCTGCTGGCCCTCGGGTCCTGGCTGCTGGCGCGGCAGGTCGAGCCCCAGCACCCCTGGGTCGCCGCCCTGACCACGGCCGGCGCCGTCTCCACCCCCTACCTCTGGTCCGGCGTCGCCCTCGGTCGCAGCGAGCTGCTCGGGCTGACGCTCCTGCCGCTGCTGCTGGCGCTCTTCGTGCAGGCGGCGCGCAGCCCCGCTCCCGGCTGGGCCCGGGTGGGCGGAGCGCTGGCCCTCGCTGCCCTGGCCGCCTGCGGCTGGCAGCCCCTGCTCCAGGGGGCGCTGGTCGGGATCCCCGCCGCGCTGCTGATCGGCCGGCTGGCCAACCTGGAGCCCCGCCGGGCGGCGATCGCGGCCCTCTGGATCGTCCTCCCGGCGGCCCTGCTGACCGTGCCGATGCTCGCCTCGCACCTCGCCAGCGCGCCCTGGTGGGTCGACCGCGCCGGGGGGCTCGACGTGCTCGGCTCGGGCGCGCCCTCGATCGACCTGCGCGCGGCCAGCCGCCTCTTCGGGTTTCGCCCGCAGATGAGCATGACCGTGGCGCCCTATCCAGGCTGGGTCGTCCTCCTCCTCCTGGGGCTGGCGCTGGTGCGCGGCCCCCGCGGACGCGCGGCCTTCGGCGTCTTCCTCCTCATCCTGATGATGGGGCCGCGCTTCAACTTCGGCGACCCTGAGGCGCGGCTGCTCGGTCCCAGCTACCTGCTGGCCCGGCTGATCCCGGTCTTCGGCGGCCTCAACGACTGGGGCCGGCTCGCCCTGGCCGCCGGTCCGATCCTCGCCCTGATCGGCGCCTCCGCCCTCGCGCCATGGCTGCGCGGCGCCCGGGCCCCCGCGGTGGCCGGGGCGGTCAGCCTGCTGCTCCTGGTCGATGGCCTGAGCTACCGGATCGACGCGCCGCTGGCCTTCGATACCAAGCCCCCCGCCGACGTCGTCTCCCGGTACACCTTCCTCAAGGACGGCCCCATCCTGGAGCTCCCCGGCAACTCCCCGGCCGAGTCCACCTCGATCATCGACAACGATCGCTCGATGCTCTGGGCCCTGACCCATCGCCACCCGGTCCAGGCCACGCCCTCGCCCTACGGCTCGCCCATGCTCAGCCGCAGCATCCTGATGCGCCTGCACGACCCGATGGTCCCGCGGCGGGTGGACCCCTGCCTGATCACCGAGGAGGGGCGGCTCTACGCCCTCGGCTTCCGCTCGGTCGTCCTGCTGCATGTGCGGCTGCGGGCCATGTCGGTCGACGAGATGCTGCTGCGCCTGCAGCCGGCCCTGGGCCCCCCCACCGGCAGGAACGAGGCGATCAGCTACTGGTCGCTGCAGCCCGGACCCACCGGGCCCGAGGACTGCGCGCCTCCGCCGCTGATGGTCTCCGGCGCGCCCGACGCCGGCCAGAACAAGTACGGCTCCCCCCCTCCCTCCAAGCAGCTCCCCAGCGCTCAGGACTGACCATGTCCAGCCCCGGCTTCGCCCGCCCCGACACGCTCCCCCGCTACGCCCCGGACCTCCCCCTCCTCCCCGTGCACCAGGACATCCGGGTCGAGCTCGACTTCGAGGCCCAGGCCGCCCAGGTCCAGGTGAGCACCCGGCTGCGGGCCACCCGGGCAGAGGCGCGGCGCGTGGTCTTCGACCTGGTCGACGCGAGCGGGGTCGAGGTCGAGGGGATTGGCGTCGAGGGGCAGGAGGGCCGCTGGAGCTACGACGGCAGCCGCCTGGAGCTGGTCTGGGAGGCCGGCCTGGCCGTCGGTGAGGAGCGGGTGGCGCAGGTCCGCTACCGGGTCCAGCGGCCCACCACCGGCCTGCACTTCGGCGAGGCCGGGGGCCCGCGCTGGGCCGCCACCGATCACGAGACCGAGCGGGCCCGCCACTGGCTCGCCTGCGTCGACCACCCCATCGTGCGCCCCACGGTCGAGATCCACCTCGTCGTGCCCGCCGGCCTCGCGGCCGTCTCGGTCGGCCGGGAGCTGGGCAGCACCGCGCTGCCCGACGGGCGGGTCGAGCACGCCTGGCGCCTGGAGCACGCCTGCCCCAGCTACCTGCTCTGCTTCGTCGCCGGCGAGCTGGTCCAGGCCGAGGGGGGCCAGCACCAGGGCCGGCCGATCCGCTTCTTCGCGCCGCCTCCCTGGACCGCCCAGGATCTCGTCCGCAGCTTCGGGCGCACCGCCGAGTTCCTGGACTGGACCACCCAGCGCCTGGGCCGGCCGCTGCCCTGGCCCAAGTACTACCAGTTCGCCGCCCCCGGCATCGGCGGGGCCATGGAGAACATCAGCCTCGTCTCCTGGGACGACGCCTTCATGTGCGACGAGCGCTGGCACGCCGAGAGCGGCTGGATCGTCGACCTCATCAACGTGCACGAGATGGCCCACACCTGGTTCGGCGACGAGGTCGTCTGCCGCGACTTCGCCCAGTCCTGGCTGAAGGAGAGCTGGGCCACCTACATCGAGAGCGTCTGGATCGAGGAGCACTGGGGGGCCGAGGCCATGCAGGCCTGGCTCACCGTCGGCCTGCGCAACTACCTCGACGAGTCGCGAAGCCGCTACCGCCGGCCGATCGCTACCCGTCGCTTCGAGAGCTCCTGGGATCTCTTCGATCGCCACCTCTACCCCGGCGGCGCCGTCCGCCTGCACCTGCTGCGGCGCGAGCTGGGCGACCTCGTCTTCTGGCCGGCCGTCCGGGACTACCTCGAGCGCTTCGCCGGTGGCGTCGTCGAGACCTCCGACTTCCGTCGGGTGATGGAGCAGCACAGCGGCCAGAACCTGGCCCGCTTCTTCGACCAGTGGTTCGAGAGCCCGGGACACCCCAAGCTGGAGGTCAAGACCTCCTGGAAGGCCGAGGAGGGGCTCTTCACCCTCAGCCTGCGCCAGGCCCAGCGCGATCCGGAAGCGGGCGTCGGTCTGTTCACTTTCCCCCTCGAGCTCGCCGTCCAGGCCCAGGACGGCTCCTGGCAGCGCCACCGCCTCGACGTCCAGGACGAGCGCGCCTCGCTCAGCCTGCGCGGCAAGCCGGCCCAGCTCATCCTCGACCCCGACGCCAGCCTCCCCCACGAGCTGGTCGACTGGGACCCCGGCGACGAGCTGCTCCTCGCCGCCCTGCGGGGCCCCTCGCTCCGCGGTCGGCTGCAGGCCTTCGAGGCCGCCTGCGCGCTCGGTCGCCCCTCCCTCCTGGCCGCCCTCGGCCCCGCCTGGCGCGCCGAGCCCCTCTGGCTTTCTCGCCGCATCCTCGCCGGCCTGCTCGGGGACTGCCGCTTCGCGCGCGCCGCCGGCCTGCTCGCCGAGCTGGTGCTCGAAGAGCAGGACCCCCGTGTCATGGCGCCGCTGATGAGCGCCTGCGCCTCCCACCGCGACCCCCGCGTCGCCGCCGCCCTGGTGACCTGGCTCGCGCTGCCCGATCGACCCTACGGGGCCACCCAGCAGGCCCTCGCCGCCCTGGGCGCGCAGCGAGGCAGCGCCCACCACCCGCTGCTGATCGTCCACCTCGGCGTCGAGAGCGCCTGGGACCGGGTCCGCCAGGGCGCGCTCACTGGCCTGGGCGCCAGCCGCGACCCGGCCGCCTTGGAGTCGATCCGCCCCTGGACCCGGCAGGGCAGCGTGCCGGCGCGCAAGGCCGCCATCCTGGCCCTGGCCGAGGCCGCCCGCTGGGCCGAGCGAGGCCCGCGGCAGCGCGTCGCCGAAGAGCTGGGCGATCTCCTGCGCGACCCGGACGCCGCCCTGCGCAAGGCCGCCGCCCAGGCCCTGGCCGCCCTGGGAGAGCGCTCCTCTGCCGCCGCGATCGAGTCCGCCGCCCGCACCCTCTCCGAGCAGGATCGCCCGGCCCTGCTGCGACAGGCGGCCGGCCTGCGCGGCGGCGACGGCGGGGTCGCGGCCCTGGAGAAGCGGGTGGAGGCGCTGGAGGCGCGCTTGCGGAAGGTGGAGGAGCGGTAGCTCTCCGTTCGAGCATTTGTCCACGCTCGAGCGTTTCGGTGTAACATCCAGCCATGTCTTGGCTTCTGGCAGTCTCGGGTCGCGCTTTCCGCTTCTGGTTGCTCTTCGGCCTGGTCGTCTGTGGAGTAGGGGGGCTGGTCGACGACGTACCAGGTGAGCTCATCCTCCGCTTTGCCTGCGTGGTCGCGGCGACCCACCTGCTCTTCCGCGAATGGAAGCTGTACAGTCGGTGGATGAACGGCGCGCAGACCGCCTTGCGCGCCCACGCCGAGCGAGCACCACCTCGGCCCGAACTCTGGGTCTTTGGCTGCATGGTTGGAGGCGCCTCCTGGGTCGGCTGGGCCCTGCTCCTCTCCCTGCGCGACTGGAGCCAGGCGGACCAAGCTCTTGCGGTGGTCGTCTATGGCGCCACTTTTTGGGCCGCGATCAGCGTTCAGTGGTGGGCCTTGGCCCTCGGAGGCTTCAGCCGAGGCGTAATGGCCATCGCGGTTCGCCGTATCCCGCGGGCGGGACGCCCCCAAACGGCCCAGACACTGCCATGGATGGCTGCCGTCTGGTCGCTGCCCTTCCTGGGGATCGGACTCTGCGGCCTGCCCTCGGCCGAGGGGCTGGAGGTGCTCGCTCGTACCTTGGCGCTGCGCCTGACGGTGGAGCAGGCCACGGCGTCCGAGGAGACGGTCGAGCTGCTCCTTGAGCTCGGACCGGACGACCACATCAACGAGATCGTACCGCTCCTCAACGAGCTGGGCGCTACCGCGGTGCCGCTGGGCGCGGGCGTCTCCGATCTCGACCTCGCGCAGACCTGGGTGCTGAGCAGCAGCGCGCAAGCAGCGGTGGTGCTGCTGGTGTACTTGTCCCTCGACAGCGAGAACGTCGACGCCATCGAGCTGAACATGGCGATCAGCGCCTCCGACTCGCCCTCCCTCGGGACCTGTCAGGGCCGGGGGGGCGGCATCGCCGGGGTCAATGATCCGCTGGCCGGGGGACAGGCCGAGCTGCGTCGCGTGGTCAGCGACACGATGATGGCGGCCTTGGCGGACCTGCCGATCGACTCGCCGGCGGTCGTGGCGCTGATCGACACAGGTGTCGAAGTCGACCATGAAGACCTGCGAGCCGTGGTACTGGACCGGCGGTCCGAAGATCTCCGGGGCCACGGAACCCAGATCGCCAGCACAATCGCGGCTGCGTCCAACAACCGGCGCGGGGTGGCGAGCCTCAACGGCGGAGGGCGAATCATCAAGGTTGCGATCTATCCGGCCCTGTCCAGCCACAGGTCGGCTGCAGACGATGTGGCGCGGGCCATCGGTCAGGCTGTCTCTGACCAGGTCGACGTCATCAACCTCTCGTTTGGCGCAAGGGGTCCTGCTCCTACGGCCGTTCAACAGGCGGTCGCTCACGCCCTCGCTCGGGGCGTCGTCGTGGTGGCGGCCGCCGGCAACGATCGGGGTCGGGCCTCGGACCAGTGGCCGGCCAACATCCCGGGGGTGATCGTGGTGAGCGCCACGGACGGGCGTGACCAGCGGGCGGCCTTCTCGAACTCGACCTCCGGCCTGGACCAGGGTCTCTCGGCGCCCGGCGTCGGGATCTGTGTCGCAACCCACGACGGCCATTACGCGCTGGCCGATGGCACCAGCCACGCTGCGGGAATGGTCTCGGGCCTCGCGGGTGTGCTGAAGGCGATCTGCCCCGCGCTGGGGCCCGCCGACATCTACCAGCTGCTCGCTCAGACCGGGAAGCCCAGCCTCGGCGGGGGGCCGCTGATCCAGGTGGACGCAGCGGTCCTTGCGGCTGCGCGGCTCTGTCCTGGCTGAAGCCGCCGGGGGCGGGCAGCCTCCAGGCGTGGACATCGCGGGCACCAACCGGCGCCGACTCGGCTACCTTCTCTCCAGGAGGCCCGATGCGGGTTCCCGCGCTCATCCTCGCCCTAGTCCCCGTCCTCTCCCTCAGCGCCTGCTCCGACAGGGCGGGCGAGGTCGACCCTGGCTTCCGTGGGCTCGAGGTGGAGCAGAGCGCGATCGTGCCGACCGTCTTCGCGGTCCGTTGGGAGACTGACCTCGCGGTCGAGAGCTTCGTGCGCTTCGCCGAACACGGCACCTCCATGATCTTCGAGACCCCCGCCAGCGAAGCCGCCGTTGAGCACGAGGGCATCCTGGTCGGCGTGCCCGAGGCCACCGAGGGCTGGTTCGAGCTGGTCGCGCTGCACGAGGGCCAAGAGCACCGCTCGACCCGCTACGAGTTCACCACCGGTGGGCTCCGCCCCGAGGTCCCCCGCTCGCAGACGACCCTGGGCGACAGCAGCCACGCCACCCCGGGGCTGATCCTGGCCCCTGTCGGCCTGGACTCCTCGCGCTGGGCGGCCCTGATGGACCACCACGGGCGCCTCGTCTGGGCCTGGGGCGACGAGGACACGGACACACAGCGGGTGCGCCTCACCCGGGACGGCCGGGGCGTCGTCCTGATCGACCGGATCCCCGGCAGCATCGACCTGGAGCTGGTCCGGGTCGACTTCTTCGGCGACGAGGTCTGGCGCATCCCCGTCGCCGAGGCACACCACGACTTCGAGCTCATCTCGGACGAGAGCTTCTTGTTCATCGGATACGACGTCCGCGAGGTCGAGCTCGCATCCGGACCGAGGGAGATCATCGGCGATCAGATCTTCCAGCTGGACCTGGATGGGGTGCGCACGCCGATCTGGTCGGTCTGGGACCACGTAGAGTTCACCTCGAAGACCTCCGCCAGCGAGTCGATGGAGCTCGCCGGAGCCCTGGGCTGGACCCACGGAAACTACCTCTACTACGACCGCGATCACGACCGGATCCTGACCACGATGCGCGACATCGACATGGCCTTCGCGATCGATCGTCCCAGCGGGGAGGTGCTCTGGAGCCTGGGCGGCGAGCAGGGGGAGTACCAGTCACCCGACGACAGCCCCGTCCTGAACTACCCGCACAGCATCTGGCCGACCGACACCGGCTACACCGTCTTCAACCAGGGCCAGATCCTGGACCCCGACTGCTCCTGGGCGGCACACCTCGAGCTGGACGAGGGCAGCCGGGCCGCGGTGGAGACCTGGGCCTACACCTCGCCGACCTGCCAGCAGACCTTCTACGTCGGCAACGCCCAGCCCCTGGACGAGGACCGGACCCTGGTCTCGTTCGGCAAGGCCGGCGTGCTGGACGAGATCTCCACCGAGACCGGCGAGACGATCGTGCGGCACAGCCTGGAGATCCCGGGCGAGTTCCTCTACGTCGAGCACGTCGGCGCGCTCTACCCCGGCAGCCGCTGACGGGGCTGCGGGCTCAAGGAGATGAGCCGTCCTCTCCGACGTCGCTTCCGCAATGGCGTCCATAGCCGTCGGCGCGAGCCTGCCTTCCACAGCCTGCCGGGAGAGGCCCGGCCCTCGGTGAAGCCTGGTGCCCGAGACGAAC